>CAVEGP010000020.1:0-28493 GCA_963615155.1 Bacteroides uniformis | reverse complement strand
GTATGGTCCCTGCAACTACAAGGCTGTCAACTGGGAGACCAGCGAAGAGGCTTACACCACCGTCCAGTACGAGGCATTCGCAAAGGCTTTCGATCAGGCTTCTCAGGGCTGATTTCTTACAAAAATGAAGTTCCTTCATTTTAAAAGCACATCGAGCTTAATATTTTCAATTCTCAAAACCCTTTCGCTTTCTTGACACGAATGTTTTCGTGTGATAAAATGCATTTATCGAAGGGGTTCTGCAGAGGCGCAGGTACAGGTAGTAAAAATCTGTTTCTGCGTCTTTTTTGTATCCATTTCGGAGTCTGTTCGGGAAATGCAGACGTTGGATTGCTTTGCCGGAGCCTCCCCTACCAGTGGAGGTGTCACAGCGTCAGCTGTGACGGAGAGGTTGTACAAGATGCCGTTTGCTTGCGCTTATCCAACCTCTCAGTCTCGCTTTCGCTCGACAGCTTTCCTTGTAGGAGAGCCTTTGGCTGGGGTTTTGCAGAATTCTTCAGAATTTTGGGAGGGAAAGAAAAATGAATATCGACTTCGAGAACCGTACCATCAACCGCCGGAGCTTTTTGAAGGGTGCAGGCGTCGTGGGTGCAGCCGGTCTGCTGGCAGCCTGCGGCGGCAGCTCTTCCACCAGCACGGCTGGCTCCGCATCGACCAGTGCATCGGCTTCCTCCGGTGCTGCCGCTTCTTCCGGCAAGGCTCTGACCGAGTTCATCACCTATGAGACCTCTGGTCGTGAGATCGAGAGCTGGAATATGTTGTACAGCCAGATGGCGACCAACTTCAACGTCACCACCAACATTTGGGATGGTCTGCTGAGCTTTGATAATCTGGGCAAGCCGGTCGCAGCCATCGCAAAGAGCTGGGAACACAACGATGACTCTTCGGTCTGGACGTTCCACCTGCGGGACGACGTCGATTGGGTCGATATCAACGGCGAAGTGAAGGATCATCTGACCGCCAAGGATTTCCTTGTCGGCTTCGAGTGGGTCCTGAATTCCAAGAAGAACGAGGCCGCCAACACCTCCATGCCTTCCACCACTGTGGTCGGCGCAGCCGATTATTACGAAAAGACCGACGCTCTGGACAATGACGCAGCTTATGCCCTGACCTATGAGGATATGCTGGCTGCCGGCGTTGGCATCGAAGCACCCGATGATTACACGCTGGTCTTCACCTGCCTGAATCCCTGCCCCTACTTTGACACAGTCGCCAGCTATGTCTGCTGCTACCCTGCACCTCCGGCTCTGATCGACGAGCTGGGCATCGATGGTTTCCGCAGCGTGACCTACGACCAGATGTGGAGCTGCGGTCCGTACCTGATCGAAGAATTCGTTGCGGACAACACCAAGAGCTACATTCCCAACCCCCACTATTACGATGCGGACAATGTGACCCGCTTTGAGCGCGTCACTCTGAATATGATCTCCGACCTGACTGTCGGTTATCAGCTTTATCAGAACCGTGAGCTGGACGAACTGGAGCTGAGCGAGAGTACCCTGACTACCATTCAGTCCGATCCGAGCAACGAGTACAACCAGCAGCTCTGCGAGAAGCGTCCCACCAAGTACGCTTATGATTTTCACTTCAACTACCACTGCCTGAACGCAGACGGTACACCCAACGAGAATTGGAACAAGGCAGTCGCAAACGAAAGCTTCCGCCGCTGTTTCCAGGAGGGTCTTAACCTTATCCCCTACTACGCACGCTTCAATAAGATCAATCCGTTGAAGTGCGAGAACAGCTTCTACACCATGAAGGGTGTCTGCTACAACTCCAAGGGTGAGGATTACACCTCTCTGGTTGCGAAAGAGCTGGGCATCGACGGCGAGAAGTACGCCTACGATGGTGAGTCCATGGTTCACCTGCGTGATTCTTCTGAGGACTCCATCAAGGCTCTGCGGGACAAGGCAGTTGAGGAGCTGACCGCGATCGGCGTTACCTTCCCCGTCAAGCCTCCGTTCTACTTCGTCGCCGGCAATACCGTTGCGCAGGATAACGCAACCGTTCTGAAGCAGTGTTTTGTTGACAGCTTTGGTGACGACTTCATTCAGCTCGATCTCCAGACCTATGTTTCCTCCTTTGCGAAGGAAGTCCGTATCCCGAAGCTGCACGGCTTCGTCATCAACGGCTGGGGCGCAGACTTCGGCGACCCCATCAACTTCGTCGGTCAGGAGATCCTTCATGATGACAACGCTTACTATGCAGTCAACTACTCCAACATTCCCATCGCTGCCGACGCTCCCGCGGATTATCAGAAAGACCTCATCGCTTCTTATGAGGAGTTCACCGACCTCGTCAACGAGGCAAATGCCATTGTCGATGACACCGATGCCCGTTATGAGGCATTCGCAAAGGCCGAGGCTTATATGATCAACCACTCTCTTGCAGTTCCCTGCTACTACGATGTGCGTTGGTGCCTGACCCACGTCAATGAGTACAGCAAGATCAACGCGATGTTTGGTCCGTGCAACTACAAGTATGTCAACTGGGAGACCAGCGAGGACGCATACACCACCGCTGATTACGAAAAGTTCGCAGCTGCATTCGACGCTGCTACCGCCTGATTTCCCTCGGCGATAGCATTCCCCAAATAATTTTCCCTTGGACAAGAGACGGAAGCTGGCAACGGCTTCCGTCTCTTGCTGTTTTATAAACCTCTCCGTCAATGCTGACGCATTGCCACCTCCCCTACTGAAGGGAGGCTTGGCTCTCCTATTACCTATTAGGAGAGCTGTCGCGAAGCGACTGAGAGGTTTGTTTGTATCTTTTTTGCAAAATCCCTTTTCTCCCACTGGCGCACCCACGCAAATTTATGCTATCATAGCAGATGAAAAAAACATCACCAAGGAGGCACGCTATGGAGCATTTTGTAGAGTTTGAAGGTGTTTCCAAGTATTATCAGACCGGCAGTGTGAAGATTGCTGCCGCCGACCATCTGAATTTCTACGTTGACAAGGGTGAGTTCTGCATCATCGTCGGTCCGTCCGGCGCGGGCAAAACCACCCTGCTGAATATCCTCGGCGGCATGGATACCTGTGACGAGGGAAGCGTCTGGTTGGACGGTCAGAATGTCAGTCACTTTACCGAGCGGGAGTTGACGGCTTACCGACGCTATGACGTCGGCTTTGTGTTCCAGTTCTACAATCTGGTGCAAAACCTCACTGCCCTTGAAAATGTCGAGCTGGCAAGTGAGATCTGCCGTGACCCTCTTGACCCCGCCGAAACGCTGCGTCAGGTAGGCTTGGGCGAACGGCTGAACAATTTTCCCGCACAGCTTTCCGGCGGCGAACAGCAGCGTGTCTCCATCGCCCGCGCCCTTGCCAAGAACCCAAAGCTTCTGCTTTGCGACGAGCCGACCGGCGCGCTGGACTACAAGACGGGCAAGCAGGTGCTCGCACTGCTGCAAAAGACCTGCCGTGAGACGGGACGCACCGTCATCGTCATCACCCACAACACAGCTCTTACCGGAATGGCTGACCGCATCATTCAGGTGCGAAGCGGTCAGATCCTCTCGAATCAGGTCAACGCCCATCCCATCCCTGTGGAACAGATCGAGTGGTGATTACAGTGCGGAAAAGTTATCGTAAAAATATCATTCGGGAGATGAAGGGCAGCATGAGCCGGGTCGTCTCCCTGTTCGGCATCGTCCTGCTGGGCGTAATGATGCTGACCGGACTTGTCAGCATTGCGCCCAGTATGCGCACTGCCGCCCAAAAATATTATGTCCAGCAGAACGTCTTTGACATCCGAGTTCTCTCAACGCTAGGCTTATCGGAGGACGACATTTCAGCCATCCGCGCCACCGAGGGCGTGACCGCCGTCCAGCCAGTGAAATATCTGGACGCCACCGCCCAGTGGTCGAACTCTGACGAGCCAGCCGTGGTGCGGTTTCAGGAGCTTCCCGCCGACCCGGAGGTCGACACTCCCGACAACATGAACCATCTCATCCTGCGGGATGGTCGGATGCCCGAATCCGACGATGAGTGTGTCGTCCATGTTCTCGGGTACGCCGATGACATCCCTCTCGGCACTAAGCTGACGGTTTCGGACGACACGGACGGCTTGAACGTCAAAATCTTCACTGTGGTCGGCAGCGTGCAGGATCCGACCCATTTTTCCACCGACGCTGAGTCCACCACCGCCGGAGACGGCACTCTAGATGTCATTTTGTTCGTTCCGAACGGCGATTTGGCTGCTGATTATTATACGATTTGCTATATCAAAGTCAAAAACGCCGATTTGTACGATAATTTCTCAGAGGAATACCAGCAGGCAGTCGACCTTGTGGCCGACCGGCTGACCGCCATCAGCGACGCCCAGTGCGAGACACGCCGGGCACAGCTCATTGAAGACGCCACCGCACAGCTGGACGAGGCCAAGCAGACCTACAACGACAAAAAGGTCGAAGCAGAAGCCCGGTTCGCCGATGCGGAACGTCAGCTGAACGAAGCACAGTCCAAGCTGGACACAGCAAAAGTCCAGCTGGAGCAGGGCGAAAAAGAGTACAGCTCCGGCAAGGAGCAGCTTGCCCAGCAGCAGGCAGCACTTCCTGACACCATGCAGAATGGAGCGGATCAGCTTCTCACCAGCGAAGAGCAGGTGCTTGAGTTCGAGGATCAGCTGCAGCAGATCGAGCTTCTCGTCAATGTCCAGACCGTAGCCCAGCCTCTTCTGGGCTACGCGCAGACCGCATTGGATAACGCCCAAAACGCCCTCGACGAAGCCGAGCCAGAGGATGAGGATTACGTCGAACTTCGGGACGCTCTCGCTAAGGCGCAAGCCGCCTATGACAACATCAAAAACCAATTGGACGGCTACCAGCAGCAACTCGATGCCGGCAAACAGCAGATGTACGCACGGGGGCTTATCTCCTCGCCCACCCTCTCCAACGAATCCCTTGTGACCGAGGCAAAGGCCGCTCTGCGCAAGATGAAGCTTGCCCTGATGCAGGGTCAGCTCTCGATGAACACCGGCACGGCGACGGCTTACTCCGCCTTTGCCGCCGCACAGCAGCAGCTCGAGGATGCCCGGACACAGCTTGATTCCGGCTGGGAAGAGTACAACTCTGGCGTGCAGCAGTTGGCGGATTCCCGCACCGAGTACGAGACTCAGAAGGCCGATGCCGAGCAGCAGCTTGCCGACGGTCTGAAGCAGATCACAGACGCAGAGGAGCAGATCTCCGACATTCAGAACGGCTCGTGGTACATCCTCGACCGCACCAGCACTATGAGCTTCGTCACCTACGAGCAGTACACCGACCGCATGACCGCCATCGCCCGGGTGTTCCCGGTGTTCTTCTTCCTCGTGGCGGCACTGGTGGCTTCGACGACCATGACCCGCATGGTGGACGAGAACCGTCTCCAGATGGGTACGCTCAAGGCGCTGGGCTACTCCAACAGTCAGATTGCCGCCAAATATCTGTTCTATGCCCTTTCCGCCAGCATTCTGGGCAGCTTTGCGGGTATGGCGGTGGGCTTTACGGTGTTTCCCATCATCATCTGGAACGCTTTCGGCATGATCTTCGACCTGCCCACCTTCCGACTGACCTTCTACCCGGGCATGGCTGCGGTCAGCCTTGGCATCAGCGCGGCAGTCATCGGGTTGGCGACATGGCTCGCCTGCCGTTCCTCTCTACGGGAAAAGACGGCATCCCTCCTGCTTCCCCGTGCTCCGGCAGCGGGCAAACGCATCCTGATGGAGTATATCACCCCGCTCTGGAAGCACATGTCCTTCTCTCAGAAGACCACCGCCCGCAACCTGTTCCGGTATAAGAAGCGGTTCTTCATGACCGTTTTGGGCGTGGCGGGCTGCACAGCACTGCTGCTCATCGGCTTCGGCATTCAGGACGCTCTTCTCCCCATCGTGGATAAGCAATCCACCGAGCTGACCCACAATGACCTCACCATCTCCCTAAGCAGCGAGAAAGCTCTCACCGCCGAAAACGGACTTGCTGACGTACTGAATTCCAGCAGTGAAGTCAAGAGCTGGGGCAAATTTTACACCAAGTCTGTCTCAGTCTACAATTCGAACGGCACAGCGGAGACCGTCAGTCTTGTCGCCGCCGAGGATGACAGCCTGCTGACGAAGTACAACACCTTCCGCACCCGAACGGGACATCATTCCGTCGATTTCAACACCGATAGTGCGATTTTGACCGAAAAAACCGCGACCCAACTGGGGCTTTCGGTCGGCGACTCGTTCTGGGTCGAAACGCCCTCCGGCGAACGGCTTGAGCTGACTCTGACGGGCATCACCGAGAACTACATCTACGCACGGCTCTACCTGTCGCAGGAGGATTTCGACCGTTACCTCGGCTCGACTCCGCTGGAATGGAACACCGTGTTCGCTCAGACCTCCTGCCAGACCACCGACGACACCGATGCGCTCCGCACCAAGCTTCTGGCATGCAACTACATTTCCAGCGTGACCTTCACCGCTGACACGACCGGAATGCTGTCCAATCTCATCGGCTGCCTGAATTATGTCGTTGGTCTTGTCATCATCTGCGCAGGCGCGCTGGCTGCTGTCGTTCTGTACAACCTCATCTCGGTCAACCTCGCCGAACGCAAAAAGGAGCTGGCGACCATCAAGGTGCTCGGCTTCTACGACAAAGAGGTCTACCGCTATATTTTCCGAGAGATCGATCTGCTCGCCTTCATCGGTTCACTGGTCGGTCTGGGGTTGGGTGTACCGCTCCATCAGTTCATCGTCCGCACCGTCGAAATGGACCGGATGATGTTCATTCGCTCCATTGCGCCCCGCAGCTACCTGATCAGCGTTGCCCTGACGATGGTGTTCAATTTTCTCGTCTGTCTTGTCATGCGCCGTCACGTCAAGCAGATCAGTATGGTCGAGAGCATGAAAGCCCCCGAATAAACGAAAAAATCTCCTATTATTCGTCGTATCGCACAAGATGACCCTGCCCAATTTGTGTTCTTCACACAAATTTCGGGCGGGGTCATCTTCTCTCTTGAAAAAAATATAAAATCCTCTTGACAACTGGAAAAGGCTTCCTTATAATATGGCTTGTCGGTTAGTGATTGCTAATACAACCGATTTGTTTTCGCATCGAAAGTTAGCATATTCTAACACTTAAAGCAAGTCGGTTAAACAATGGAAAGGAGTGTTTTCATGAAACCGAAGAAGATTCTTTCGCTGGTGCTCTCCATGGCAATGGCATTCAGCCTGATGACTGCCACCGCTTTTGCAGCTGCGCCGGACGCCTCTGAAAATGGCTTTTTTGACGAGATCGTCACCTCTCTGACGGGCAACCAGTACACCTATCTGTACGCTGCTCTGGATTGGGATGAGTATTGGGCAAACGAGGGCGTGTATGCCGCCGGCAGCACCGCTTCCTCCGATCAGCTCGACAGCCACGAGGAGCACGACAAGGGTGCTTTCGACGCAGTTTCCCGCGCGACCGTAAACCATGGTCTGCACCGCGGCAGCTTCCAGCAGACTGCTGTCATCTACGCAGCAGACGGCAGCACCTACACCGTCTTTCACTGGTCTGACGATGGCAAGACCTTCTATCTGGCTGACGGCACCGCTTACGGCTGGAGCCGCGGCACCATCACCAAGCCCGATGGCTCTACCGTCAAGATGGATCACTATGAGATCCTCGGCGTCAAGTATGTTCCTGTCCGTGTTGCTACCAAGGATCTGAGCGACTTCTGCTCCAAGTACGCTACTGTTCAGAACGGCGGTCAGCTTGTCGGCGGTTATTCCGAGAAGAACCTCGTCTCCTACACGCTGACCGCAGCGGTTGACGAGAATACCAACGGTCTGAAGTACGCGACCAAGAGTGGCGACAGCTACACCTTCTCCGCCGCTCACAACGGCTCCGGCTCCGGCATCGCTGATTCTGAGCAGAAAGCTGCTGAGGGTCTGACTGTAGATGTCCGCAGCGGCGACGATGTTGGTTCTTTCGGTGAGACCATCCGCGTTGACCTGAACGGCAACTACGGCGAGCTGGGTTCTCGGATGCAGAGCGTTGTCTGGACCTACTACGGCAATGACAGCACCTACACCACTGCCAAGGCTTCCTACGGCACCAAGTTTGCGGCAGACAACTGGATGCACAAGTCTATGGGCATTCAGCTCGGTCTGACCGATTCTCTGCGTGCTCAGTTCCCTGAAGGCACGGACGGCACTGGCTATTGGACCATCACTCTGCGTGCTCTGGGCTATGCTGACACCGTCATCAAGTTCCAGATCACTACGGACAACATCGCAAAGCATGAGCTGGCGGACGACGCTGACCGTGCTGCTTTGCAGGCTGTTGTGAACGAGGCTCAGACCAAGGTCAAGTCCCAATACACTGCGGCAAGCTTCGCAAATCTGGAGACCGAGCTGTCTGAGAGCATCGACCTGCTGCAGAGCGCAACTCTGTACAAGGCTTCCGCTCTTGAGCAGGTCACTCACCTGACCGAGGCGATTGAGAACCTCCAGGCTGCCTGATCGGTCCTGCGTTCTCTCTGAATAGGAATATTGAACAAGGTCGTTCCTGAAATGGGAATGACCTTGTTTTCCATGTTTGAGGAGGAATTCCCCTATGAGCCAATTCAACAAGCTGCGCCCACTGGTTCAGCTCGTTCCGGCGGTCGCCGTTGCTGCCGTCGTTATGACGACACTGCCCAACACCACTCCGGTGCTTGCCGAAGTCCCCGAGCGTCTGAGTGCGACCATCGCATCATCCAGCGAAGTCGCCGAATCTGAGGCTGCATCCGAATCCGAAGAGAGTAAAATCCTGCCTGCTCTCCCCTACGCAGACGGCGTTTATGTCGGCTCGTCCCGCGGCTACGGCGGAAAAGTCAAGGTTCAGGTAACGATGGAGGGCGGTTTTATCACCGACCTGCAAATTCTCGACGCGTCCCATGAGACTTCCAACTTTCTAAAGCGTGCCCGCCGTCTGCTGACCATCGTGCAGGACGCCCAGACGTGGGAGGTCGATGCCATTTCGGAAGCCACTTACACCTCCCGCGGTATTCTGGGTGCGATCCAGAATGCTCTGACTGGAGAAGAGGTCATCAATCCCCTGCCGCCTAAACAGGAAGTGCCCGAAGAGCCGCCTGTCATCGAGGAATTCGTTGCGCCGTCGGCTTACCGTGACGGCGTATACACTGCCTCCGCGGATGGTTACGGCGGATCGATCACGGTGCAGGTCACGATCTCGAACGATACCATCACGGATATCACCATCCTCAGTGCCGAAGGTGAAACACGCTCCTACTTCACACGGGCACGCTATGTCATTTCGTCCATGCTGACGGCAAATTCTCCTGAGGTTGACACCGTTTCCGGTGCGACCTACTCCTCGACCGGCATCATCAATGCGGTCAAGTCCGCCATGATGAAAGCCGCCAACGACGCTGAATCCAATCACGAGGAAGCTCCCACTGAGGAATCCTCATCGGAAACCGCAACCGAAACACCTGTGGAAGAGTCCGCAGACAGCGAAACTCCTGATGTCATGCCCCCTGTTGTCGAAGTCGTGAAGCCGGAGAAAAAAGACCCCACCCTCCTCGAGCGCGCAAAAGAGCTGTGGGATTCCCTCTTCTCCTCCGAGCAGCCCGCTTCGTCGCCGTCGCAGGTCGTTTTTGAGGCTGCATCCAGCTCCGCCACGACAGAAGAGACGCCTTCTTCGGAAGTCCCGGCAGACCAGCCCACGACCGACGAGACACTGCCCGCTGAGACTCCTGCCGAACCGCAGCCGTCCGAAGCTGAACAGACCGAACTGCCGGAGGAGACCGTACAATGAAAAAATACAAGAATTTTATCATCCGTGTGCTCAATCTGCTTCTGATTTTAGGCATCCTGTGGCAGTACCAGAGCGTTGCCGCCGTCCGTGCCGCTGCCGTTGCCGACCGTCAAAAGGAGATCGATGAGGTAAACGCTTACAATGCTTCTATCCTCCAAGCGGAAGCCGAAGAGGAAGAGGAAAGTGGCATGAAAGACGGTGTTTACGAAGGCTCTGCCTTTGGCTTCGGCGACCTGATCACGGTGTCCGTCACCCTCAAGGATGGCAAGATGACCGACATCTCCATCCTGAACGCAGACGGCGAGGATAAGCCCTATTACACCCAGTCGTTGACGGTGCTGGACAAGATGCTGTCCACCCAGTCCACCGAGGTAGACACTGTTTCGGGTGCGACGCTGACCTCGGAGGGCATGATCAACGCAGTTGCAGACGCACTTGGAAAGGCGGCGGAATAAATGGAACAGACAACAAAAAAGCCACTGACTGCGGCTCAAAAACGTCAATGCGATCTGAGGCACCGCGCATGGCTTCGTGCCGGCATTCAGTTTCTTTTCTTTGTCTCGATGCCCGGCGCATTCGTTGCCGGCTTTGCCGGTGTACGACAGATCTTCCTGTGCATCAGCACGAGTGAAGAGCTGTCGCTGAACAGCTTCACACTTTCGCTCATCGGTCTGTGCGGATTTACCATCCTGTTTGGTCGCTTCTTCTGCGGCTATGTCTGCGCCTTCGGCAGCTTGGGCGATTTCGTCTACTGGCTGTCCGGACTTGTCCAAAAAAAGCTGCTGCATCGAAAAAAGCAGTTCCAACTGCCAGACAAGGCTGTGGAGTACAGTCAGACGGTGAAGTATCTGGTCCTGCTCTTCATCGTAGCGGTGTGCGCCAACAATCAGTACCGCAAGCTGTCCGGCACCGACCCATGGGAAGTGTTCTCCCGTCTGACCGCACTGAAGCTTCCTCCCGAGGGGTTCGGCGTCGGCATCCTGCTGTTCCTCCTGATCCTCATCGGCATGGCGTTTCACAGCCGTTTCTTCTGTCAGTTCCTCTGCCCGATGGGCGCATTCTTCTCGCTGCTGCCGGTGCTGCCCTTTGCGCAGCTCCATCGGGACAGCAGCCAATGTATTTCGGGCTGCAACGCCTGCGCTGCCCGCTGCCCGGTCAACCTGAAGCTGGATGAGGAGAGCCTGCGAAGCGGTGAATGTATTGCATGTGAAGCCTGCGTCGGCATCTGTCCCCGCAGCAATATCAGCCGCTGGGACTTGACCCTTGCGAAGAATTTCTGGCTTCCCGCTCTTGTCAAGACCGCGCTCTTCTTCCTGATGGGCGTTTTCCTTGGCTTCTGTCGGTTCTTCTGAGTTTTCCGGAGTATTTCCGGATACAGACAGCCTGAACCAAAAAATCGGACTGCATCTTGCGGGATGACGCAGTTTGTGTTATCCTAAAGGAACAAAGCACCATCAGGTGTCCGGGGCTGCAAAGCCGGCCGGAAGAATAGGGAAGCAGGTGCAACACCTGCGCGGGACCGCCGCCGTAATGGTCGAGTTCCGGTTTCATTTTGTGTCACTGTGCCTTGCATGGGAAGACGGAAGCCGGAATGTAGATGCCAGAGCCGGAAGACCTGCCTGTATGGTTCATACTGCTGTGTGTCGGGCTTCTTCAACCTCGGCACACCGGGCAGGACCCGTGCGGCAGACGGACGAACTGTTTGCACGGCAAAACAAAGGCATCCGGCAGGCTTGCAGGGTGTTTTGAATGTGCACTGTGTTTTTTGCGCTTTGTTTTGACAACGGGTCTTTCTGCTGGCGGCTTCGCTGACGGAAAGACCCGTATTTTTTGCGGTGCGGATCGTTGAAGAAAGAAAAGGAGTATTTTTCATGAGAAAACGCAAACTCGCCCTGACCTCGGCCGTTGTCGCCGTGGCAATGGCTCTGTCCATGAGCCTGACCGCCTGCTCGCAGGCAGCTTCCTCTTCCTCGGCAGCGTCCAGTGAGGCTCCGGCTTCCTCCGCTTCTGCCGTCTCTGAGACTGCGACCAACAGCGACCATTATCCGGTCACCATCACCAACTACAATTACGCCGGTGAGGAAGTGACCTACACCTACGACAAGGCTCCTGAGAAGGTCATTGCCGTTTATCAGGGCTCGATCGAGACGATGATCGCTCTGGGTCTGGAGGATCATGTCGTGGCTTCCTATGGCTTGGACAACGAGGTCAAGGAGGAATGGAAATCCGGCTTCGAGAAGATGAACTACAATGAGGATGTCTTTGCTCCCGATAAAGAGACCGTCACCCTTCTCGACCCTGATATGATCCTGTCCTGGGGGTCGATCTTCAGCGATAAGAAGCTGGGCGATGTGACCGACTGGAACGCAAAGGGCGTTGCCACCTATATGAACACCAACACTCGTCCCGGTGGTTATGCCCGTACGCTGGAAAATGAGTATACCGACATCCTGAACCTTGGCAAGATCTTTGACGTTGAGGACAAGGCAAACGAGATCGTCAATGAAATGAAGCAGGAAGTCGCCGACACCGTCGCGGCTACGCAGGGTCAGGACAAGGTCAGCGTTGCCGTGATCGAGCCGCTGGGCGATTCCATCACCAACTACGGCTCCAAGACGCTGGCTGGCGATATGGTGACCCAGCTCGGCGGCGAGCTGGCAAAGCCGGACGGCAATGAAATGAGCAAGGAAGACCTGCTGGCATGTGACCCGGACGTTATCTTTGTTGTTTACATGGCTTACTCCGGAGACGATCCGGAGACCGTCAAGGCAAATCAGCTCGCTGTCATCGAGAGCGACCCCGCTCTGGCAAGCCTGTCCGCTGTCAAGAATGGTCGTGTTGAGCTGATCATGCTGGGCGATATGTACGCCGCAGGTCCTCGCACCATCGACGGCATCAAGACCATTGCCGCCGGCATGTATCCCGACCTGAGCAAGTAAGATGAGCGAAAAAACATCCTCCCGCGGGCTGTTCAGGGGCAAACCAGCCTATGTGGTCGCGATCATCCTGCTGCTCATTGCGCTTCCGGTATCCATTCTGATCGCCGTCACCTTCGGCACGATGAAGCTGCCTGTGAGCAACGTATACACTGTCATCCGGTACGAGCTGGGAAATCTGCTGTTCCGTCAGCCGATCCCTGCGGACTGGGCTTCCGGTACGCCCCTGCATGATGTTGTATGGCTCATCCGCCTTCCCCGCCTGATCCTCGCGGCGGCAGTCGGCGCAAGCCTTGCGGTCAGCGGCGTGGTGATGCAGGCCATCGTCAAAAACCCGCTGGCAGACCCCTATATTCTGGGCATTTCATCCGGTGCATCTCTGGGCGCGACGCTGGCGGTGCTGTTTGGCGTCGGAGTGTCGTTCGGCACGAAATACGTCGGCGTCATGGCGTTTCTCGGTGCCCTGCTCATCTCCTTTGCCGTGATCGCGCTTGCCAATGTGGGCGGTCGCGCAACTGCGGTCAAGCTGTTGCTTGCAGGATCGGCACTCTCGGCGGTCTGCGGCGCATTTTCCAGTTTTGCAATTTATATTCGCGACGACGACCACGCGCCCAGCCAGATCATCCGTTGGACGATGGGCGGTCTGGGCGCGGCCAACTGGAACGATAACGGCGTTCTGGCCGTCGTGACCCTGCTGGGCGTGGGATTTTTCCTGACCCAGAGCCGCACCCTGAATCTGATGCTTCTGGGCGATGACAGTGCCATCACCCTTGGCACTGATCTGCACCGCTGGCGCATCGTCTATCTGGTCGTGACCTCGCTGATGATCGGCTTTTCCGTCTACAATGCGGGCACGATTGGCTTTGTTGGGCTGGTCGTGCCGCATGTGGTACGCCTGCTGTTTGGCACGGATCACCGGAAGATAGTTCCGATCTCGGCACTGGGCGGAGCAGTCTTTCTGATCTGGGCGGATGTTGCCTGCCGTACCATCATCCCGGGCAATGAAATGCCCATCGGCATCCTCACGAGCTTATTGGGTGCTCCGGTGTTCATCTATCTGATGGTACGCCGTCGGTACGGATTCGGAGGTGGCGACGCATGAAAATCGAGACCAAAGAGCTGAAAGCTGTCCTTGGCGGGACTGAGATCCTGAAGGGCGTTGATTTCACCGCTGCCGGTCAGAAGGTCATCGGCGTGATCGGACCGAACGGCAGCGGAAAATCCACCCTGCTCAAGTGCATTTATCGAGTTCTGAAACCGACAGACGGCGCAGTCTATCTGGACGGTGATCCTATCCAGAAGCTTCCGGTACGGCAGACAGCGCAAAAGATCGCTGTCGTTGCCCAGCACAACTACTATAACTTCGAGTTCACCGTGCAGGATGTCGTTCTGATGGGACGCTCCCCCCACAAACAGGCAATGGAACGGGACAATGCCGATGATTTCCGTATCGTGACCGAAAGTCTCGCGACGGTCGGGATGCAGGAAATGAGCGGACGGATCTTCTCCACCCTGTCCGGCGGCGAACAGCAGCGGGTCATTCTGGCGCGCGCGCTGGCACAGCAGACCCCCTGTCTGATCCTGGACGAGCCAACCAACCATCTGGACATCCAGCATCAATTGCAGATGATGGAGCTGGTACGTGGGCTGAACCGAACCGTTGTCACCGCAGTGCATGACCTGAACATTGCCGCCATGTACTGCGACGAGTTGTATGCCGTTCTGGACGGCAAGATCGTTGGTCACGGCACACCCGAAATGTTGCTGACACCGGAGTTCATCCGGAAGGTCTACCACGTGGAGGCGCATGTCCTGACCGATGAGGATGGGGTTCTCCGCATCCTCTATCGCCCTGCCGCCCACATCCGCAGAAAGGGATCCCCATGAAAAAAATAGCGATTCTTTCCTGCCTGAAGGCCTGTCAGATCTGCACCGGAGCCTCCTGTCTTGCCGCATGGAACAGCCGTACCCGAAACTTTGCCCAGTACGCTGGGCAGGACGCCGAGCTTGTGGCATTCATGCACTGCAACGGCTGCGAAAAAGATCCTGAGACAGACCCCGGAATGCAGGAAAAGCTGGAACGTCTGACACAGATCGGTGTCGATCGGGTACATCTCGGTATCTGTACCCGCACCGAACAAGCCGACCACAGCCGCTGTCCCCGCATCCAGAATATCGTAGATCAACTGGAAGCACAGGGAATCGCCATTGTGGAAGGCACACATTAAAAATCAGCAAAGACCGCTCTTCGGATTTTTTCCGGAGGGCGGTCTTTGCTGATTTCCCAACGTGATGTTTCATCCTACAGGCAGTAGATCGCTGTGAAAAGTTTCCGCTTGACACGCTGAAAAAGCCATGTTATAATCCAATTCGCAATAAGATTGCAAATTGGATTATTTTTATCGTCAAACAACGGAGAATCCTTCTATGAAAAAATCCAAGCGTGTATTCGCTGTATTCTTTTGCCTTTTGCTGGCCACTGGGATTCTGAGCGGCTGCGGAAAGGTTGTATCTTCGTCTACTGCATCACAGAACGGCAGCAAGACGCTGAAAATCGTCACGACCATTTTCCCGGAGTATGACTGGGTGCGCGAGATCCTCGGCGACAAGGCCGACAACGCCGAACTTACCATACTTCTGGACAACGGCGTAGACCTGCACAGCTATCAGCCCACCGCAGATGATATCATCAAAATCTCGGACTGCGACCTGTTCCTTTATGTTGGCGGCGAGTCGGACGGCTGGGTGGAAGATGCCCTGAAAGAAGCAATCAACAAAGATATGCAGGTTATCAACCTGCTGGATGTACTGGGCGAGCAGGTAAAAGAGGAAGACATCGTGGAAGGTATGGAGGTCGAGGAAGAAGAATCCGAGGACGAGGATGAGCCGGAATACGATGAACACGTCTGGCTGTCCCTGAAAAATGCCAAAACTCTTTGTAACGCCATCGCCGATGCACTGGAAACGACTGACCCTGCCAACAAGGATGCCTATGCTGCCAATGCTGCGGCGTATCTGGAAAAGCTGGTAGCTCTGGACGGTGAATATCAGACCGTGGTGGACAATGCTTCCCGAAACACCGTTCTGTTCGGCGACCGTTTCCCGTTCCGCTATCTGGTGGACGACTACGGTCTGAACTACTATGCCGCTTTCGTTGGTTGCTCCGCAGAAACCGAAGCCAGCTTTGAGACCATTTCCTTTCTTTCCGGCAAGGTGGACGAACTGGGTCTGCCCTGCGTGCTGACCATTGAGGGCACACAGCACAAAATTGCCGAAACCATCGTGCAGAACACTGCCGAAAAAAATCAGTCCATCCTGACACTGGATTCCATGCAGTCTATCACCTCCACCGATGCGGCAAACGGCACGACGTATCTTTCCATCATGGAGAGCAATCTGGATGTACTGAAGCAGGCTTTGAACTAAAGAAAGGAACTGTCATGCCCCAGCTCATATGTAACGATCTCCTCGTCGGCTATGAGGGAAAAGCCATCCTGCAACCCCTGAATTTTGAGATCCGCGCAGGCGACTATCTTTGTGTAGTCGGTGAAAACGGTGCAGGCAAAAGCACCCTGATGAAAACACTGCTCGGTTTGCAGTCCCCCATTTCCGGACAAATCGAACTGGGCGATGGACTGCGGCAGAACGAGATCGGCTACCTTCCCCAGCAGACCATTGTGCAGAGAGATTTTCCAGCTTCCGTGCAGGAAATCGTGCTGTCCGGCTGTCAGAATCGATGCGGACTGCGCCCTTTTTACAATCGGGAGGAAAAGCAGCTTGCGCAGGATGCCATGCACAAAATGCAAATCGAATCGCTGTCAAAACGCTGCTACCGGGAGCTTTCCGGAGGTCAGCAGCAGCGCATCCTTCTGGCGCGCGCCCTCTGTGCCACCCGGAAAATGCTGCTTCTGGACAAACCCGTTTCCGGTCTTGACCCCAAAGCGACCGTTGAGCTGTATCGCCTGATTGAAAACTTGAACCGGCAGGAAGGCATCACCATCCTGATGATCTCCCATGACATTCAGGTCGCAATCTGCTATGCAAGCCACATTCTCCATATCGGCGAAAGTGTCTTTTTCGGCACACAGGAAGAGTATCTGCAAAGCCCACAGGGGCGGCTGTTTGCTGCCGGGAAAGGCGGTGCCGTATGAACGTACTGGAAAAGCTGGCTTTTTACTGGAACTATCCTTTTGTCCGCTATGCGCTCATCGTGGGAGTTCTGATCGCCCTTTGTTCCTCACTTTTGGGTGTAGCTCTGGTCTTGAAACGCTTTTCTTTTATCGGGGATGGTCTCTCTCATGTGGCTTTTAGTGCTACGGCAGTGGCTACCGTTCTGGGAATGAACGACCATATGCCGCTGACACTGGTCGTAACTGTGGTTTGTGCGGTTTTGCTCCTGCACACGGGGCAGAACGCAAAGATCAAAGGCGACGCCGCCATTGCGATGGTGTCTGTTGGTTCGCTTGCGATGGGCTATCTGTTGTTGAACCTGTTTTCGACTTCGGCGAATCTGTCCGGCGATGTGTGCAGCACCTTGTTCGGCTCAACCTCGATTCTGACCCTGACAAAGTCGGAAGTCTGGCTCTGCGTCGGGCTTTCTATCATTGTGGTTGCAGTGTTTGTGCTGTTCTATAACAAGATCTTTGCTGTCACCTTTGACGAAACCTTTGCAAAGGCCGTTGGAACGAATACGGATGGCTGCAATCTGCTGATTGCGGTTGTCATTGCAGTTATCATTGTGCTGGCAATGAACCTTGTCGGCTCCCTGCTGATTTCTGCTCTGGTGATTTTCCCGGCTCTTTCGGCAATGCGTCTGTGTAAAAATTTCCGCGCGGTCACAATCTGCTCGGCGACATTGTCCGTGAGCTGCGCCTTTCTCGGCATTGTGATCTCGATTCTCGCCGGAACCCCCGTCGGCTCGACCATTGTAGCCGTCGATCTGGCGGCGTTCGGTCTGTGCTGTCTGATCGGAAGGCTGTTGGTGAGGGCATCATGAAACGATTTCTGAAAGTGCTTTCTCTCCTCTGTGCCGCCGCTGCGTTGACTGCCTGCGGTGCAAGGTCCGAAGCGGCGTCTTCCGTGGCGACGGTTCTGCCGGAGCCGGTTTCTTCCAGTGTTGTTGCCGCTCCCGCTCCGGCAGCTTCCGTTCCGCTTCCGGAAAGCGAGGCTGCTGACACAAACGGCATTTACGCCGGAATGGTTGCGGACCTTGATCTGACCCTGTTCAGCGATACGGTCGTGAACGCAGAGGTCTACAATATGCTCGTCGTTCCGGAGAGCTATACCGATAAGATCGTCCGTATGACAGGTGAATATCAGGAGTACATTGATGAGCAGACAGGCGAACTGTATCACTCCTGTGTCATCTACGATGCACTCGCCTGCTGCCAGCAGGGCGTGGAATTTGTGCTGGCAGACGGTAATTATCCGGAAGAAGGCACGCCCATCACGGTCATTGGGCGGTATGAGACCTATACGACATCCTATTATGATTACTTTCATCTGGTGGATGGCGTGATGGAATAATAAGGACAGGAAAACTCCCGTCAAGCATCTGTATCGCAGTGTGCTTGACGGGAGTTTTTGCGCTGTGTCTGACCGACCGAGCGGACGCAGCTATAAAATATTCTCGTGAAAAATGTTCTTTAATCGGCACGCTTCTTGCCAAGATACGCCGCCTTGACCTCTTCGTTTGTCAGCAGCTCAGCACCTGTACCGGAAAGCGTCAGGTTGCCGGTCTCAAGGACATAGGCGTAATCCGCTACCTTCAGTGCCATATTGGCGTTCTGTTCGTTCAGCAGCACTGTGATGCCCTGCTGGTTGACCGTGCGGATGATATCAAAAATTTCCCGCACAACGATCGGCGCAAGACCAAGGCTCGGCTCGTCCAGCATCAGGAGCTTCGGCTTACTCATCAGAGCACGCCCCACAGCCAGCATCTGCTGTTCGCCGCCGGAAAGCGTACCTGCGCTCTGCCAGCTTCGTTCCTTCAGGCGCGGGAACAGGCTGTACACCCATTCCAGATCTTTTTCGGTCTCTGCCTTATCCTTCCGCAGATAGGCACCGATCTTCAGGTTTTCGACCACCGTCAGATCCGCGAACACCCGACGTCCCTCCGGCGACATGGCAATGCCGCTTGCCACGATCTGGTCAATGGGCTTGCCCAGCAGCTCCTGCCCGTTCCACAGAATCGAGCCGCTCTGTGCCTTAACAAGGCCGGAGATGGTGCGCATCAGGGTCGATTTGCCTGCGCCGTTGGCACCGATCAGGGTCACGATCTTTCCCTCCGGCACCGTCAGCGACACGCCGCGCAAAGCCTGAATTCCGCCATAAGAAACGTGTAAATCCTTGATCTCAAGCATCTTCGTCCACCCCCAGATAAGCGTCAATGACACGCGGGTCGTTCTGCACCTCAGCCGGTGTGCCCTCGGCGATCAGACGCCCAAAATCCAGCACATACACACGGTCGGAAATATCCATCACCAGATCCATGTGGTGCTCGATCATAAACACCGTCAGGTTGAAGTCGCTACGGATGCTGTCAATGAAAGCCGTCAGCTCCTCCGTCTCCTGCGGGTTCATACCGGCAGCAGGCTCGTCCAGAAGCAGCAGCTTCGGCTCGGTTGCCAGCGCGCGGGCAATCTCCACACGACGCTGCAGACCATACGGCAGACCTGTCGCCAGCTCATCCCGAACCTGTTGCAGCCCCAGCACCTCCAGTAGATGTTCGCATTCCTCACGCTGGCGTTTTTCTTCATCCGCATTCAGGCGGAAAGTAGCACTCAGCAGGTTTGCGGAGCGGCGGCAGTGCTTGGCAATGAGAACATTTTCAAACACTGTCTGGCTCTTCCACAGGCGGATGTTCTGGAACGTGCGGGCAATGCCCATCTGCGTGATCCGATCTGGCGTCGGTGCAATGATATGCGAATACTTCCCTGCGTTCTGCCCCTTGTAGAGCTTTTTCATCTTGCCGTGGGGCGTATTCTCGATGATCTTGCGGCCTTCAAACCACACCGCACCGTTGGTGGGCGCATACACGCCGGTTACAACGTTAAAGGCTGTGGTCTTGCCTGCGCCGTTCGGACCGATCAAAGAAACGATCTGGTTTTTATCCACCTTCAGGTTCAGATTATCCACTGCCACCACACCGCCAAACTGCATGGTAGCATTCTCAATGGTCAATACATTTTCACTCATTTGGAACGTACCTCCTTCTTGGCGGCTTTTGCGGTGGTGGACGCAGGCTTTTTCTGGAAAAGCTCTCGGTCACCCATGATGCCCTTACGGAAGAACAGCACCACAGCCATGATGATGATACTGAACACCACCATGCGGAAGCCGGAACGCAACAGTGGCAGACGGAAACCGCCGATGTAGGTTTCATTGTCGAGGAAGCGCAGCAGCCACTCGGAGCTTGCAATAAAGAGGAACGAAGCGATGACCGAGCCGGAAACCGAGCCGATGCCGCCAATAACGACAATGAGCAGGATCTCGTAGGTCATGCTGGATTTGAATGTGGTCGCCTGTACGCTGGCCTGATACATTGCCAGCATTGCGCCGGAGATACCGGCAAAAAAACTGCTGATGATAAAGCTCATCCGCTTATGGCTGGCAAGGTTGATGCCCATCGCCTCGGCTGCGATCTCGTCATCACGGATGGCTTTGAAGGCACGACCATAGGTAGAGTTGATGAGCAGCAGGATGATGCCGATGCAGATGCCGGAGAAGAGGAAGGGCATGACGGTTTCCAGATGCAGGGTCACGCTGCCCAGCGGGATGCTGAAGCTGGAAAAGCTGGTGAAGCCGTACAGCAGGTTCGAGCCATTCGTCAACGGACCAAAGCCCTCATACACCACAGCGGCACGGATGATCTCCGCAAACCCCAACGTGGCGATTGCAAGATAGTCGCTCTTCAGCTTCAACACCGGCAGACCGATCAGGAATGCGAACAGTGCCGCAACGCAGCCCGCCAGGATCAAACAGAAGATCACGCCAAGCAGCAGACCGATACCGCCAAGAGGCTTTGAAAGCAGCTCTGGGATCGAAAATCCGATTCCGCCGTTGGAATAACGCTGATAAATGGATTTCTGGGAAGCGGCTGGAATAGTAAGGATGGCGTAGGTATAAGCACCCAGCAGCATAAAGCCTGCCTGTCCCAGACTGAACAGACCCGTAAAGCCATTCAGCAGGTTCATGGAGACGGCTACCAGCGCATAGATCGCACCCTTGCGCAGCACGGTCAGCAGCATAGAGGGGACAAAGCTCATGTTATCCAGTGCCAGCAGCACGACCAGCAGGGCGGCAAGTGCCAGCTCCGCCCGAAGATAGACGCGTTTTTTCTCTTGTTTCATGGTCATCACACTTTCTCGGTCAGGTTCTCACTGAACAGACCGGTGGGCTTTACCGCCAACACCACGATCAGCAGCGCAAACGTAAAGGCATCGCTGAAGGTGGTTGCGCCTGCACCCTTGATCAGGCTCTCGCAGATACCGATAATGAAGCCGCCGATCACTGCGCCCGGGATCGACCCGATGCCGCCGAACACCGCAGCCACAAAGGCTTTCAGACCGGGCATTGCACCAACCGTGGGGGTAACAGCCGTGTAGTTGGAGAAATACATCATCGAGCCAATTGCCGCCAGAAAGCTGCCCACCGCAAAGGTAAAGCTGATAACATTGTTGATCTTGATTCCCATGAGCTGTGCCGTCTCAAAATCGCGGGAAGCAGCGCGCATCGCCATGCCGATCTTCGTCTTCTGGATCAGGGTAACGAGCGCAGCGACCAGAATCACAACAAGGAACGGAGTCACGACGGTGACTCTCTTGGTTTGGCAGCCCAGTACAACGACGGTATCGCTGATCCACGGCAGAGCGGGATACTGTTTTGCCAGACCGCCCGTCACATACCACATCAGATTCTGAAGCAGATACGACATACCGATCGCCGAGATCATAACCGACATACGGGGCGCAGTGCGCAAGGGCTTGTAAGCGATTTTCTCCACCGCAATGCCCAACAGGACCGTTGCGACAATGACCAGCGGGATGGAGATCGTCAGCGGCAGAGAAGCCGTGGCATAGACCATCAGAAAACCGGCGACCGTAAAAATATCGCCATGAGCAAAGTTGATGAGGCGAAGAATGCCGTAGACCATTGTGTAACCGATGGCGATCAGCGCATACTGACCGCCCACCGAGATGCCTGCCAGAAGATAAGGCAGAAACTTTGCAGCCATAAGAGAACCCTCCATTTCTTACAACAGGTTTTACAAGCAAAGCGCAGGCAGAGGCCGATCCCCCGCCTGCGTTTTGTTTATTTTATTCTGTGGAACGATCAGCCTTCCACGCTCTGCGTCTTGACAAACTCGAATGCGCCGTCAGCAGCCTTCTTGATGTATGCCATATCCTTGTTAGCGTCACCTGTCGTCTGGTCAAAAGTGATGCTGCCGGTAACACCGTTGTAATCCACACCGAACAGAGCGTCCTTGATGGCAGTGCCATCGGTGCTGCCTGCCGCCTTGATGGCTTCCAGCGCGGTCATGTAGGCATCATAGCCCAGTGCCGAAACAGCCGCCACAATATCGTTGCCGCCGTTGTTGGTCAGCTTCTGGCTGTCGGCGTTGAGCCACTCCTTGAAGCCGGTAACGAATTCCTTCGCCACGCCGGAGTCATCGTTTTCATCGAAGAAGGTAGAGCAGTAGACCTGCACACTGGTACCCTTCTGGGCATCCAGAATAACACTGGACTCCCAGGTATCGCCTGCGGTGATGGGCTTATCAAAGCCGGCAGAAGCAGCCTGCGTGATGATCTGCGCCGCATAGGTCGTGGCGCAGGGCGCAAAGATCACATCCGCACCGGCGTTGATCGCGTTCTGGATGTAAGCAGAAAAATCAGAGGTGCCTTCCGGGAACTGCTCGCTGGTAACGGTTCCACCCAGATCTTCAAACGCATTGACAAAGTAGGTAGCCAGACCAGAGCCATAATCCTCGCCCAGCATGCTCAACACATACGCATTGGCTGCGCCGAACTCATCCTTTGCAAAGTTCGCCATGACAGAGCCCTGGAACGGATCGAGGAAGCAGACACGGAAGTAGAACGGGTTCGCCTCCGTGACAGCAGGGTTAGTGCAGGAGCAGCCGATGGCAGGGATGGAAGCAGACTGGAAGGTGGGAGCCGCGGCAATGGAGCAGCCGGAGCCATAGCTGCCCAGCACAACAGATACCTTCTTGGAGACCAGCTCCTGTGCGGCGGTCACTGCCTTATCGGTGCTGGACTGGTTATCCACTTCTACCAGCTCAACGTTGTAAGTCTCTCCACCGATATCTACGGTGGGGGCGACGCTGTTTGCATACTCGATGCCCAGCACCTCCTGCTTGCCGCCTGCACCGTTGTCGCCGGAAGCAGGCTCGAACACACCGACCTTCACGGTCTTACCGCCCGTGCTGCCACTGCCAGAACCGGAAGAAGAGCAGCCTGCCAAAGCTGCTGCGGTGGCTGCAAGACCGGATGCCTTCAGAAAATCACGACGAGAAATAAATGCCTTCATAAAAATATCCTCCTCTATACTACTTATAACTTTCCCTTAAAAGAAAAACCGCAATGGCGCAAAAATCCCTCATTCCTGCACCGTTGCGGGTCTATGACAATGTTTTAGCACACGAAAGCGTATGTGTCCAGAAAAATTTCAACTTTTTTTAAAAATTCGGCAGATGATAAAAAAGAGTTGTCCTTGAAGCAAGTGCATTTTAGGCAAATTTCACCCATGCTGTATTCTTCCCAAGAACAGTTTTTTGATTTCAACTTCCAATTATAATAGAAAGCCGTTCGTCCGGCTGTAACTGCTGTCGCCAGAAGTATAGCACGATGGCATGGGCACATCAAAAGATGGCTGTTGGGGCTTATTGTACAGCCTGTTTCAGCCTCTCCAGGTCATCCGCATCCGGGTGAGAAAGAGCCTTATCAAAATTCTCGATCATGGCGTCTAGATTGGGCAGATGAATCGGCTGCTTTTTCATCTCCTCATACCGCTGGCGTACTGATATCGGCATTTTGCCCTGACACATATAGCAGCCGAAAATGGTGTTGCTCTTATCCAGTGAACGCTCCACCTTTTTCAGAATCTTGTCAAAATATTCCTCGCTGCCGCCGAAGCCGGCAGTGCCAAAAAGAAAGATGTTTTTGCCGCACAGTTGTTTCAAAAATTCCGAAGTGCTTTCATCGGCTTTTCCTTTGTCTGTCCAGAAGCCTACATAAAGAGTATCCGCTTCCATGGCAGCAGAGTTTGGGATGCCAAAATAGTAGCATTCCTCCTGCGGCAGGCAGTTGTGCAGCGTATCTGCCAATAATTTTGTGTTGCCTGTTTTGCTGCTGAATACGATTGCGTAACTCATAGCTTCTCCTTTGGAGCCACTGGCTCTCTGAGATTATAATGCTTCCCAGTTGATTTTTCGATCCCGATAGAAATATTCCTTGTCATGTTCGCTGATGGGGCGCAGCACACGGCACGGGTTGCCCACCGCCACCATATTGGCAGGAATGTCTTTCGTCACAACGCTTCCCGCGCCGATCACCGTATTGTCCCCAATGGTAACACCCGGCACTACGATCACGCCGGCACCCAGCCAGCAGTTGCGTCCAATATGGATGGGCAGATTGTACTGGTATGCTTTCTCCCGCAACTCCGGCAGGATCGGATGGTTTGCGGTGGCAAGGATGCAATTTGGGCCGATCATGGTGCGCTCCCCGATGTAGATATGGGTATCATCCACGCAGGTCAGTCCAAAGTTTGCATAAACATAATCGCCCATGTGAACGTGCTTTCCGCCCCAGTTGGCGTGAAACGGCGGTTCGATCCAGCAGCCTGCGCCGCACTCCGCCAGCATTTCTTTCAAAAGCTGCTCCCGTTTTGTATGTTCAGAAGGGCGGGTATGGTTGTAATCGTACAGCCGTTCCATGCAAAGCTCCTGCTCTGCCATAATGGAATCATCCGTAGGATCGTAGACCTGCTGACTGTGAAGTGCATTTTCAATCGACATTTCGCTGTCCTCTCATTCTCTTTGGGTGAGGGTCGTTCAAGGCTCATTATAACGGGAGGGCAATCTCTCGTGAATGTCTTTTTGTTGAGTACAGCGTGATTTTTGTTGAGTTCTTGGTTTTATCCCATTTTTATCATCATCTGTTTCAATGACCATATCGATTTCATTTGTCACCGCTTCGTCAGTCCTGTTGAGATTTACCCTGCACGGGGCTCTTTTTGTGCATGTCTACTATTTCTGGGGCAGTTCAGAATGTCCAGTATTAGAGGTACATATCACTTTTCACATTTCTTCCGGTCCTTCTTCGTTACCAGACCGTCACACGATCCTCCGGCGCAACATACATGCCGTCTCCTTCTTTGACGTCAAAGGCATCAAGAAATTCCTGGTACTGTGCCAGCACTGTGTTCACACGCAGGTAGCTCAAAGGATGTGAATCATATTTGACGCAATAGTAAGTCCTTTCCGGTGTATCACTCTCCGCCCATGATCTGGCATAGGATTTAAAGAATGTCTGATAGTCAAAATCCGGATCCCTCGCAGCCAGGCGCAGGAGAACGGACATGCCGCCCATATCCGCGCAGGCCTCTGTCTTCACCTGCTCACCGCTGCAGAAAACACCGTCCCAGATGGAAATACTATCAAAATAAGCTACCAGCTTATCCGTCTTTTCCTTAAACTTTGCCTTATCCTCGCTGGTCCACCAATCCACATGATTTCCTTCTGCATCGTAGGTAGATCCGGTAGCATCAAAGGCATGGGATATTTCATGTCCGATCACGTTACCTACTTTGCCGTATATTTCTTCCTTGGACATATTGCTGTTATAAAAATTATCCCCTATCAGTCCGGGCATGATATTGATGGAATTGTTCTGCATATTATAGAAGGCATTCTCCACAATAGGCTCATTCAGCCATTTATCCTGATCTACCGGTTCATTGATTTCCGCATACTCTTTCTGCGCTTCATATTGTTCTATTTCTGCAATTGCCTCAAAATAGCTGTCCGAAATCTCCAGGTCATCATAGGAATACTTGCTCCAGTCATCCGGATACATGCAGTTGATCCTGATCTTACTCAGTTTTTCGATAGCTTTTTCCCTTGTAGCTTCTGACAGGAAATCCTCCTCCCGTAGCATATCCTTATAGGCATCCACGATCTCTTCTATCAGATTATAGATTGTCTGCTTATCCTCAGCAGAAACATACTGATCACAGTAAAGTCTGGACAACGGCCATGCCAGTTCCTTGGAAACTACACTGACCGCATAACTGGTCTCTTCCCTGTAACCTTCTGAGCCACTCATCTTATTCTGGATATCCAGAGACTTATAAAACGTCTCTTTGTCCAGACGATTGATCGCTGCGCTGGCCGTATGAGCCAGGAGATAATCCTTTATGATCTCTATATTGTCATCCGAAAGAAGTTCATCCAGATGTTCAAAATAGTCCATCTTCTCACACAGCCATACATCGGGAATTTCCTCTATTCCCTGGGCTTTGGTCTCTTCCTTCAGAATGGAGTACCATCCATACTTTTCCAGGTCCTCCGGGGCATAGATCTGCTCATACAGAACGTCCAGCGTTTCCGTAAGATTTATCTCATCATTGGTATAAGCCAGTGCAGCTGCCTTCTTTTCAAACTGGATTGCCCCTTCATAGATTCGTTTTGCTTCTTCCTCTGTATACCCGCACTGGGTGAGAACTGTCTCTACCTTCTCCTCTCCGCAATCATAGCTCAGCTTGGTAAAATCCGACATATTCTCCAGATCATCGTAATCCGCAGCATCGTTCAGGAATGTTTCCGGCCTTCCGATTTCCAGAATATGCACACTGGAATCCTTTGTGCTCTGGCCAACATATGTATCCAGAATACCAGCTAATTTATAGCCAGGATCTGCAATATAGGCTGTCAGGTCTTCCGAATTCTGTATGGTCTCGATTTCCTGCAGATAGGGCATCAGCGGCGTTGTGCCTGCTGCATCCCTCGCATCCCAGTCCATAAATGCCTGATAGAAAGTCTTTACCAGTTCTGCATTATGGTCTCCTGCCTTTTCCTCAGAATCGGACTGCATGATTCCCAGAAGGCGTTCCTGCAATACATCGCCGAATTCGCTCATATACGTGGTGCTGGATTTGCCAGACTTAATCTTGTGTGTCTTTACCCACTCCGCATTGACTGCCAGCTCAAAATGATCCTTTACGTCTGCCTCAGGGGCACTCTCCACGTTGCTCTCGATGTTGGAATCGATCCAAGGGCTACCGGTAGTGTAAGCAGCACTCTCTCCAGCGGATGTATCTGCAGTTTCTTCTGCTTTGCTGCATCCGTACAGACCTGTCAGCAGCGTTGCTATCAGGAATAGTGCCAGTATTTTCTTTTTCATATTTGTTACCCAATCTTTCTGCGAAAGATCACCGATGAGGTTATAAAACACATTTTTCGGTAGTCTTCCGCGTTTCTGCTTTTCTTATTATCGTGTCCTTGCAGGTTGTCGACATACTACAGAACACGTGGAGGTAAGTGGTAGAACCGTACCTGTCTGGGGATTACTGACGCAAACGGGATTACATCCTATCATGAAGCCCGCCGCTCCAAAAAACACCTTGAACGCAGTCAAAGATAGGAAAAGTCGTGTTGTATATCTATGAACATTATATCACAAGGCTGTTCACCATGCCACCTTTTTTCGTCAATGTTTCATTCCCGTTCGCAAATCTTTTACCGCAAAGGTGGTGGCTTCCCTTAAGGGCAAACAGACACAGCAGCAGACCCGATAACAAAATAGCCGAGGATTCTTCCCATCTGTGGGAGAGTCCTCGGTCATTTTTTAGTTTAAGTACGGTTTGGGAGGGAGTGGAAGCGAGTCCTGCAATGGATGACCCGAACCTTACCTCATGATTCGCAGATCTTCCCTGGTGGCAGTGAGCCCACCACTCTGAAAGAGTTGTCTGAAGCACTCGGCAAAGAAACAATCGACAGCTACAACAATTCTGATACACGAGGGAACTCACCGTCCTACGGCACAAATTACCAGAAACTTGGTCATGAATTGTTAAGTCGAGATGAAATAGCTGTGCCGGATGGCGGCAAGTGTATCCTGCAGCTGCGCGGGGTTCGGCCGTTTTTGAGCGACAAATATGACTTGACGCAGCACCTGAACTACAAATATACCTCCGATTACGACCCCAAGAATGCGCTCGATATCAAGAAGTTCTTGAACCGAAAAGAAAAAATCCACCCGGATGATACCTTCATCATGGTGGATGCCGATTCACTTCCGCCCACCTGACAAGACGAGCGGTTATTTTTTTGCCCATTGACCCAACAGGTACACCGGAAAATCAGCCTTCGCCGTGGCTTTCGGCCTTTTGCAAACGGATTTCAGGAGTGTGCAGGGTCACTTTTTCAAAATAGAGGAGATCAAAACTATGGAATTCTTCAACAGTGCAGTAGACGTTCTGAAAACTCTGGTCGTGGCGCTCGGTGCCGGTCTGGGCGTGTGGGGTGCCGTGAACCTCATGGAAGGCTACGGCGGCGACAATCCGTCTGCCAAGAGTCAGGGCATGAAGCAGCTGATGGCAGGCGGCGGCGTTGCCCTGATCGGCATCACTCTGGTACCCCTGCTGAGCGGTCTGTTCGGCTAATTTTTCCCTCACCTGATTCAATAAACAACACATTTTGACCCAAAAGTACACCAATAAACCCGAATTATTCATAATGACATTTCCTGCTTGGAACCAGCAAAAAACTCATTCAA
>CAVEGP010000019.1:0-28748 GCA_963615155.1 Bacteroides uniformis | reverse complement strand
ATTTCTCCTCGGGGGTTTTGTTTTGCCGCTCTGCGAGAATTCTCAGGGCGGTTTTGGGGTTATTACGGATTGTGATTTGAGATATTTTCGATATAAAAAAGCGGCTCCGCCGCATTGGGTTGCCAACGTTTTGGAGCCGTTTTACATTACTGATACTGATGGAGACGGATAGTTCTGGTTTCGGTCTCGTTGGTCGTTCCACCCTGACCGCAGTTGCCGCAGACAGAAGTTTTTACAACAATACGTTCCTGTGTGGAAATGCCATTTTCATTCGTTGCGGTCGTCAGCCAAGGGGTTTCATGCGTTTTTGTTAGAACTGCATTTTCGAGGCAGACAGGGCAAGTATCGCCTTCAGTCAAATCGAGATTTGCGGTTTTGGTTGCTAAGCACTGGATATCTGTTTGCTGTTCCTGTTCAGTAAAGCCTTTGCCGCACTTTCGGCAGACATAGGTTGTGATAGCAAGCCGCTCAACATTGGCGTCTCTGGAGTAGAGATGTCCGTGAACACAATCACGGTAACTTACAGTGAGCCAAGGGGTATAGTGGGTGTTCCCTTCCATTGCAGTTCCGCAGGAACACCATTTCCAAGTGCTGGCAAAAGCTGGAATGGAAAATATTGCAACTAAAAGAGAGCAAATAAGCAGGCTGCAAATTCTCTTTTTCATAATAAATCTCCTCTCAAAAAACTGATCAGTGGTTACAAATTGTATCTACATGATGGGTGACTTGAGTATCGCCAGTACCACAATAAGTACATTTCCAAGTTGCGGAGTGATACCACTCAATCATAATATCGACCTTCCTAGGGTTCTTTTCACAAACGAAATTACCGATAATTGCAGTATCGGTGTCATAAGAGTCTACTAAAATAACTTCGCCGCGATTACACTCAGTGCAAAGCGCGCCGTAAGTCTGGACATCGTCACTTGCGGCAAAAGCTGGGACGGTCAGCAATGAAGCTCCCAAAACGAGCGAGGCCAGAGCAGAAACGAGTTTTTTCATAGCAAATCAATCCTTTCTTTTTGTCGTGGGTGAATGTTCGGATACAGAACTTGTGGACAACACCTGCTTTCTTGAATCTATTTTAAAATACCCCTTGACTTTTTGAAAATATGCGCTAAAATAAAGAAAATTTTCGGAATAGGAGGAATGAAGATGCAAAATATCTATATTGGGGAGTTTATCCGTCAGCGCAGAAAAGAATTGAATCTTTCGCAGGAAGACCTAGCTTATGGCATCTGCGAAGTCTCAACACTGTCTCGCATCGAGAATGGCCGCTGTACTCCTTCTCGCTCGAAAATCAACGCTTTGCTGCAGCGTCTGGGATTGCCGGAGGAGCGGTATTATGCCATCGTCTCGAAGAACGAGAAAGAAATCGAGGCTCTAAAGAAAGAAGTCGTTGCCTGCAATGTTATGCACCAGCCGCAAAAGGGATATGAACTTCTGGAGCAATTGGAAAAGCTTTGCGAATCAGACGATTTCCTGACAAAGCAGTTCATTCTGCGCTCTCGGATTTTGCTGGGGGATTTGGATGGAAGTATTTCTGATTATACAAAACAGGTAGAACTTCTTTTGCAGGCAATAAAGATTACCGTTCCGGATTTTTCAATCGACCGAATCAACGATTTTCTTTATACGTTTGATGAAATCAAAATCATCAATCAGCTGGCAAGTACCTATTCCGATATGAACGAATTAGACGTTGCACTTCAAATTTTTGCTCAATTGATAAAGTACATCGAAAAGCATTTTCATGAAGTTCTTACGGGAAATGGGGTTCTGCCAATGGTCCTTTATAACTATGCGAGAACTCTAAATTTGTCCAAGCAGCACAACAAAAGCATTGAAATTTCAGAACAGGGACGAAGAACTTGCGTTGACTATGGACACTATCAATTTCTACCGGGATTTAGGGCGATTGCTGCTGAAGATTACTATTTTTTGGGTGATAGTGGAAAAAGCAAAGAATATTATTTAGAAGCGTACTATCTATACAAAATCCTTGATAATGAACGAGCAGTGAATGAAATCTGTGCAGAAGTAAAGAAGCATTTTGATTTTGACTTAATGTTATAAATCAAGGACAGTCAGTTTCTTTAGAGGGTACATCTTCATCCGATGGTGGTTCCGGCGGCGGATCCTTCTTGCCGGTTTCAGAGCTTGAACTGCTGGGCGGCTGACTGGAACCATTGCCGACAGGCGGTGTATGAGGCAACGCCGCAGACAGGGTGACGACGGCACAGACCGCGATGGTGAGCAGAACAGTGAATAAACGTCTCATGGGAAGCTCCTTTCCTTTTTCTGCCTTTATTCTACCGGGTACAGCCAGGTCTTGCCATAGCGTTTTGTGCAAATTCTGATATATAAGAAAAAACAGTTGAAATTATTTGGACAACTTGATATAGTAAACTAAAAAAGCGGCTCCGCAACGGGAAAATTCCAACGTTGCGGAGCCGCTTCTATTTATCGGGTGGAGTTGCCTTTAAGAGAGAGGCTTCAGCTTAGCCTTTGCCTGCGCAGCCGAACAGCTCGATCTTCTCCTTGCACTTGTCCTCGATCGCCTTTGCGCCGGGAGCCAGCAGCTTACGGGGATCGAAGCCCTTGCCCTGCTGATCCTTACCAGCCTCGATGTACTTACGGGTCGCCTCAGCGAAGACGAGCTGGCACTCGGTGTTGATGTTGATCTTGGAAACGCCCAGACTGATTGCCTTTGCGATCATCTCGTCGGGGATGCCGGTGCCGCCGTGCAGAACCAGAGGAATGTTATTGGTTGCCTTGTGGATGCGGTCCAGAGCCTCGAAATCCAGACCCTTCCAGTTTGCCGGATAGACGCCGTGGATATTGCCGATGCCGGCGGCGAGGAAGTCGATGCCCAGAGCGGTGATCTTTGCGCACTCTTCGGGGTCAGCGATCTCGCCTGCGCCAACAACGCCGTCCTCGACGCCGCCGATGGAACCGACCTCGGCCTCGATGCTCAGACCCTTGGAGTGTGCCAGTTCGACCAGCTCCTTGGTCTTGGCAACATTCTCCTCGATGGAGTAGTGGCTGCCGTCAAACATGATGGAGGAGAAGCCAGCCTCAACGCAAGCCTTGCAGCCCTCGTAGGTGCCGTGATCCAGATGTAGAGCCACGGGGACAGTGATACCCATGGAATCGACCATTGCGCTGACCATAGCGGCAACGGTCTTGAAGCCGGTCATGTACTTGCCAGCACCCTCGGAAACGCCCAGAATGACAGGGCTCTTCATTTCTTCGCAAGCGGTCAGGACAGACTTGGTCCATTCCAGATTATTGATGTTGAACTGGGGCACACCATAGTGTCCGTCACGAGCCTTCAGAAGCATTTCGGTTGCATTTACCAACATATTCGTTACCTCCACAATTTATCGGGGTTGTGATCATCACTGCCGTGCGCAGACAACATTGCGCATAGCTTAACAATCTTACAAAACTAGTATACCCCAAATAAATTTCAAAATCAATCCAAAGTGAATGTTTTTGAGTATAAACTATTATGTATACAAGATGGGTTTTCAACAAAAATCAACATTCGTCAAAATGATGTTGGGAAAATCGGCAAAAACAAGGCGAGGAAAATTCAAAAAACTGTCAAATGTTCAAAGCGAAAATTACAAAATGTAGGACAGAGATTTTCAATGTCGAAGAAAAAATGTTGAAAACTCAGTGAAGAATGTGGAATTCCACCCGTAAAACAGGCGTGAAGGGTGGATTTTTAAACTTTGTCCACCGGATTTTCAACATGTTGAAAAAAGAACGTCTCGTTTACAGCTTGTATACTGAAGGTTTGTGGAAAACTTTTTCAGCAGTCAAACAGACGGAATAACCTGTGGCAGGCGGGAAATACTAGGGACAGGCGGCGAAAACCGCAGATTTTGAGTGAAAACCGAAAGAAAAAACGCCTTCTTCTATGGCAATGAATGTCGGCTTATGTTATACTTTAAAATGATTTAATGTATTTTCCTGAGAAAAGTCGAAATTCAGACGATAAGCGTCTTACCATAGAAACGGAAGGAGTACACCAATGGAAGAAAAAAACATGCCGCGCCGTCCGCGCCGCAATGCTGAGGAACAGCCCAAGAACGAAAGCCTTGTCTACGGAAAAAATCCGGTGACAGAGCTGCTCAAGAGCGGTTCAGGCGTGGACACAGTCCTCATCGCTGAGGGCATGGCTCCGGCTGTGGCGGCATATTATACCGCAATGGCGAAGGAAGCAGGGGCGGCGGTCAAACGGGTCAACCCGAACAAGCTCCGCCTTATGACAGGCACAGAGAGCCATCAGGGAGTGGCTGCCTTTGCCAGCGAGATCGAGTATGTCACGGTCGAAGACCTGCTGAACATCGCCAGAGAGAAAGGCGAGCCGCCCTTTCTCGTACTGAGCGACGGCATTGAGGATCCGCATAACCTCGGCGCGGTGATGCGCAGCGCATTGCTCTGCGGTGCGCACGGCATCGTGATCCCGAAGCGGGGCGGTGCGTCGGTCACGCCGACCGTCATCAAATCCAGCGCAGGTGCGGCGGAGCGTTTTCCGGTGGCGCGTGTCGCAAACATCGGAGAAACGATCCGACGCTTGAAGGAGCAGGGGGTTTTCGTCTATTGTGCCGACATGGACGGCGTATCGCTCCGTCAGAACAACCTGACCGGTCCGATCGCTCTGGTGATGGGCAGTGAGGGCAGCGGAGTTTCGCAGTTGGTAAAGAAGCTGTGCGACGGCGTGGTTCGGCTGGATATGACCGCTGAGGGCACGGGTGTGGACAGCTTCAATGTCTCGGTCGCAGCCGGTATCATCCTGTATGAGATCCAGACCCAGCGCACTGCCCAAAAATAAAAAAGAGCGAAACTCTACCTCAAAACAGGGAGGGATAAGGATGCCAAAAGATAATAAGCACCTGCGGGGACAGGAGGAACTGAGCCCGGAAGAGATCGAAGCCCGAAAGGACGAAAGATTCCGCACGTTTTTCAGCACCAGTGTGGCGCAGGTTCCTGAAGAGATGAACCGTCGGATGGAACAGCAGGAAGAGGCAAATATGCCGACTCACGGTCTGCTCGGAAAGCTGTTCCGCCGCGACAAAGCCGAACCGGAGAACAAGAACGACTCCGATGACGCACCCGAGGAGATGCCGACAGGTGAAATTTCTCTGGATGGCGATGAGGACGAGCCGCAGTCTGACTTGCAATTGGCTGTTCCGGCGGAGGAGTGGGAAAGCTTCAATGCTCCGGAACAGACGGACGCAGATGAGGACACGGATGATGATTTTGATATGGAGCTGACGCAGGAGACACCCCGCGCTGCCCCAGACCCAAAGCCTGAGCCGGAACAGCCGGCTGAGCCCCGAAAACACACCCCGCTGGAAGAGAAAGAGCATCAGGAAATGCAGGAATTAAAGGCGATGCTCTACAATATGGGTGGACGGTCGAACCCTGTTCCGGAGAGAGCTGCTCCGAAGCCGGAAGGATCTAAGACAGAAGCACCCAAGCCGGAAGAACCGAATCCGCCAATTCCAAAGGCTGTTTTTGCGGAAGAAATTGCCGTGACAAAGGCGGCGTCCGAGCCGGAATTCAAGGCAGAGCCGGCATTCCGCTTTTTCGGTCAGGCTGAGGATGAGGTGCAAGCCCCCGCCCGAACAACAGAACCCAGCATGGATGACAGCATGAGCCTGCCGCTCATCGCCATTGAGGATGAGGAGGAAGCACCGCCCACTCATCCGCAGGCAGAGGAAACGTCCGCCCCTGCCGAGCCGCCGAAGCAGGAGGAGCCGACGAAGGAGGAAGACACAGAAACGTCCGTCAAAGAACCGGAAGAGGAAGCTTCTGGGGCGGTGGACGATACTCCGAAAACTCCCGAACAGGTGGGCGAACGTCTGCGTCAGATGGGTGCGGCTCTGACACTGCGCTGTGTCCTGAGCGGGATCCTTGCGCTGGTGCTGCTTCATTTCGGATTTGTGTCCGAAGGGCTGCTTGCGCCGATGGCGTCGCTTGACCCGATGGTCGCTCCGGCGGCATTCTATGCGGCAAACCTGCTCTTCCTTGCGGCGGCGATGGTCGTCGGCTATCCCATCCTGCGGGATGGTCTGGCAGGACTTAAAAAAGAAGGGCGTCCCAGTGCGGAAACGATGCCTGCACTGGCTGCTTGCGCCGCAACCCTGGAAGCGGTCATTGCGCTGCTGAATGCGGGCAGTTATCAGCCGTCCAGCTTCACGCTCCTGTCTGGAATCGCCGGACTGGGACTCTGCGTGGCACTGCTTGGAAACCGTGTCATGCTGGCAGCGGTTCGGAATGGCTACGACATTGCCATGAGCGAGCCGGAGCACCGCGGCGCATTCCGTGTCAAGGACAAGGATCTGATCCGCACCCTCTCCAAGAGCCTCGACCAGAAAGACCCGTGGATCCTGCTCAGCTGTAAGACGGAATGGAGCGAAAACTTCATCGACCGGAGCTTCAGTGAGCGCGCAAGCGAACGCCGTGCCAAGAAAACCGCCTATATCCTGTTGGGTGCTGGCATTCTGAGCGGTCTGGTATTCCTGCTGTTCGGCGGCGGGATCAACGGTATGGCGGCGGCGTCCACCGCAATGCTCTGCATGGGTGCGCCGCTGTCCTCGACCCTGATCTCGGGTCTGGCGGCTCTGCGTCTCCAACGCTCGGCGGAATCCGTCGGCGCGGTCGTGCCGGGCTGGGCGTCCATTGAAGAGCTGGGCGGTATTGATACCGTTCAGATCGACTCGGATGACCTCTTCGCCGGAGACAGCGTGAACCTTGAGGATATCCGCATCTTCAAGGGCGGACGGATCGACCGCGCGATCCTGTATACGGCAAGTGTCCTGAACCAGAGCTGTGATAGTCTGCGCGGACTGTTCCATCAGATCATCGAGGAGCGCACGGATATCCTCTATCCGGTCAAGGATCTGGAAGTCCATCGTGGACTGGGCTTTGCGGCGTGGTGCGATAACAACCGCGTCCTCATCGGCAACCGTACATACCTCGAAAGCGAGGGCGTGACCCTGCCGGAGCTGGAATATGAAAATGAGCACTCTAGGAACGGCAGCTTGCAGATCCTCTATCTGGCAGTGTCCGGCAATCTCCACGCAATGTTTGTTCTGCGCTATGTTGGCGGACGGAATGTTGCGCGCGGACTGGAGCTTCTTCAGAAGGAAAACATCCGACTTCTGGTCTCCTGCCTTGACCCCAGCCTGACGGTAAAGCACATCACCGAAGCCTATCATCTTCCGGAGGGAATGGTGAGCCTGCTCGATCAGGAACAGTGCGACGCCCTGACCGCCGCAGAGCAGACCGAACCGTCCGAAATCGAAACGAAGGATACCTGCTGCATGATCCATGCCAAAGGCTTCCTAAGCTTGACGGGAGGTCTGCGGGCGGCAGAACAGGCACAGAATGCCGAGACAACAGCCACCACCGTTCAGATGGTGTCGGTCTGGTTCTCGGTCGTCATCGGCGTTCTGCTGACCTATGCGGGAAGCATCGGCTTCCTGTCCGTGGCGGCGGTGTTGATGTATCAGGCGGCATGGAGCGGTCTGAGCATTGCAGTCTGCGCTCTGAAGCAGCATAGTTAAATGGAATAAATGGAAAGAGGTTGTTTGCAACCTCTCAGTCTCGCATACGCTCGCCAGTTCTCCTAATAGGAGAGCCATTGGCAAAACGGAAAAGCTTGCCGATTGCCAAAGCCTCCCCTATCACGGGAGGCAGCATCGCAAAGCGATGACGGAGAGGTTTCGACAACCTCTTCTTCGTTCTTCGGAAAAAAATCAAAAAGTAAGTAGGAATTGTTCTTGATTTCAAAACGAAAATTTGCTATACTAGGGTCAGACGAAACACATCCGGGATGGATGGACTAAAATGGAGTAACCGGGATGGAGAGTTCCCGGAATCATAGGATAAAAGGAGAATGTTATTATGGAACTGAAGGGCAGCAAGACCGAGAAAAACCTGTGGGAAGCATTTGCGGGCGAAAGTCAGGCACGGAACAAGTACACCTACTTTGCGAGCGTCGCAAAGAAGGAGGGCTATGAGCAGTTGGCTGCGATCTTTGAAGAGACAGCGGGCAACGAGAAGGAGCACGCGAAAATCTGGTTCAAGCTACTGCAGGGCGGCGCAATGCCCGATGCCATGACCTGCCTTGAGATGGCAGCGGGTGGAGAGCACGACGAGTGGACCGAGATGTATCCTCGGATGGCGAAGGAAGCCAAGGAAGAGGGCTTCAACCAGATCGCGGCTCTGTTCACGATGGTCGCCGCCATCGAGAAGGAGCATGAGGAGCGTTATCGTCAGCTGGCTGAGAACCTCAAGAACGGCAAGGTCTTTGCCCGTGAGGAACAGCAGGTCTGGCGTTGCCGAAACTGCGGCTACACGACCATTGGCAAGTCCGCGCCCATGAAGTGCCCGGTCTGCGCACACCCGCAGAGCTACTTTGAGCTGGTCGCAAATAGCTACTAAAATAGATCACGGAGCCGTCCTGTTTTTGAAAGAGCAGGGCGGCTCTACACATTTCCTTTTGTACTCGTAGCTGTATTTCATGAAAATACCCCTAATACTGGGTGTTCAGCATCAGGGGTAAATATCAAGCTGACTTCTCCTTGCGGAGAAAGAACGGCACACTGTTTCGTTATAAAATTGCCTGTTTTTATACAACAAGATAGGTAATGGTGCAAGGTGCCAATTCCAGCATACCTGCCGCCACGGTCTGACCGCTCAATTCCGGAAGGGTCGTATCGTTCACCATCTTCAGCTCCTGTCCGTTCAGGAAAATGCGTTCGCTCCGAAGTTTATTAGAGGAAAGCGTGTATTGCACACAATCAGGGACTTCAAGGAAAAGCGCTTCTGTCTGACTATTATTGATGCAGACGTAGCACACACCGTTCTTCCCATCCTTACGGTTGAAGGCATACAGATGAACTCCCTCACGGATCGATTCATGCGTATTGTAAACCTTCGTTCCGGTCAGGCTGTTCAACAGATAACCGCCCCAATAGGCAGGACGTGGTTCGTGGGTGTCAGGATCCAAGAGACCATAGGCACTTCTGGCGAAGGTGTTGTGGAAAATGATCCCCCTTACTTTTGTAGCAAACCGGCACAGCTCGTCTACAAATCGTATGGATTCCAGATAGGTAGAATCCCACGTATTGCCGCCGGCAGCAGATGCGGCACTTTCCGTGACCCACATATCCGTGTTGGGCATATAAGTGTCTCTTAATGTACGGAATCTTTCCAGATCGCCCATGGTGGCACCTAGATATTTTTCGGTCAGCACTTTATCTATGCCCCAGTGGCGCTTCGGCGCAATGCCCATCGCGCGTTCACTGACGCCTGTATAGCTGTGATAGCTGAAAATATCCGGAAATTCCGTCATCTTTGAGAAGAAATCTTCCGAGTTAACAAGATCGATGCCTTCCATATCGCGCTTGTTGTCCATCGCCGCAATACCGACCAGTTTTGTTTCAGGGTGATTTTTTCTCAGCCATTTTGCAAACAGGTCGTGATCTCGGGCAAACGCAGCCGAGTCATACCCATCAGGAAGCATAGAATCCTGAAACATATTCGGTTCATTCATAAACTCGGCATAGCTGATCTTCATGCCATGAGCTTCTGTAAAGCTCCACAGCACCTCTGCCTGATCCGGAGTCCACTCTCCGGTCTGGTTCTTATGGACGCCCTTGCAGTTTGCCAAGCTGACCAAAATTTCGGCATTGACAGCCTTTGCATAGTCCAAAGCCATAAGCCATTGCTTTTTTGTCAGGATCGACTCAAACCCTTCTGGAACAATGCCGTTGGTATGACCGTCAAAGTCATAGTAAACACGTGTTGCCCAGCTTCCGCTGTAACGGATGATCGCAGGTCCAAGTGCTTTTCCGCAGGTACGGATGCGTGGCTCGTTCAAGTCTGACGGCTCCTGCTCTGTCATCAGTGCCATAAAGCTTTTGCTTGTATCAAGCCCCTCTTTTGAGAGCAAGATCGGAAATTTTTCGGTTCCTTCTACCTGCGCTTTCGTATAAGGCTTCCAGAACGTACCACCGGTAAGCTCTGTCATCTCAATATCATAGCTTAACAAACGTGGATCCCGTTCTCTCAAAAAACTCAGCTTTTGCGGATCTAATCTGATTTTCATGATATTTCGCTCCTTATTTCCTTTTGCCAATACGGATCTGCGCGTTCTTGCACAGTTCTTGGTTGCTATTCTATCAGTATTTTTCTGCGATTGAAATTACGATTCGATCCAAAGTCATTACAAATCGTGCAAAAGCTCTGTTTTTTACGCTCAAGTCTTGTATCGGCTCCATAGCTTTATTCCACCGGCGTGTTTAAGATTTTCTGATATTCAGACGGCGGCATTCCATACCGCTTTCTGAATGCCCGATAAAAGGTCGGATAATCCAAAAAGCCGACCTGATGACAAATCGACTTCATGGGGGCATTCTGAAGCATCAGATGTTCCGCCTCCATCAAACGCTTTTGCGTAATATATCTATTGAAGCTGATCCCTAAAGATTTGGAAAACGTATGTCCAAGGGTGCTTTTACTGGTGTGACATGCTTTCGCCACCTGTTCGAGGGTCAGCTTTCTGTTATAGTGCTGATTGATGTATTCAATTGCTGTAAGCAGCACCGCCGGTTGCCTGTTTTCTTTTTGAACCTCTGACTTCTCTTGTACTGCAATGCCGATACAGGTACCAATCTGTGCTGCGAGGAGATTGGTTATTATGAACCAGGCGGCTTCTTGATATGCTGCGCATCCTTTTTCAAACAGGCTCAGGATGGGGTTCCATTTTGTTCCATGCGTTGCGATTTGATGTGGCAAGTCCGCTCTGAATTCCGGAAAGGGTGAAAACAGACTCTCGCACCATTGATCGGTTATCCAGAGTACATAGCGGTCATAGGCCTCTCTTTGAACAAGCTCCGCAACCAATGCGCAATGGATCGACATGGGTGGGATATACAACAGATCTCCATTGTGCATGGTAAACTTCTGGCTGCCGACCAGATATTCAAATACGCCTTTTCCCAGATAAAGACAGATCTCGCTTTGCCGGTGATAATGCGGTATCCCCGCCGTCTGGTCTTTCCAGTGATAGAACTCGGCCTTATTTCTGTACAAGATCTGCGCAAAGCATTTTGTCTCATCCAGTACATTCTTTTCATCGAGATACTTTTTCACCAATGCTGTGCCGGTTTTTGAAACGAAGCTGTCATAAGAACGCTCTTTAAAGTGCCTGAGATCAGGGGTGTCGGATCCGTTCTGTGCGCGCATTTCGCTTGTTTGGTAGTCCATGCTGTCAACCTCCATACATTTCAAAGAACTATACCACTTTTTTCTCATAGATTAAAGAGCGGTGCCGTATTTTGGTGTAATGGCTTTCTGCACAATTTTTTACCGAATTTTTTGTGACACTCCACGAAAACCATTGCGAATCTGTGAGACTTCAGTCGAAAAACTTGACCCATCTTTTTCCGGTGTGTAAAATGAACAGTACAAATGCGTTTTTCAAATTTTAACGCAGCATCATGCTTGCAGTACAAAGGAGGGAAAACGGACGGATGAAACATACCGGAAAATATCTGGTGTCGCTGCTTCTGGGCGGAGTGTTTTTGCTCTGCCCGCTTGCGGCACAGGCTGCGCCTGCGGCGCAGCTTCTCTCGGCGAAAAACAGCAGTGGTTTTGAGCTGGATATCTCAGAGCTGGAGCTTACGATCAAAGCCGACGATCCGCGTCCCAAGGCTTACTTATATACCAAAGCGCAGAGCGAGGATTACTATTTTATTGTCTGGATGAGTAGTAATCCTGCCGTTGCGACCGTGGATGGCGATGGTCGGGTGACGGGACGGAGCGCGGGCAAGGCGACGATCAGCGCGATTTCCGACCGTGGAGACCGTGCCGTCTGTCAGGTGACGGTCTATAAGGATATGGAACACAACATCCAAAAGCCTGCCCTCGATCAGGAGAGCTTGGAGCTTACGATCAAGACCGGTGCGCTCCATCCGAGCGCAAAGCTCAACCTGATGAACAACGAACAGGGATTTTTGTACGTTTATCAGTGGATAAGCAGTGACACGACGGTGGCGTCGGTGGATGAAAAGGGCAACGTGACGGCGGAAAGCGTCGGAACAGCGACCATTACCGCACTGGTATCGAATGGACAGGCGTTGCGCTGTGGAGTGACGGTCACATCGGATATCGGCAAGGTGACGTTAAGCAAGAATGATATGCTCCTGCGGGAAGCGGGCGACAAGGAAACACTGACAGCGACTGTTGCGGTGGAGTCCGGCAAAAGTGTCCCGATCACATGGATCAGTAGTAATTCAGGTGTTGCGACCGTCGATACCAACGGAGTTGTGACGGCGGTTGCGGACGGCGAAGCAAAGATCACTGCCCTGTCGCCGGAGGGAAAATTCGATACTTGCGTTGTCATGGTCGGGATGGCGGCGGATAAGTACAACACCGAAGAAGATCTTGCGGATGAGCTTAAACTCCCAAACCCCTATATCGCCATCAAGCTGAATCGGCTCAGTTAAAAACGCAAAAGGCTTCTGCACCAGAATCTGTGTGCAGAAGCCTTTTAGGTTATCTGAAATGCTTTTCCTTAAAGTGAAAAGGATCAGAGCTCGTTGCCGGGGAACTGGGGGATACCGTCAAAGCCCTTCTGAAGGTCGGCATCGGTGGGGATGTAGTCCGTCATTTTGCCGTCGTGGAACTTCTCGTAAGCGACCATGTCGAAGTAGCCTGTTCCGGTCAGACCAAATACGATGGTCTTTTCCTCGCCCGTCTCCTTGCATTTGAGTGCTTCATCGATGGCGACTCGGATGGCGTGGCTACTCTCGGGGGCGGGCAGGATGCCCTCGATGCGTGCGAACTGTTCCGCAGCCTTAAAGACAGAGGTCTGCTCGACGCTGGTGGCTTCCATCAGACCATCATGATAGAGCTGGCTGAGAACACTGCTCATGCCGTGATACCGCAGACCGCCTGCGTGGTTGGGGCTGGGGATGAAGCCGGAGCCAAGGGTGTACATCTTCGCCAGGGGGCAGACCATGCCGGTGTCGCAGAAGTCATAGGCAAACTTGCCACGGGTCAGGCTGGGGCAGCTTGCAGGCTCGACCGCAATGATGCGGTAATCGGCTTCGCCGCGCAGCTTCTCGCCCATGAAGGGGCTGATCAGACCGCCGAGGTTGCTGCCGCCGCCTGCGCAGCCGATGATGATATCCGGTTTGATGCCGTGTTTATCGAGTGCGGTCTTGGTCTCAAGACCGATGACGCTCTGATGGAGCAGGACTTGGTTCAACACACTGCCCAGAACATAGCGGTAGCCCGATGTCGAGGTGGCAACCTCCACAGCTTCGCTGATGGCACAGCCCAGACTGCCTGTGGTGTTGGGGTGCTCGGCAAGGATCTTCCGACCGACATTGGTCGTCATGCTGGGGCTGGGAGTTACTGATGCGCCATAGGTGCGCATGACCTCACGGCGGAACGGCTTCTGTTCATAGCTGACCTTTACCATGTAGACCTTGCAGTCCAGCCCGAAATAGCTGCACGCCATCGAGAGAGCGGTGCCCCACTGACCTGCGCCCGTCTCGGTCGTTACGCCCTTCAAGCCCTGCTTCTTGGCGTAGTAAGCCTGCGCGATGGCACTGTTCAGCTTGTGGCTGCCGCTGGTATTGTTTCCCTCGAATTTGTAGTAAATTTTTGCGGGTGTTCCGAGAGCCTCTTCCAGCCGATAGGCGCGGCAGAGGGGACTGGGGCGGTACATCCGGTAGTACTCGCGGATCTCGTCCGGAATGGGGATGTAGGGTGTAGTGTCGTCCAGCTCCTGCTGCACAAGCTCATCGCAGAAAACGCCGTCCAGCTCTGCGGCGGTCATGGGCTTCAGCGTAGCGGGATTGAGCAGGGGGGCAGGCTTGTTTTTCATGTCCGCACGGACATTGTACCATGCGGTGGGCAGTTCCGATTCGTCGAGATAAATTTTGAACGGGATGTTCTGTTCGGTCTTCATAAGGCTTGTCCTTTCCGGGGGTGTCACCCCCTTGCTTGCGGGATAAGGACAAAAGAAAAAAGCCCTTATCCCAAAACACATTTCGTGTATTGGGACAAGAGCGGATAAAACTCCTGCGGTGCCACCCAATCTTGGCGGGAACGACCCCGCCCACTCGTGATATGCCAACACATACCGACTTTGTTAACGAAGACGCTCTCCGTCGCCCCTACTGCGCAGATCCTGCGGTTTGGTTTGCCCTCAAAAGCCCATTCCCATCTGCGCTCGTCTTGTTCCGGTCTCAGCAAATCCGGCTCTCTCTGTAAAGACGAGAAATTGCGGTGGTACTTATGCTTTCTCTCTGGTTTGATCGCATTTTATCACTGCACAAGAGTAAAGTCAAGACCTGATTTTGAAAAAATTTGTTTCATACTTCAAAAGTGTGTCTTTTGAACCTTTACCCCCAGGGGGACAGCACCGGCGGATTGACCGTGCTGCTGGCCGGGATAAAAACGACATAGCCTCGACTGGAATACATCTGCGGCTGTGCGGAACAGCTATACAGGAACGCCGCAAAGAAAAGCAGAAGAGCCAGAACGACAAGAACACGAAGCAATGGAGTGGAGATGGGCTGATCGTGATTGCGCTGCATGAGCATTCCCTCCTGTTGGATGTTTTTCCATCCTATGCGCAGGCGGGAAAGATTGTGTCCGGACGGCAAGTGTGGTACACTATTCCCAGGAATTACGGAGGATTTTTGGAATGCTGACGATTACATTGCTTGGCACAGCGGCGACCATGCCGCTTCCGGAACGTGCGCTGACCGTTGTGCTGGCGGAATGCGGCGGGCACAGCTTGCTGTTCGATTGCGGAGAGGGCACGCAGACCGCCGCCCGCCGCGCCGGAGTCAATCTGATGAAGCTGGACGCGATCTGTCTGACCCACTACCACGGAGATCATATCTTTGGTCTGCCCGGGCTGCTTCAAACGCTGGGCTGTCAGGGGCGGACGAGACCTCTCTGGGTGTTCGGTCCGGCAGGATTAGAGCCTGTGTGGGCAGCTATCCGCACCCTGACGGGCACGCTGCCCTATCCCGTCCGGACGAAAGAGGTCGGAAGCGACCCCATTGCTCTGGACAAGCTGGAAAAATGGCCTGTGGGCGCAAGACTGATTCCCTTCAAGACACGGCATCGTGTGCCGAGCAGCGGCTATCGGCTGGAACTGCCTCGGGCGGGACGTTTCCTACCCGAACAGGCGAAAGCTCTGGGCGTTCCGGTCATGGATTGGAAGCGTCTGCAAAAGGGCGAAAGCGTGGAAGTGGATGGAAAACGCATTGAGCCGGCGCAGGTTCTGAGCAAACCCCGCAAGGGACTCTGCTTTGTCGTCTCGGGGGATACTGCCCCCTGCGCCGGGCTGAAAAAGGCAGCGGAAAACGCTGACCTGTTCATCTGCGACGCGACCTATCCGGAATCGGCACAGGAAGCGCAGGCGAAGCAGTACGGTCACAGCACCTTCGGACAGGGAGCGAAAATCGCGGCAGAGGCAGGGACAAAACGGCTCTGGCTGGCACATTACTCCCCGATGATCACCGACCCGGAGGAATTTCTGCCGCTGGCACAGGCGATTTTTCCTGAGACGGAGTGTGGCTTCGATGGGAAACAAATTATCCTCCAATACGAGGAAAACTGACGATGAAACAAATTAAAATAGAATCCGGTGCGGCGAAGCTGCTGGATAAGCTCCATGCGGCGGGATACAAAGCTTATGCGGTCGGCGGCTGTGTTCGTGACAGCCTGCTGGGGCAGACGCCCCACGACTGGGACTTGTGCACCAGTGCTCTGCCCGAGCAGGTGATGGAGCTGTTCGGAGAAAAAAACTGCATCCCGACCGGATTACAGCATGGCACGATCACCATCAAACAGGATGGAAAGCTATATGAGACGACGACCTTCCGCATAGAGGGCAGCTACAGCGATGGGCGGCATCCAGATCGGGTCTCTTTTGTGCCGGACGTTCGGGAGGATCTGGCTCGTCGGGATTTTACCATCAATGCGATGGCATACAACGATGAAGAAGGGCTCATCGACCCCTTTGGGGGTCAGGAGAATCTGAAACATGGGATTGTCCGGGCGGTCGGCGTGCCGAAACAGCGGTTCGAAGAAGACGCGCTCCGGATCCTGCGGCTCTATCGATTTGCGGCGAGATTCGGCTTTGCCGTCGATCCGGCCACCGGAAAGGCGGCGAAAGAGCTTTGCGGGCGTCTCGATCATGTCTCGATGGAGCGCATTGAAGATGAATTGAGTCGGTTGATGGCAGCACCGAGGCCCGGAAACTGGATGGAAGCGGTCATCTTTGACGCTGTCCTGCCAGAGCTTGGCCTGCTGGGACAGCCGGAACGTTTTGAACACGCAAAGCAAATCATCGACGAACTGCCGTCCGGGATGGAGAATCTTCCCATCCGGCTGGCGGCATTGCTTGCTCCGCTGGGAGAAGCCGGAACACGAAAGGCACTGAAGCGTCTGCGCTGTTCCAATGCAAAAATTGATGAAACAACGCTTCTTGTCCGGGAAAGCGGTCTGACTCCGGACAGCGAAGATCTTCGCTTGCAGGCAAAGCGTTTGTTGGGAAAGCTCTCGCCCGAGATGCTCCATAGGCTGATTTTGCTTTGCATGGCAGAACAGCCGGAACGGGCAGAAGAACTGGAAAAGCTTTGGAAAGAAGCCGAACGGCTGACGGCGGAACACGCCTGCTGTCGGGTGTCAGACCTGGCTGTGAATGGACGGGATCTCATCGCGTTGGGCGTTGAGCCCGGGCGGGGGCTGAAACAGATCTTGGACGCACTGCTGGAAGCGGTCATCACCGAACAGCTCCCCAACGAAAAAGAAACACTGTTGGACGCTGCAAAGCGATTTTCTGCGTCTTGACAAGAGAAAAAACGTGCGGTAGTATATAACTACTTGTGAAGTGGGAGAATGCTCCTCCCCGAAAGCAGGAGCGGACAGAGGACTATGATGACAGATACACAGAACCCAAAGGCTCTGATCGCCATGAGCGGCGGCGTGGACAGCTCGGTGGCGGCATGGATGATGCAGGACGCAGGCTATGACTGCACAGGCATCACCATGCGCCTGACCCGGAACGAAACAATGGGGCAGTCGGGCTTTCACACCTGCTGCTCGGAAAAGGATATTGAGGACGCCGCAGAGGTAGCTTTCGCAATGGACATCCCGTATGAAGTGCTGGATTTCACGGTGGATTTTCGGGAGAAGATCATTGATAAATTCGTGCGGGTCTATGAGGCGGGCGGAACCCCAAACCCCTGCATCGACTGCAACAAATATATGAAGTTCGACCACCTGCTGAAATGGGCGAGGGAGCATGGGATCGAGTATGTCGTCACCGGACATTATGCTCGTGTTGAGCAGGATGAAGCGACGGGACGCTGGTTATTGAAAAAGGGCCTGGACGAGGGAAAAGACCAAAGCTATGTGCTGTACAATCTGACGCAGGAGCAGCTGGCGCACGTCCGGCTTCCGCTGGGCGCGCTCCACAAGACTGAGGTGCGTGAGATTGCGGAAAAGCAGCGGTTCGTCAACGCCCGCAAGCATGATAGTCAGGACATTTGTTTTGTGCCGGACGGTGATTATGCTCGTTTCATGGAGGACTTTACCGGGAAGCATTATCCCGAAGGAGACTTCCTCGATGAGACCGGAAAAAAGGTTGGTCGGCATCATGGCGCGGTCCGGTATACCATCGGTCAGCGGAGGGGGCTGGGGCTTGCGATGGGCGCGCCGGTCTATGTCTGTGGCAAGGATATGCGGGCAAATACGGTGACGGTCGGTCCGGAGAATGGCTTGTTTGACCGCATCGTCTATGCGGACGAGGTAAACTGGATCGCCATTCCGGAGCTGACCGGGCCGCTTCGGGTGACTGCCCGCACCCGTTATCATCAGGTGGAGCAGGCTGCGACCGTTTATCCGGCGGGGAAGGACTGCTTTCGGCTGGAATTTGATGAGCCTCAACGCGCACCCACGCCCGGACAGGCGGTAGTGCTCTATCAGGGCGACACCGTTCTGGGCGGCGGAACGATCACAAGAGTGGAAAAGTAACCCTCTCAGGTCGCTTCGCATCCAGCTCTCCCAAAGTGAGAGCCATTGGCAGTCGGGTCAAGTTGAAATTTTTAGGGGAGATTCTTTGCCGAGCGATAATTAGGAAGCGGCAAAGAAGAGATAAGAAGGAGAATATCACATGCAGGATCAGTATTCCCGCACCCAGCTTCTGGTGGGTGCGGAAGCAATGGAGAAATTACACAATTCCCGTGTCGCTGTATTTGGCATCGGCGGTGTGGGTGGCTATACGGTTGAAGCTCTGGTACGCAGCGGCGTTGGTGCGTTGGATCTCATCGACGATGATAAGATCTGCCTGACGAACCTGAACCGTCAGATCGTTGCGACCCGAAAAACGGTCGGGCAGTATAAGGTCGATGTGGCAGAGCAGCGTATCCATGACATCGACCCCAACATCAAGGTCACGACTTACAAGACCTTCTTTACCCCCGAGACGCAGGATCAGTTCGACTTCACCCAGTTCGACTATGTAGTGGATGCCATTGACACCGTGACCGGAAAAATCGCTCTTGTCATGAAGGCGAAGGAAGCCAATGTCCCCATCATCTGCGCAATGGGGGCAGGCAATAAAATGGATCCGACCCGTTTCGAGGTCACGGATATCTATAAGACCTCAGTCTGTCCGCTGGCAAAGGTCATGCGCACCGAGTGCCGCAAGCGGAAGATCAAACACCTGAAGGTCGTCTACTCAAAAGAGCCTGCCATGACCCCTATCGAGGATGATTCCATCAGTTGCAAGTATCACTGCATCTGCCCTCCGGGTACACAGCGCAAATGCACCATTCGCCGCTCCGTTCCCGGCTCGAATGCCTTTGTTCCATCCGTCGCAGGTCTGATCATCGGCGGCGAGGTCGTCAAAGATCTTGTGGGCTTTGTCCCGATGAAGGGGTAAATCGTTCCATATCGCATCAAAAGACCCGCTTCGGCGGGTCTTTTTTGATGGCTTGACGTCCAAAACAATAAATTTGCAACTAATTTGCATTTTCCTCTTGCAATTGGGGAACAAAACGTGTATACTCTATTTCGCACGAAAATGCAAATTGATTGCGATTTAAACAAATGAAGCACTCTGCTTTCTGAGGAGAACCGGATGGAACTGTTTTTGGATGTACTGGGCGAGTCGGTGGTAGATACCGCAAAGATGCTGCCCTTTCTGTTTTTGGCATACCTGTTCATTGAATATATCGAGCACCGTCACGGTGAGCGAATCGAGCTGCTGCTGGCAGGCGGTGGACGCTGGGGCTCGATCCCGGGCGCGTTGCTGGGCTGTGTGCCGCAGTGCGGATTTTCTGCCATTGCGTCAAACTTTTACGCTTCCCGTGTCATCAGCCTTGGAACGCTGATCGCGGTTTTCCTTGCCACCAGCGATGAGGCGGTTCCCCTGCTGATCTCGATGCCTGCTTACTGGGATAAGCTGGCTCTGCTGATGGTCATCAAGATCATTTACGCCATTATGGTGGGTCTGGTATTGGACTTTGTTCTGCACAGCGTTCTGCCGAAATCTCTGCGCGGCGGCTACACTGGAAACGCGGATGAGATCGACTGTCACGAGGAGCACGATGATAAAGAAGGGAAGCCAAAACCCATCTGGATGGCGGCTCTCCGGCACACGCTGGAGATCTTTGTATTCATCTTTGCGTTCAGTCTGGTGTTCGGTCTTATCGTCGAGGGGGTTGGCGAGGATGCGTTTGCCGATGTACTGGGTCGGATGGGCTTCTTCCAGCCGGTCGTCGCGGCTTTGGTGGGGCTGATCCCCAACTGTGCTGCCAGTGTTCTGCTAACCCAGCTCTACATCGAGGGTGCGCTCCGCTTCTCGAGTCTCGTTGCTGGTCTCTGCACGGGCGCAGGCGTGGGTCTGGCGGTGCTCTGGCGTGCAAATCCCTCCTGGAAGCAGAACCTTTTCATCACGGGTCTGACCTGGGCGGCAGGTGCGGCGGTCGGTGTGGGGATGCAACTGATCGTGGCATGGATCGCATGACAAAAAGCAGATTTTCGCAAAAGCCGTTCCGGAATTGTCCGGAGCGGCTTTTTGTGATATACTCATTTTAAACAGATCTTTGAGAGAGCAGGAAACAGCATGAAATACAAAATTCTGGCAAGCGATTATGATAATACTCTTGTGCCTTTTGGCGAGCAGTGCCCCCGTCCGGAGGTCGTGAAGGAAATTAAAAAAATGCAGGCGGCAGGCGGAAAATTTGTCCTGAGCACAGGTCGTGCCTACCCTTCTATCCGAGAAAAAGGTCAACTGGGCGGTATCCGGTATGACTACGCGATCACCTGCAACGGCGCGTGTGTGGTGGAAAAAAACGGCAGCATCATTGCCGAGCACCCGCTGACGAATGAGGAAATGTACGCATTGGTGGATTTCTGTGAGGACTACAACTATCCACTGCAATTCGATTTCAGAGACGCCTGCTACGCCTATTGCGAGTACGATTATCTTCACAGCCGCTACACCATGATGAACAGCGCGGGGCTGAGCTGTCTGGATGGCGAGGATCAGGATCGCCATCTGATCGATATGCCGCATGCAGCCTTTGCCGCTATGCCGCCGGAGGCTTTGAGGAGGTTTGAGGAAAAGTACGACCATCTGAACCTTCACTTTATGATGGTCGGTTCGTATACGCCGGAGGGCTACTGCTTTTTCGACATCGTCCGAGGCGGGATCGATAAGGGGGTGGGTCTGGCTGATCTGTGCGAAAAAATGGGGCTGACCTTGAATGAAGCAGTGGCGGCAGGTGACTCAGCCAACGATGTCGGAATGCTGAAGGCGGCGGGTCTGGGCTGCTGCATGGCAAACGGTACAGAGGACGCAAAGGAGGCGGCTGACCGTATCATCGGAGACGTGCGGGAGAATGGTCTTGCCGACCTTATCGAAGAGCTGTGGTTCGATGGTCCGGAGGCAAAGCCATCCGGAAACGACCTCGGCTCGGCATGGGGCAAATTCGAGAAGGAAGCGGTCAACAAATGAGCTTTGAACCCGTCTACAACGAGAACAGCCGGGCGTTGATCCTTGGAACATGGCCCAGCCCGAAGAGCCGGGAGATGTCCTTCTATTATGGGCATCCGCAGAACCGTTTCTGGCCAATGATGGCGGCTCTGACGGGAGAATCGGTTCCGGAACTGGAGGATATCGCGGCGAAAAAGCAGATCATCCTCCGGCATGGGCTGGCTCTCTGGGATACCCTTGAAAGTTGTACCATCACAGGAGCGTCGGATGCCTCGATCAAGGATGTCGTGCCGAACGACATTGCAGGATTGCTGCGGAAAGCTCCCATCGAAGCAGTGTTCTGCAACGGCGCGACCGCTTATAAAATCTATACCCGATATCTTGAGTCGGTCAGCGGGATTCCGGCGGTCAGGCTGCCCAGTACCAGTCCGGCGAATGCTGCCTGCCGTCCTGAGAAGCTGAGAGAAATCTGGGGAGAGACCCTGAAAGACTGGCTGGTAAAATAACAAACGATTTCAAACCTGTAAATTATTCGTGAAAGGCTTGCGTTTTTCGAAAAAGGTCTTATTATGAAGAGTACAGGGGAGCGAGTCTCCCCGGAAAAGGAGAAACAGGATGAGCAAGATCATTCGCATCCAGAAACCCAGTGTCCTGCCGTGGTATGCGGCGGCAGTCGTTTTTGTGGTGCTCTGCGCTCTGCTTCCGGTCTACAGACTCTGGGCGTTGCTGGTCGCACTGGGTGTGGCTCTGGTGGCCTTCGGCGCAGCGAAAAAGATCTGTCCACCGCAGGTCGTGGAAACGGAAGTCCCGTTCCACACCGGCGTCGGAGATGTTGACGAGATGCTGACCGATATTCAGGAAAAGCTGGATACCCTTCACGCCCTGAACGAGGCACTGCCCGACCCGCAGCTTTCGGCAGCTATGACCCGAATGGAAAAGGCGGGACGCTCCATTGTCGAGACGGTGGAGGCAAACCCGACCAAGGCAAAGCAGATACGGCGGTTTGCGAACTACTACCTGCCTGATGCTGTGAATATTCTGGAACAGTACGCAAAGCTGGCAAGGCAGGGAGTGCGGGGTGAGAATGCCGCGTCCATCCGTGCCGAGGTCGAGCGGAACGCGGTCTCCATCGCGACCGCGTTTGAAAACCAGTTGGATGCCCTGTATGCGGCAGAGAGCATGGATCTTTCTGCCGATCTGACCGTATTGCAGAACATGCTCAAGGGACAAGGATTAAGTAAGTAAATTGGAACGCTGGAAAGGAAGGAATCTCCAATGGCAGATAACAATACTCTGAATTTTGACTTCGACGCACCCGCAGCTCCGACCCTTACGCTCGACCCGATGGAAGAGCCGAAGGCGGAGGAAACGAAACCGGAGCCTGCCCCCGCACAGGAGCCGCAGGTCAACCTCAGTCCGGAAGAGCAGGCAATGGTGGATTCCTTCGCGCAGAAGATCGACATCACCAACAGCCAGCAGGTGCTCCAATATGGCTCTGCCTGCCAGAAGAAGATCGGCGACTTCTCCGAGGCGGCTCTTGCAAAGGTCTCTACCAAGGATCTGGGCGAGGTCGGCAACATGATCACCGACCTCATCGGCGAACTGAAAAGTTTCGATGCGACCGAAGATGAAAAGGGCTTCCTCGGCTTTTTCAAAAAGAAGGGCAATCAGCTCGACCAGCTCAAGACCAAGTACAATAAGACGGAAACGAATGTCGAAACCATCCAGTCCATGCTGGAAAAGCATCAGGTTCAGTTGCTCAAGGATATCGCGATGCTGGACAAGATGTATGACCTGAACATGGCGTATTTCAAAGAGCTGAGCATGTATATCCTCGCCGGCAAAAAGAAGCTGGAAGAGGTGCGGAACGGCGAATTGCAGCAGGCAATGGACAAGGCGAAGGCTTCCGGTCTGCCGGAGGATGCCCAGAAGGCCCGTGACCTTGCCGACCAGTGCGAACGCTTTGAAAAGAAGCTGTATGACCTTGAGCTGACCCGAAACATCAGTCTCCAGATGGGACCGCAGATCCGTCTGCTCCAGAACAACAACTCGATGATGGCAGAGAAGATCCAGTCCACCATCGTCAATACCATCCCCTTGTGGAAAAATCAGATGGTGCTGGCTTTGGGTCTTGCGCACAGCCAGCAGGCGATGCAGGCAGAGCGCGCTGTCACCGATATGACGAACGAGCTGCTTAAGAAAAATGCCGAGACGCTGAAGATGGGGACGATCGAGACGGCGAAGGAAGCGCAGCGCGGCATCGTGGATATCGAGACGCTCCAGCAGACCAACAAGAGCCTCATCGAGACGCTGGACGAGCTGAACAAGATCCAGAGCGAGGGCCGCGCAAAGCGTGCCGCTGCCGAGCAGGAGCTGAACCGGATCGAAGACGAGCTGAAACACAAGATGATGGAGATTCACGGCTAAATGGCAAATTCGGATTTTTCGCACGAGCAGGATCACACGATGCCCAGCGGATTTGATGCGGACAGCTATCGGGAAACGGCTGTGCCGGAGCAGGAGCTTCGGCTGACCGCATTCCAGAAAAAGCTGGCAAAGCTGGAAAACAGTCTGCCGCCGGCTCTCGGAACGCAGAAGATCGCCGCCCTTCTGATGGTCGTCGTCATGCTGGCTTCGGCGGTGGGCTTCGGCGGCGGAAAGCTCCGTGCCAAGTATAACGAAGCGTCCAAATGGTACACCGTTGGTGTGTCAGCAGACGGCGGCTATAACCTCAGCGAGGAGCTGACGACACGGCTGAACACCGCTGCGAATATCATCACGACGGGCGCAAATACCCTCGGTGCGGATAACGCGGAGGTTCTGGCGGCGCAGGATGCGTTGACCGTGTTCAGCAACGACTTGGACGGCCTGAATGCGGGCAAGACCCGGATGCACGCCGTCTATGAAGATGACGCGGCTCTTGGAACGGCTATCGACCAGCTCTACGCAAAGCTGCAGGAGCAGGCTGCTGACCCGATGAAGATGGGTGCAGTTCAGGGGCAGTACGGACAGTTCAACAGCTCGGCGACGGTGATCGGAAACCTGAGCTACAATCAGGCGGTACTCTCCTATCAACAGGAGACGAACGGCTTTCCGGCAAGCCTTCTGAAGGGCTTGTTTGGGATCAAGGAGGTTGAGACCTTCTCATGAAAATAATGAAAAAGCTTTCACAGCGGGTTTGCGCCGCAATGCTTTTGGCTGTGGTCGGTCTGGCGGCAGTCTGTCCGGCGGCATTTGCAGCCAAGGCACAGCTCCCCGACCTGCCCACCGATCAGCGGGTGGTCGATGACGCAAATGTCCTGAGCAACAGCACGACCCAGACGATTGAAAATCTGAATCTGCAATTGCAGGAGCAGTGCTCGGGCGCGCAGATCGGTGTGCTGACCGTCGAATACACGGGCAGTCTCACGACCGAGGAGTATGCGACTGAGGCGTTCAACACATGGGGCGTTGGAAATTCCAGCAAGAACAACGGCGTGCTTATCCTTCTGGTGATGGAGTCCCCCGATTATGATGATGGCGATTACTATCTGACCTACGGCATCGGCTTCCGGAACACGACTTTGGAAAAGCAAGCCAGTGCCATCGCCCAGACGATGGAGGACGACTTTGCCGCAAAGGATTATGACGACGCAGTCGTTACCTGCGCACAGAACGTTGCGGATACCATCGCGGATATTTACGGCGTGACGCTCTCCGCAAGCACAGGAGGCAGCACCGAAACAACGGCAGAGCCGGATAGATATTCCTACAATGAATCTTATGGACGGAGATCTGTTATGAGCAGTCTGATCACTTTGATCGCGACGATCATCGTCGTGATTGCATTGTTCTGTATCTTTATCGCACCCATCGGCCATTCCTTTGGCTGGTACTGGGGGCCGTTCGGCTGGTTCGGCTGGCGGCGTCGCCGTGGTCCTCGTCCTCCGCGCGGTCCTCACGACCCGTATGACGATTGGGGCTTTGGCGGATCGCGTGGTCCGAGAGGTCCCAGAGGTCCGCGTCCTCCCAGAAATGGCGGCGGCTCTCGTCCCCCGTGCGGCGGCTTTGGTGGCGGTGGCGGACGCTCCGGTGGTGGTTCGTTCCGTGGCGGCGGTGGCAGTCTTGGCGGAATGGGTGGCGGACGCAGTATGGGCGGCGGCGGTGGCCGTGGACGCTAAGTAAAATAAAAAATGGCTGGCACTTTGGGGTGTCAGCCATTTTTGCGTCATGCGGAAAGCTCAGAAGGGAATCACACCCAGCAGGGTGGAAGCGATCAGGGTCAGGATGCTCATCGGCCAGACAAATTTCAGAGAGTATTTGATGTGGTCGCCGATGGTGACATCTGCCAGACCAAGACCAACGTAAACGGCGGCGACCGAGGGACTGACCGGAGTGCCGAAGGTCGCTGTCAGGAGAAAGGTTGCGGCAACGGATTCAGGCGAGACGCCGAAAGGAGCGACAACGCCGATGATAATGGGGAGCAGAGCATAGTAGAACGCATCTGTGCCGAGGATCATCATCAGAGGTACGCTGAACAGTGCCATGAACCAGTGCATGTGGGGAGCCATGGACGCAGGCAGAACATTGACGATGGCAGTCGCCATTGCGTCAACCATTCCTGTCCCGCTGATAACGCCCATGAAGACGCCGACCGCGAACAGAGTGACAGTCATTACCATGGCGTTCTGTCCAAGCTCCTTGATCTTTTTGTTCTGTGTCTTGGTCTGCGGGAAGTTGACGACCAGTGCGACCGCATAGGCGATCATAAAGATGGAATACAGGGGCAGTGGGGTGTCGAGGAAGAGGAAGACCAGCATCACGAGGGTCAGTGCCAGATTGAACCAATACTTCCATGTGCGCTTTTCGGCTTTGGAAGAAGTTTCTTCGGCAATTTCCTCAGCACTTTCCGGAATCAGACCGTGGCGGACTTCGTTCAGATCGACAAGGAAGCCGTTGACAAAGGCGAGGATCGCCAGAACCACGACACCGGGAATGATGAACGAGTAGAGATCACCCGTTTCCACCTCTGCCACCGTTGCGGCACGCATGGTGGGACCGCCCCAGGGCACAATGTTCATCACGGCGTAAGGACCGCAGATGATGGCAAGCAGTGCTTCCTTGCGGAAGCCCAGACGCTTGATGATGGGCAGGAATGCAGGGACAACGATGAGGAAGGTGGTAGCACCGGAGCCGTCCAGATGGGCGACAAAGGTCGTCAGGATGATGGCTGCAACGATCATCATCCGACTCTTTCCGGCTTTCTTCGTCAGAAAGTTGATGATGGGGTCGAACAGACCGATCTCGTCCATCAGGGTGAAATAGGAAATGGAGAAGACGAACAGGACGGCGGTGCTGAGCATGGATTTCATGCCCGAGCCGATGAAGCCGCCGATCTCTTCCGCGCCGAAGCCCGCGATGACTGCCGCAATGAGGGGCAGACCGATAAAGGCGACAGGAGGGCTGACCCAGCTCTTGATGAGAACGACCATCAGAAGAGCCATCAAAACAAAACCAATCAGTGCCAGCATGGAAAAAACATCCTTTCTTTTATACGAAAGAAACTATACTTCGTAAGTAACTTTTGGTTCTAATTGATGAAAAAAGAGGCCGCGCCCCATCGTGGGATGCAGAGGGGCGCGGCAGGAGAATGCGAGAGAGTCAGGAGAGGAGCTTAATCGAAGGTGAAAGGCTTGACCTGACGGACAACATCGAGGATGGTGCCGTCACGGGCTTCGACCACAGCAACGACCTTATCCTCCCACTCAAGGGGATCAGGCTCGCCGACCAGATCATAAGCCTTTTCCTGAAGTTGCTCGATAGGAACATGCTTGATGCCAGCCTTGTCGAGACAGTCGATCAGATCCTGACGGGCAGGATTGACCGCAATGCCGTAATCAGTGACCAGAACATCCACGCAGTCACCGGGAGTGGTGACTGTGACGACATCCTTGCAGACGGTCGCCATCCGACCACGGGTCAGCGGAGTGACGATGATGCAGCACTTCGAGCCTGCGGCGGTGTCAGGGTGTCCACCGGGAGCACCGCGCAGAACACCGTCCGAGCCAGTGATGACATTGACATTGAACTTGGTGTCGATCTCCAGAGCGGACAGGACAACATAGTCCAGCTTGTTGACGTAAGCACCCTTGTTGCCTGCGTTGGCATACTCGCTCAGGTCAATCTCGATATGGTGCGGGTTGGAGAACAGATGGGCGGCTGCGCCCTGATCGAAATCCTGCGTGTCGAGGATATAATCCACCAGACCCTTGTCCTGCAGGGCGCAGATGGCACTGGACGTGCCGCCGAGGGCAAAGCTCATCTTGATGCCGGCCTTCTTCATGTGCTCCTCGAGGAAACGGTTGACCGCCAGAGACGGACCACCGACACCGGTCTGGAAGGAGAAACCGTCCTTGAAGTAGGGCGTTGCGGCAATGACGTTAGCGACGTTCTCCGCCATCATCAGTTCACGGGGGTTATCGGTCATGCGGGCTTCCTTGGTGGCGATCTTCTTCGGGTCGCCGATGGCATCCACGACACAGACCGCATCGACATCAATGCAGCTGATGGAGGAGGGCAGATTGGGGAAGGGAACAAGGGTATCGGTGATGATAACGGTGTGGTCCGCAAAGTGGGCATCGTGGTTTGCAAAGCCCATGCTGCCGCAGTTGTTCTTGCCGCCCTGACCCTTTGCGTTGCCGCAGCAGTCGGAAGTGGCAGCGGCGAGGAAGGCGATGTCGATATGGACTTCACCCGCTTCGACCGCACGGGGACGACCGCCGTGGCTACGAATGATAACAGGCTTGTCCATCTTGCCGGCGGAGATGACTTCACCGATGCGTCCACGCACGCCGGAGGTCTGTGCCTCCACGATGATGCCCTTTTCCATGTAGTCCGCGAAAATATCCTGTGCCGAGCCAAGAGAGGTTGCGGCGACATGCAGATCCTTCAGACCCATCTCCTCCACCAGAACCTTAGCCACCATGCTGGCAACATAGTCGCCATCACGGAATTCGGTGTGGAACGAGAAGGTCATGCCGTCGTGCGCGCCGCACTTCTCGCAGGCTTCGCGGATGGAAGCGCACAGCTTGTCCTCCTGCGGCTTTTCGTGGCGGACGGTGGTGGGGGTGGCTTTCTTTACCAACTGACCGTCCTTATAATTTTTACCCTGATAGACTTCCTTGCCATTGACGAGCAGGAAATCGGGAATGTCTCTGCCAACTGCGTTGATCATGATTCGGTTCTCCTTTCTTACAGCTCGCCGTGATAGACGCCACATGCCTTTGCCAGAGCAATGATGCGTTTTGCGTCCTCAAAGAAGGGGATATCGACCATCTTGCCGTCCACGGTGTAGACGCCGATGCCTGCGTCCGCCTGTGCCTGACAGCCGCGAACCAGCTTTTCGGCATAGGCGATCTCTTTCTCAGTGGGGGCAAAGGTCTCGTGCACGAATGCGATCTGCTTCGGGTTGACGATGCTCTTGCCGTCAAAGCCCATCTTGTGGTTCTGGATGACCTCAGCCTTGAAGCCCTCCATATCATCGATGTTGGGGTACATGGTATCGAAGCACTGAACACCGGCGGCACGAGCTGCCAGCAGCATCTGACCGCGTGCGACCATCATCTCCACGCCGTCGCGCTGGATCTGGACGTGCATACTTTTGCGGAAGTCGCCGCCGGAGATGGCACAGCCGAACATGCGGGGG
>CAVEGP010000018.1:0-30125 GCA_963615155.1 Bacteroides uniformis | reverse complement strand
GAGCTGCTGAAGCATCCCCAGAACCTCGCGTCCTGTGTGGGAGTCCAGCGCACCTGTCGGCTCGTCAGCCAGAATGACGGCTGGATTCCGTACCAATGCCCGTGCGATGGAAACGCGCTGCTGCTGACCGCCGGAAAGCTGGTTGGGGCGGTTTTTGAGCTTATCGCCCAGTCCCACCTGTTCCAGGACTTCCCGCGCGCGGCGGTGCCGTTCGGCACGGGGAATGCCGGCGTAGATAAGCGGGACTTCGACATTTTCCATCAGATTGAGCTTGGGAAGCAGGTTGTACTGCTGGAAGATGAAGCCAAGCATCTCGTTCCGGATGGCAGCCAGCTCGTTTCGGTTCATCTTGCCAACGTCCCGACCATTGAGCCTGTATGTACCGTGGGTCGGCACATCGAGACAGCCGATGATGTTCATACAGGTGGATTTTCCCGAGCCGGATTGACCGACGATAGCAACGAATTCGCCCTTGTCGATCCTCATGGTGATGTGGTCTGCTGCCTTTACCGTGGTGTCGCCCATCTGGTAATACTTGCAGACCTCATCAAATTCAATCAATGCGCTCATGGATGCCCTCCTGTTTTAGAACATATACATGTAGCTACCGTCATCGTAGTAGCTGTCCGAAACGGAACTCGGGTCATAGGCGATGGTGTCGTTCTCGGTCAGACCGGAAAGAATCTGGGTATAGTTGTCATCGCTGACGCCTGTCTGCACCGGAACATAGACATAGCCATCGGGGGGATCCATGACAGGGTCGGCATTGGACGCGCTGGGTGAATCCTTTGTCACAAGGACATAGCTCCCGCGGATGATCGCAGCGTTCGGGATGGTCAGGACGTTGGACGCCTCTGCGACCACGATCTCAGCATTGGCATTCATGCCGGGACGCAGACCGTCGATGTCGTCGATCCGGATACTGACGGGATAAGTGGTCGTTCCACCGCTGGCGTTGCCTTTCATCGAAACGCGGGTGACAGTGCCGACATAGGTCTTGTTCTGAACAGCGTCGGCGGTGATCTGTACCTTCTGACCAACGGACAGGGAACTGATCTGAAGCTCATCCACGTTGATCTGCATTTCAAGATAGCTCAGGTCGTAGATGGTGCAGAGGGTCGTGCCGGAGGTGATGGCATCGCCCAGCTTGGCACTCTTTTCGATGATCGTGCCGCTGATCGGAGCGGTGATGGTGTATTTGTTCATGGTGTCCTGCATGTTCTCCATCGAGATCTGGGCACTCTGGAACGTCTCAGAGGCGGATTGGATGGCTTCGGTCAGGTCGTCGCCCGTCAGTTGGATCAGGATCGCATCCTTTTCGACAACAGAACCCTCCTGCACATTGATCGCCGAAACCGTACCGGCAGCCTGAGCTGTCAGGGTGCGCTCCGCCTGATAAGCAAAGCTGGCGGATGCAATGGAGCTGACGCCGTTGATGGTGGCGGTTGCCGCCTGTGCTGTCGTCAGACCGCCCGCATTCTGCACCGAAATGGTAACGGTGCGGGTCAGCAGGTTGCCGGTGCTCAGGGCGTCTGTGCCCGTTACCTTTGTGACCGTACCGTTCAACGTTTCAAAGGTGCCGTCCAGCGTGACCACAGCGGTTTGTCCGACCGAGAAATTGGCAGCGTCTGCCGCAGGGAACTCAAGGTTCAGCAGCATCTTGGAGTTGTCGCGGATGACGGCGACCTCCTGACCGCTGGTGACCTCGTCCCCCTTGGTGACCTTCAGGCTGCTGACCGTTCCCGCAACATCGGCGCGGACATACTGACGATCGACCGTCTTTTCATAGTTGCGCTGTGCCTGCTGCAGGGTGATCTCGGCTTTTTGCAGGTTGGTGGACGCAGTGGAGCTGTCGATTGTGTACAGGACATCTCCTTCGGTCACGATATCGCCCTCTTCAATGGAGACGGTCAGTGCTTTGCCATCGACCAGAGACTTCACGGTATAGGTGTTGGCGGGATTCAGTGTACCTGTGCCGCTGAGGGTATTGGAAACATCCCGCAAAGTGGGGACATCCTCGGTGTAGCTGGTGTCAACATTGGCAGGCTTGCTGCGATTCTGATTCAGCAAAAAATAGCCGCCCGCAGCCGCTGCGCAGACGATCACAAGGATGATCTTCCAGTGCTGTTTGACAAAGGGGAGAGGACCGCCTTTTTTGGTGCTGGCAGTCGTTGTGGCATCGCCCGATCCCGATGCGGCATCTTTCTTCTTTTTCCAGTTCATGCTGCTTTATTCCTCCTAGCATGGAGAGAGCGAAAGCCCGCTCTCTCGTTGAGAATCTATGATAGTGTAGTATATCTAGTGTATCGCATTTTCACAGGATACACAAGCGTCCAAATTTCATTTCACAAAAAAAGCACGAGAAAATAAAAACGGCATTCCGGAAAATTCTGGAATGCCGTTCAGGGAAACTTTCACGGGTTTACCAAAGCGAACAACGATCAATATAAAAGGAGGATCGCCTCTTCAGAAGACGATCCCCCCTTATCAGACAAAATCAGGTATTAGCCTGTGCAGCAGCAACAGCACAGGCGACCGTTGCGCCGACCATCGGGTTATTGCCCATGCCGATCAGACCCATCATCTCGACGTGTGCAGGAACAGAAGAAGAACCTGCAAACTGAGCGTCACCGTGGACGCGACCCAGAGAGTCGGTCAGACCGTAGCTGGCAGGACCAGCAGCGACGTTATCGGGGTGCAGGGTACGACCCGTGCCGCCGCCGGAAGCGACGGAGAAGTACTTCTTGCCGTTCTCGTTTGCCCACTTCTTGTAGGTGCCAGCGACCAGATGCTGGAAACGGACGGGGTTGGTGGAGTTGCCGGTGATGGAGCACTGAACGTCCTCCTTCTTCATGATGGCAACACCCTCCATGACGTCGTTCGCACCATAGCACTTGACAGCTGCACGCTCGCCGGTGGAGAAGGGAATCTCCTTGACAACGGTGAGCGTCTGAGAGGGAATATCATACTCGGTCTGCACATAAGTGAAGCCGTTGATGCGGGAGATGATATAAGCAGCATCCTTGCCCAGACCGTTCAGGATGACGCGCAGCGGGGTCTTGCGGACCTTGTTTGCAGTGCGGGCAATGCCGATCGCACCCTCAGCAGCAGCGAAGGACTCGTGACCTGCCAGGAAAGCGAAGCAGGTGGTGTCCTCGCTCAGCAGACGAGCACCCAGATTGCCGTGACCCAGACCGACCTGACGCTGCTCAGCGACAGAACCGGGAATGGTGAAAGCTTCCAGACCTTCGCCGATGGCGGCAGCGCACTCGGCAGCATCGGTCAGACCACGCTTGACAGCGATGGCAGTGCCCAGGGTGTATGCCCAGACGGCGTTGTCAAAGCAGATGGGCTGAACACCACGGACGATCTTGTCGCAGTCAATGCCCTTAGCGAGGAGCATCTCGTTGCAGGCGTCCAGAGACTCGAAGCCGTTAGCCTTCAGGCATGCCTCGATTTTCGGCATGCGGCGATCCATAGATTCAAAAGTTGCCATGAGTTGTTCCTCCTCTCTTATTCTTCACGCGGGTCGATGTACTTGACAGCACCCTGCTCAGCAGTGAAGCGACCATACGTACCCACATTCTTCTCGTAAGCCTCGTTGGGGGTCTTGCCGTGACGGATATCCTCCATCATCTTGCCCAGCTTGACGAACTGATAGCCGATGACCTCGTTGTTCTCATCGACAGCCAGCTTGTTGATGTAGCCCTCGGTCAGCTCCAGGTAACGGACACCCTTCTCCTTGGTGGAGAAGATGGTACCGGTCATGGAACGCAGACCCTTGCCCAAATCGTCCAGACCTGCGCCGATGGGCAGACCGTCCTCAGAGAAAGCGGTCTGGCTGCGGCCGTAGACAATCTGCAGGAACAGCTCACGCATTGCCACGTTGATCGCGTCGCAGACGAGGTCAGTGTTCAGAGCTTCCAGAATGGTCTTGCCGGGCAGGATCTCGCCAGCCATAGCAGCAGAATGGGTCATGCCGGAGCAGCCGATGGTCTCCACCAGAGCCTCCTCGATGACACCGTTCTTGATGTTCAGAGACAGCTTGCAGCAGCCCTGCTGAGGTGCGCACCAGCCAACACCGTGGGTGTAGCCGCTGATGTCCTTCACTTCATAAGCCTTGACCCATGCGCCCTCTTCGGGGATGGGAGCCGGACCATGCTTAGGACCTTTGGTGATCGGGCACATATTCTGTACTTGCTGCGAATAGGTCATAATCGTACTCTCCTTTTGACAATTTGTTGCTTGACAGCAGAAAATACCCCCGTGCCAACACGGAAGGATCGTTTCTGCCGCTTTGCATTGACCGGGTCGTGTCGCTCTCTTCCGACACCCATCCCGGTACTACCACGCATAGTTTTATTATAGAGAACCTTGGCGGAATTTGCAAGATGTTTCTGACAAAAAAATCGCAAACTTTTCAACGGTAAGACGAGACTAACTGTCGGAATCACTGCAAAATCCACCTGCGTTTTCGGCTTTTTGTCAATTTTGTGGAGAATGGAGAAACGGCGGAATTTTTAACTGGGGCGGGAGGAGGAGCCTGTGTCGGTCGGTTTGACTGCCCAGATCGAGGCAAATCCGGCGACCGCTCCGGCGATCGCCAGCCAATGCCGTCCCTGCTCGAGATTCAGGAGATTCGCCGCAAATGGAAAAGCGAGACTTCCGACGCTCTGCCCAAGGGCGAGAAAGCCGTAATTGACGCCTGCGTGGGGAAACCCGAACAGATCGGTAGACAATGCGGGCAGAACTGCCGCCAATGCGGAATAACAAAAGGTCAGTCCGGCGTATACGGCAACCACAGCCCACCCCTGTGCGAACAGGAACACGACCGAAAGAATCAGCGAGACTCCGAACAACAGCAGATCGGTGGGTCTGCGACCGATCTTATCGCTCAGCATCGGCATCAGAAGCCGACCGGCGGCACTGCCGACGCTGCCGAGAACCACCGACCAGAGGGCGGCAGACTCGTCCAGTCCGCGTTCAATCCCGAGTTTCAGGATGATGGGACTGAACAGCAAAACCGCAGGCGTTGAAAAACAGACTGCCCCGGCACAGAGCCAATATTGTCGGGTACGGAGCATCTGCCACGGCGAAAAATCCAGTGACGGTGAGTTTTTTTGCCGCCCCTGCTCAGCAGGCTTGGATCTCTCCGGCGGTGGGTCGGAAAGCAGCAGGCTGCCGATCAGACAAACGGGGAGGGTAAGCAGACCCAACGCCCAGAATGCGCCCCGAATGCCCTGCACAAAACCGAAGCCCTTCAACGCAAGCCGGACAAGGAGAGTCAGGAATGCTCCTGACAGACCCACTGCACCGCCAATGACGCCCGTTGCAAGACCTTTTCGCCCCTTGTACCATTTCTGGGCGCAGGATTGGATGGATGGGTAGAGAAAGGCAGTTCCCAGTCCGGCAGGGATGCTGAACGCCCCGAAAAAGACCCTGCCCGACCCGCTGGGGAGAAGTGCCGCTGCGAAAACTCCACCACAGAGCAGGGCGGTCCCCCAAAGCGCGGCGGCACGAGGTCCGCACTGATCCTGCAGGAAGCCACCGATGACACAGCCGATGCCAAACGCCGCAATGAGAATGGCGAACGCATAGACTGCACACTGCTCGGACATACCATACTCATCGATGACAGGCTGCTGGAATACACCCCATGCGGCGGGAAGCCCGGTCAGGATCTGGATGGCAGCACCTGCGATCAGGATTGTCCAAGGATGTTTTGCCGTAAATTGCTGCATTTTTATTTCACCTCAGCGGATAGTGTACCCTTTTTGATTGACAAATCAGCAGGTTTCTTTATAATTAGTTATATATTTGAGTTTTTCAGAGAGGAATTATAGATATGAAAACACAAGCGTTGAAAGGTATGCGCGACCTTCTGCCCGCAGAGCAGAGCCTCCGCGATTATATTCAAGGCAAAATTCTGGAGACCTACCGTGCATCCGGTTTCGAGCGTATCTCGACCCCGATGCTTGAGGACATGGAAAACCTCGATAAGTCCGACGGCGGCGATAACTTAAATCTCATTTTCAAGGTGCTCAAGCGAGGCGATAAGCTGACTGCCGCCCTCGACTCCGGCGACCCCAAGCAGTTGTCGGATATGGGTCTGCGCTACGACCTGACCCTGCCGCTGTCGCGCTACTATGCGGCAAACAAGGATAAGCTGTCCGGCCCGTTCAAGGTCATTCAGACCGACCGTGTGTTCCGTGCCGAGCGTCCGCAGAAGGGGCGTCTGCGCGAGTTCGTCCAGTGTGATATCGACATTCTGGGCGATTCCTCTCCCAACGCCGAGGTCGAGCTAATCGACGTTACCACCCGGGCTCTGCTGAACATTGGTTTCACGGGCTTCACCGTCAACATCAACGATCGCCGCATTCTCCGCGGAATGCTGGAAAGCATGGGGTTTGCCGCAGATACGCTGGATTCTGTTTGTATTACCTTCGATAAGATGGATAAGATCGGTGCGGAGGGCGTCAAGGCGGAGCTGACCGAAAAGCAACTGCCCGAGAACGCCATCAATGCTCTGGCTGACTTCATCGCCGCTGGCGAAGTTACCCTCGATGCGGTGGCTTCCCGCTGCGCAGACCCGGCGATCGCCGATGATCTGAAGTACGTTTTGTCCACGGCTTCGGCGATGGCGGGCGACCGTTATCGGGTGGCTTACTGCCCCAGTCTCGTTCGCGGACAGGGCTATTACACCGGCATGGTCTTTGAGATCACCTGCCCGCAGTTCAGCGGCGCAGTGGCAGGCGGCGGTCGTTACGACAATATGATCGGCAAGTTCCTCGGCACGCAGATCCCTGCCGTCGGTTTTTCCATCGGCTTCGAGCGTGTCTGCGGTATTCTGTTGGAGCAGGGTTATCAGATCCCCGGCGCAAAGCAGAAGATCGCTCTGCTCTATAATAAGGATGCGGATTTCCCCGCAGTGCTGGCAAAGGCGGCAGAGCTTCGCAATGCCTATCATGTTACCGTTCTGGCACAGGCCAAGAAGCTCGGCAAGCAGTTGGGTCAGCTGGAAGCCGCAGGCTTTGCAGGCGCAGCCTTTATGGATAAGGACGAAGTGAAGATCTTCTAAAAAAAGAATTCCGTGCCCGGACTGTAAGAAGTGCCAGACACGGAATTTTTTGTCGCAGAAGCAGAGGGGATTTTAAGGCTTGTTTAACCTTTCGGTCGGACCCTGTGATACAATCAAGGCGGAGACGACAGGGAAGGTGATTTTTATGACCATTCAGGAGAGGCTCAAGCGTTCCAACCTTATCATGCTGGTGGTTCCGGTTCTGGTTGCCGGAGTGCTGATGATCGTTGCTCTGGTGGCTCTGGTGCTGATGTTGGAGCTGGTTTATCTGCCCCGTCTGGGGCTGACGCTGCATGACCTGCATGATATGGGCGAGGAAGTGGAGTCGGCGTTCAAAGGGCTGAAAGGGTTCATTGTGCTGTATGCGGGAGGCGTTGTCATCATGCTTCTGGCGGCGGTGGTGGCGACCAACCTGTATTTGACGAAGGCTCTGTTCGCCCACATCCAGACGCCGCTGAACACGCTGGTGCAGGGCGTTCAGCGCATTCAGGAGGGCGATTTGGATTCCCCCATCGGCTATGAAGAGCCGGATGAATTCAAGCTCGCCTGCGATGCCGTGGATGAAATGGCGGCACGGTTGAAAGAATCCCTCACGCAACAACAGCAGGCACAGCAGAAAAAGCAGGAACTTATCGCACAGATGTCGCACGACTTGAAAACGCCTTTGACCGTGATTAGAGCTTATTCGGAAGCCTTGATGGAACAGGTCGCTCCGGATGAGGCGACACGGCAGCATTATCTGGAGACGATCCATGCCCGAGAGGGCGATCTGGAAGTATTGGCGGATCGTCTGTTTGAGGAGGCGCGGGAAGGAAACCGAGGTACAAAATGACGAAGCAAAAAAGCATTTTGATCGTAGAAGACGATGCGGATATCGCGGCAATTGAACGGGATTATCTGGAACTGGGCGGTTATGCGGTGACGATCGCACCGGATGGAACGACCGGACTGGATACAGCTCTTCATCAGGAGTTTGATCTGCTTTTGCTGGACGTGATGCTGCCCGGCGTGGATGGCTTTACCATCTGCAAGCGGGTGCGTGCCGAAAAGGATATCCCGATTTTGATCGTGACCGCCCGGGGCGAGGATGTGGACAAGATTCGTGGCTTTGGCTTTGGTGCGGATGACTACATCGAAAAACCTTTCTCGCCCAGTGTCTTGGTGGCGCGGGTCAAGGCGCATCTGGCACAGTATGCACGACTGAAACCCACGGCAGATCTTCCGCAGAGCATCACGGTGGGGTCGTTGACCGCTGATCCTGCCGCCCGGCGCATCACGAAAAACGGGATGGAAGTCCCGCTGAAAAATAAAGAATATGAACTGCTGTTTTTCCTTATGCGGCATCCGGAGCAGGTGTTCAGCAGAGAGGACTTATACGAATTGATCTGGGGCTTGGAATCAATGGGGGACAATATCACCGTAGCGGTGCATATCAATCGTCTGCGGGAGAAGGTCGAGGACGTCCCGGCCGAACCGAAAATTCTTCAAACGGTCTGGGGTGTGGGCTATCGGCTTCACAACACGGCAGGACGCTGAAACATAGTTTAAGATCAATTTAATTCTCTGGATTCCTCTGTTAAAGAATTTCCGGTACACTCAGGACAGTGAACCGGAAATTTTATTTTTGGGGGGATCTTGATGTTTCTTACTATATTTCATGGCTTCTGCATGGCATTGGCAGACAGCGTTCCTGGGGTGTCCGGCGGAACGATCGCATTCATTCTGGGATTTTATGACCGCTTCATCAATTCACTGCACAGCCTGTTCCGAGGCAACGCCAAAGAGCGGAAAGATGCTTTCCGGTATGTTTTAAAACTCGGAATTGGCTGGGTCGTCGGCATGGGAGGCTGTGTGGTGTTGCTGTCCGGGCTGTTTGAGCGGAACATCTATTTTATGAGCTCACTGTTTTTGGGTCTGACGCTTTGCTCCATCCCCTTTGTTGCCGCAGCAGAGCGTAAATCGCTGGAAGATCTGCGCACTGCATGGCTTCTGCTTTTGGGTGCTGCGGCTGTGGTCGGCTTGACGATGCTTCGGGCGCACACCGATGGACTGGATGCGATAAACTACGCACAGCTTCAGCCGTTGCAGTTCGTTTATCTGTTCTTTTCAGGTGTGGTCGCCATCACCGCAATGGTGCTACCGGGTATTTCCGGCTCGTCCATCCTGCTCATTGCAGGTGTGTATCTGCCGACGATTCAGGCGGTTCACAGCTTGATGCGTTTGGAGCTGGGGGTTCTCCCGGGGGTGTGTACACTGGGCGTTGGTGTGTTGGCAGGCGTTTGGTTCTCGATCCGTGCGCTCCGCGCGGCTTTGCAGAATCACCGCAGTGCGATGGTGTGGCTGATTTTAGGTCTGATGTTTGGTTCGCTCTACGCTATCGCAAATGGTCCGGCCAGTCTGGATGCACAGCTGCCGCCGCTGTGCCTTTCGACGCTTTGTCTGCCTGCCGTCGTGCTGGGTGCAGTGATCCTTCTGGGCTTGGAAGGAATGAAAAAGTGGATGGCAGCATCCGAGGAATAAAGAAAAAATCTCCGCTGGACGTCACGGGTGGTTAAAACTTTTGATAAGCAGCCTTTTCCTGTATCTGTTGTATTATAATCTCAGCATACAACAAAAATGAGATAGGCGAACCCGTTTCGGGGAAACCTATCTCATTACCCAAATATTCTTTTATATTTACGCAAGAGTCCGTAGTAATTCACGCTTGCCGGAATCGGCTCAAAAATCCAACGGTCTTTGCGTTCTGCGGATGCTCAAAGATATCAGCGGGAGTACCTTCTTCGCAAATCACACCGTCAGCCATATAGACCACATGATTGGATACGTCGCGGGCAAAGGCCATCTCGTGGGTGACGACGATCATTGTCAGACCTTCTTTGGCCAGCTGGCGCATAACGGTCAGCACTTCACCGACCATTTGCGGATCAAGAGCAGAGGTGGGTTCATCGAACAGCAGGACCTCGGGCTGCATAGCCAAGGCACGGGCGATTGCGACACGTTGCTTCTGACCGCCGGAAAGCTGGCGCGGTTTCGCCTGGATATAAGGTGCCATACCGACCTTTTCAAGATTTTCCAGTGCGGTCTTTTTTGCGGTTTCCTTGTCCTGATGCAGTACATAGCGCAACCCGGCGGTGCAGTTGTCCAGAACCGTCATATTATTGAAGAGATTGAAGCTCTGGAATACCATACCGACTTTAGCACGGTAGGCGCAAGGGTCGCTGCCCTTTGCCATGATGTCCTGACCGTGGAACAGGATATTGCCGTTTGTGGGTGTTTCCAAAAGATTGATGCAGCGCAGCAGCGTGGATTTGCCGCTGCCGGACGCACCTATGATGCAGGTGACATCGCCTGCGCTGACGGTGAAATCTACGTCACGCAGGACAACATGAGTGCCGAAGCTCTTCGAGAGATGGCGTACCTCAATTACAGGCTCAGACATGGGCTTCGTCCCCCTTTATATCCAGATTTTGGGAATCATGCTGCGGCTTCGGAACGTTGTATAAGCCGCTGGTGTAGGCCAGTGAGTCCTTTGTACTCAGGTCGTAATTCTGCGGACCGTCCAGTGCTTTTTCCCACAGGCGCAACAGGTAGCTGGTGAGCAGTGTCAGCGTCAGATAAATGACCATAACAATGGTTGCACTCTCAAAGTAGGTGTATAACGCACCGACAACACTCTTGTGTACAAAGAACAGATCTGTGATGGAAATGACGGACAGGACGGAGGTGTCCTTGATGTTGATGATGAAGTTATTGCCGATCTGCGGCATGATGTTGCGCAGTGCCTGCGGAAGAATGACGTGAAGCATCGTCTGCCAGTGGCTCATGCCGATGGCTTTCGCACCCTCGGTCTGACCGGGGTCGATGGAGACGATACCGCCGCGAACAGTTTCGGCCATGTACGCGCCGGTATTGATGGATACGATAAAGAAGCCTGCCTGCCACATGCCCATCTTAATGCTGAACATCTGTAAAAGACCGTAGTAGATGAACACAGCCTGCACGATCATAGGTGTGCCGCGGAACAGCTCGACATAGCAACGTAGGACAATACGCAGAATTTTCAGCAACACGCACTTCCACACAGGATCACGCTGCTTGTCGATGGGGATGGTCTGCAATGCACCAACCGCAAAACCGATCAAGCAGCCGAAAAATGTGCCGACCAGTGCCAGCAACAGGGTCGTGCCTGCGCCACGCAGGTAGGAAAGACCATACTTTTGCAGCACTGAAACACAGCTTGAGAAAAAGATTTGCATGAGATTCTCCTTTGTGATTTCGCAACTTCACGAACATCAACGCCCCTGCCGCACAAAATGGCAGGGGCGAACAAAATTATTTGCTCAGAGGCTGAACGCTGATGGCTTCATCCATCATGGTATTGTAATCATCAGTTGTCATCGTGGCCAGAACCTCATTGATGGCGTCTTTCAGGGCGGTGTTGCCCTTCTTCATCGAGATACCGATGTTAATGTCTTCGTCGCTGACGGCAAAGTCGTTTTCACCACCGCCGAAGTCTAACAGAGTGAAGTCAGGATAAGCGACCAATGCAGCCTGTCCGGTGGGACGGTCGGTGACAACAATGTCGCATGCGCCACTGTTTAGCGCAACCAGCATGGCGGGGGCTGTTTCCTGCGCAGGGAGAATGTTGGCATTCTTAATCTGCGGCAGGCAGGTATCATACCAGATGGTACCCAACTGACTGGTGGCAGTAGCGCCCTCCAAATCAGCTACGCTCGTGGCAGAGGCGTAGGCACTGTTCTTTTTGGTCAGTGTGATGATGGAGGCATAGTAGTACGGGTCACTGAAATCGACCTGTGCAGCGCGCTCAGACGTGATGGATTGACCAGCGATAACGCAATCAACATCACCGCTCATAACGGCAGGAATCAGGCTGTCCCAGTCCAGCTTGACGATTTGAACTTTCTGTCCCAGAGCTTCGCCGATTTTCTTTGCCATCATGACATCGTAGCCATAGGCATAGTCGCTGGAACCACGAATCTCGACAGCACCGTTGGAATCATCGCTCTGCGTCCAGTTGTAGGGGGCGTAGGCGCATTCCATAGCGACAGTCAGGGTCGTGGGGTCACCGTCGCCATCAGGGGCGGCGACGGTAGTCACAGTGGCAGAATCTGCGGCTGTGGAGGTTGCATTGGTACTGCCGCAGGCGGTCATACCAAAAACCAGCACAGCGACCAGACTCAGTGCGGCGGTCAGACGCAGCACGATAGCATTTTTACATTTCATGTTTCCATTCTCCTTTTGTATAAATTCCCACTTGCACTACAAAAAAATCCCGGTGTTCCACTGTACGAATCACCGGGAAAAATACCTTACAACTGTCGAATGATGCAGCGCAACGCCGCACCATTGCGACTGAATAAATATTACTCTATAGAAGGCAGTTTGTCAAGTGCAGGTTCGTGGTAGACCAGGATCAAATAGCAGGGCTGTTGTATCCCGAAAACCACTCGCCAGGCGAGGAATTCGGTTTGCGAATCTCTTACATGGTAAACTGGATGGTGCAGAAGGCAGCGTAGATGCAGAGCAGCAGGATGCCCTGCCAGCGGGACAGCTTGCCCTTGAGCAGTGCGGGAACGGTCAGAAGGAGCATGACCGCCCACATGACGGGAATGTCCATCACCAGAGAGGCATTGATGCCGAAGAGGGTAGACTCCTGCGGGATGCTGAACGGGGCGAGCGAGACAGAAACACCGCTGACAAGAACGAGATTGAAGACGTTTGCGCCGATAACGTTGCCCAGAGACAGCGCACCGTGACCCTTTGCCAGAGAGGTGATCGCAGTGACAAGCTCCGGCAGGGAAGTACCCAGCGCGACAAAGGTCAACGCGATGACAGATTCAGGCACGCCGAGAGCCTGCGCGATGAGTGTTCCGTTGTCAACCAGCAGGTTTGCGCCGACGGCGATCAGGGCAGCTCCGACGACCAGTAGCCCGATGTCCTTGCCGAAAGAGCCTTCCTCACCGCTCTCTTCTGCTTCTTCCGCAGGGGCGTTTTTCATCGCCATGACATTGCAGACGATGTAGGCGACAAACATTGCCAGAAGAACAAGACCGATGGGACGACCGAAATATCCGGCAGAGTAAGCGACGACGGAATAAACGGCAGCGGCGGCAAAGAAGAAGAGCACCGGAACACGAAGGCTCTTCGGATCGACCTTGCCCGGACGGACAGCGACCGTGATGGCGGCAATGAGGGCGGAGTTGCAGATGACGGAGCCGATAGCATTGCCGTAGGCGATCTCACCATGACCGGACAGAGCCGAAGTGGTGGAGACCATGACCTCTGGCAGGGTCGTGCCGATGGAAACGACCGTCGCGCCGATCAGCAGCTCCGGCACATGAAAGCGGCGGGCGATACCGGTGGAACCATCCACGAACCAGTCGCCGCCTTTGATAAGACAGAGCAGACCCACAAGGAACAACAAAACGGGGATAAGCATGTTTTCTCTCCTTTTCAACATGATGGGGTGAATTTTCGGAGGACAAAAAAAGACTTCTATTACAGAAGCCCCGACAAGCGGGGGACATCCTGTAATAAAAGTCTCAAGCATTCGGCATCCTGCGGGCATTTCTGCCGGTATGTCGCAAAGATGCAGCGCAAGCCCCTGCCAAAAAGCTGCGCCCTTTACTCCCTTTTATCCAAAAAGTAGTATACTAGATTTGTATGGAAAAAGCAAGCGAAAATGAGAAAGATCAGTCGCTGCTAACTGCTTTTTGGTGGGCACATGGGGGAACGAAAGCAATCGGACTATTCCGCACAGCGGCTTTACAGCCAGATATTTCCATTCTCGTCCGGCTTCATGGGGACAGCGATAATGTAATCCACGATGGTCATTGCAGCGGAAAAGCCGCTCCAGAACGTTGCCAGATAGAGCAAGCCCAGAATGGGACGCCTGGCATAAAAGTGATGGGCGCCAAATGCGCCCAGAATGCACATGCGCATATATTTTTTCCGGTTGACACAGTGCTTTTCGCGGTAGACTCTCCAGTATAACAGATGGTCAATGGTGTTCCAGAGAAAGCCGTGGTCAGGGTCTTTCCTCCACAGTGTCGTATCTTCCATTTTCGTTGTACCTCGTGTCAGAAATGTTTTTAAAGGATGCAAGAGAACCGCCCGCCGTTCAAGACGAGCAGTTCTTTTGCTGTGATATCACAGATCTCCGCAGAAAATTACAGGTGGTGCTCAGGCGTTTTCAGCCATAGCCTTCATCTTGATTTGAGCAACCTCGTCCTGGATCTCCTCCATCTTCTCCTTGGTCAGGGGATAGTATTTCATGGCGACCAGGTTGCAGAGCAGACCGAACATGATGACACCGCTGTAGCAGATTGCGCAGCCGATGCGGAGCTTCATGGTGGGAATGTCGCCCTCAACAGGGTTGTGGTCGGCAAAGCCGCAGATGGTGAACATGATGCCGGCGATCATGGGGGCGAAGGAAGAGACCAGCTTATCGACGAAGCTGAACAGCGTGCCCATCAGACCGGGAACATATTTGCCGGTACGATAGACTTCGTAGTCCGCGCAATCGGCGGTCATGGGGATAACGATGTTGCCGGAGATGCCCTGGAAGCCTGCGAAGATGATGCTGAGACCAACGTGCAGGATCAGAAAGTAGCCCCAGTTTAGAGTGCCCTTTGCGGGATCGGAGGTCATGGTGGTGGGATCGCCGAAGATCCACAGAGCCATCAAGGCGGCGTTGACGAACAGACCGCCGACAGAACCGATGATCATCGCCTTGCGCTGACCGAACTTGGTCGCAACGAGGGAGATCGCAAGGAAGGTCACGATCACGCTGGGGATGGTGGTCAAAGCGGTAACATTGCCCTGCAGGACGGTGGAGCCGGCGATGCAGGCGAACATTGCGACAGTGACCGCACTGGTACGGGAGGAAGAACCAAGCTTATCGGTGGAAGCCGCAAGGATCAGCATCTGGATAGCGCGGTTGTTCTTCATGGTATCCCAGTAATCCTTCAGACCGACCTTGACCGGCTTGCCGGTGCCGAAGAACTCGGGACGATCCTTCGGGGTAATGGCGATGACAGCCAGAACCGTGAAGATGCCGGAAAGAACTGCGGTCATCAGCCACAGGCTGTGGAAGAACTCGGTGGAGGTATAGCCGCCGACATCCTTGTATTTGTTTGCCATGTTTGCGATGACAACAGCCAGACCTGCGAACAGGATGGTGTTGAACACGCCGTCAAAGGACGCAAACATGGGACGCTGCTTGGGGTCGTTGGTCATGCAGGACTGAGCCGATTTGGTGACGACACACTGGCAGGTGTAGCCGAGATAGTAGACCATCAGAACGACCACGTAGAAGGGGAAGCGGGCTGCCTCGGGCAGCTTGTGGGTGACATGGAAGGCAATATAGCTGGTCAGAGCCAGAATGATGTTGCCAATGACGATGTACGGACGGTTCTTGCCGAACCTGCCGTTGGTCCGATCAACCATGAAACCGACAAACGGGTCGGTGACGCCATCCCAGATACGCATCATCATAGTCAGGGAGGATGCCATCATCATGCCGACGCCGACCCAGCCCATCAGATAATAGGTGGCATAGTTTATCATCATCAGATAAATGTTCGTCGCTGTGTTGTTCAGCGCGAAGCACGCAATGCGCCACAGGGGAACGCGGTGGATGCCGTTGTGCTCGTAGTCTTTGTCGTAGTACTTATCCGGCAGACTTCTTGTTTTTGCCATTTTGATCTCTCCTTTGCTTCTAAATGATTTTCTGTACGTGCCTGAAAGCCCTTACTTACAGCTGCCACTGTAAACCAGACTCATCAGGGAGTTTATGGCTACAGTATGAATGAAATGCGGCAGAACTGTTAGTACGATTTTACGAAAAAATCGGTCATTTTTATGATTGCAGAGAAAGCTTTACCACATCTAAAGAATCTATTGTGCTTATTGCACAACAAACTGATATACTAATATAGCACATTGACAGTTAGTCGGAACTGCCGTTTGGAAAATAAAAAATCCCCTCTACCATGCGGCAGAAGGGATCCGGGACAGCTCAGCCGTTATGAGTTCGCGGCGTCGATCGCTTTGCTGAGCTGGCGTGCGATATACTTGTGACCGGAAACAGTCGGATGACCGTCCAACTCGGTCTTGGTGTTGGGGATGGCGACATAGGTCAGGTCATACCTCTCCGCCAACTGCTTTTCATAGAGGTTCATCTTATTGAAGAACTTGCTCCAGCAGGACAGCAGGGGAACAGGGTTGGTGTAGCCTACGAGGATGATTTTGGCATCCGGATTCAGCTCCCGAACCTCGTTTACGATGGTCTCAAGGTTTGCGGAGGTGACAGAATAGGCATCATTGCAGATCTTGCCCATGCCGGAGGTCAGCAGATTCCAGGTGGCGTTGACTTCGTCCGTCGTCAGCTTGTATTTTTTCAGGCTCTTGACCAGAGCACGGAAGCCGTCAACAGAACGCAGATCACCGCTCAGGACGATGGAAGCGGCTTCCTCAGTTTTCCAGTTGGTCGCGTTGCCCAGAGCGACGATGCAGGGAACAAGCGCGTCGTTTGAGCCGATCTGGATGGAGATGACGTCCGCAGTCTTGAGATATTCACGCATCTGCGGATAGTTGTACTCACAGCCGGACAGCGTGTTCATGCCGTTCATCTTGCCGTCACGGAGCAGCTCCACGAGGTCATTGCTCATCAGAGCGGGCAGACCGAGGTTGATGGCGTGGTCTCGGTCGAGGTTGTAGGTCTCGGCGATCTGACTGACATAACACTGCTCCGGATAATCCTTGAAGTTGGACGCAACGTCTACACCGACCATCGAGGTGCCATGCTCCATCTTGACAAGACCGATGCCCGCGCAGATGCTGTCGCCCAGCGCAACGTATGTAAAGCTGTTGGGGTTCTCGCTGGCAGTTTTGGATGTTGCCTTGACTGCGGTTTTCGTGACCTCGGCAGTCTGGGAAGCCGCAGTCTCGGTCTTTTCAGAGGATGCAGCAGAAGCGGCATCCTTGGTCGTCTCACTGGAAGCCGAGGAGCTTGCGGCGGACTCGGACTTCGATTCGTCCTTCTTCGTGTCGGTTTTGGTCGTCTCAGAGGAGGCGGTACTCTCGCTGGAAGCAGAGGGCAGGACGATGACGATCTCGTCCGAAGTGGTAACATTCTCTTCCTCAATGGAGGCAGTCTGCTCCGCTTCGGCTTCGGCTGCTTCCTGCTCCGTTTCCGGAAGTGTCTCGCCTTCAGCGGCAAATGCCGGAATGCTGAGGGTCGAGAAGATCAGCGCGGCAGAAAGTGCCAGACTGATAACTTTCTTTTTCATGATGAGGATATTCCTTTCTTCTCAATAATCGCGGGGGGAGATGTCCTCCTCCAGCTTGCGGTAATCAAACTTCGCGGCGGCGGTCAGCGGCATTTCGGACAGGAACTTGTAAGCGACGGGCTGGACGTATTCGGGCAGCTCCTCGGCGCACATCTGACGCAGCTCGTTGATGATCTGCCGTTTCTTTTTGGAAGCGGCAGCCGGAGTCAACACGATGTACACAAAAGGCAGACGCCCCTGCACATGCGCCTTGTCAACACAGCCGACCACCGAGCACTGATGCACGGAGGGATGCTGGCTGATGACATTCTCGATCATGGAGGGGAAGATCTTGAAGCCGTCGTGACGGATGATCAGACGCTTGATGCGGGAATCGAGGAAAACATACCCGTCCTTGTCCATGTAGCCGATGTCTCCGGTATGAGCCCAGACACGTCCATCGGAATGCCTGCGCAGGAGCATCGCCGTCTCGTCGGGTTTGTTGTAGTAGCCCTTCATGACACCCGGACCGGAGATACACAACTCACCGCGCTCTCCGATGGGCAGCTCCTTTTCCGTACCCGGCTCAAAGACCGACACCAGCGTATTCACCAGCGGCAGACCGACGCTGCCCGGCTTGTTGTTGAAGCCTGCGGCGGCAGTGGCGGCGGAAGAGACCTCGGTCATGCCGTAGCCCTTCGCCAGCGGATACTTAACGCCGTGTGCGGAGAGGAACTTGTTAACGGTGGCTTCCGCACCCTGCGCAATGGCGTCGCCGCCGGCGGCATAGTTGCGGATGAAGGACAGGTCTGCGTTCCGCAGCTTGAAGTCAGCGGCGATCTGCTGATAATGCGCCGGAACGCCGAACATATGCTCGGGATGATACTTCAGGATAAGGCTGCCCAGCTTGCCCGGATCGAGGTTCGGGATGATGACAACAGTCAAACCCAACACCAGCGGCAGATGAACGCCGCAGGCATAACCGTAGGCAATGAACGGTGGCATGATATTCATCAGCTTCTGACCACGGCAGAACAGATCCTCATAAGCGGCAAACTGCTGCGCGATGGCGTTGAAGTTCCGGTCGGTCAGCATAACGCCCTTGGGAGAGCCTGTTGTGCCGCCGGTATGGACGACAACGCAGGCGTGCTCCGGATCGTAAGGCTCGGCAGCGGTGCTGGCATTCTGACCATCGGTGATCATCCGCTTCCAATGGATGACATTGGATTTGTAATGGTTGTGATCGGGATTTGTCAGCTTGTAGCCAAGAGCCAGATGGGCGGGCAGGGAATCCGCCGGGGAGAGCACCACCACATGCTCGACATGGGTACGCTTTGCAGCCTGACGGCAGCGTTCGTAGACAACGTTCAGGCAGATGAGGATGCGGGAATCTACCTCCTCAATGTAGTCCCGGATGCCTTCCTCGCTGTAGCGGGGGTCGATGAGGTTCAGTGTCGCGCCGATCAGATCGGCGGCATAGAACGCGTAAATGACCTCGGGGGTCATGACACTGACAACGGTCGCAATGTCGCCCTTCTTCATGCCCAGCGCACGGAAGCCCGCCGCAGTCTTTTTGACGTTGACGATAAGATCCGCATAGGTGATCTTTCGTCCGTAATATTCCAATGCGGGGCTGCCCAGATGTTTCTGGTTCTGCCGACAGACGAAATCAAAAGCCGAGCAGTCAGGCAAGGTCTGGTCGATGAACTTCTGGTCGTAAAACTTCAGCCAGGGACGCGCTTCCGATGCGTAGAGGACATTCTGTTCAGTTGTCATGTAAATATCATTCCTTTGTTTTGAAGAGTCAGGACTCTTTGTGAAAATAAACGCAAGGTACAATAGCTATTGTAGTTGAGGGCTAAGGAAATGTCAATGAACAGTGGAGGAAAGATGCTGAAAGATATTGGAAAAAATCACGCTTCCGTATTGTCCGAGGGAACCGCAGATGGGGTCTCCGCAGCAGCTTGCTCAGCAGCCTGTGCGGTTTCGGCTGCCATCTGTTCGGCGGCTTCCTGCGCGGCTTTTTCGGCGGCACGCTTGGCTTCACGCTCAGCCTGACGCTCCTTCGCGCGGGCAATGGCTTCTTCCTGACGCTTCTTGGTGCGTGCCTTGATGCGGCAGACCGAGCAGACGCCGTCCGTACTATTGGGGGAGATGGGCTTGCCGCAATCCTTGCAGAGGACCTTGGTGAGCTTGAACACGCTCACGGGACCGAGGCTCGTGAGCTGACGCAGCTTCATTCCGTCAATGCCGCCGCTGGAGCAGGACGAGACGCAGACTTCACACTCACTGCATTTCCACGGTGTGACGACCATACGGGTCTGTCCGTCAGGCGTGTCCTCCAGCTTGAGTGCGCCCGCGCGGCAGGCCTTTTCGCATTTGCCGCAGCCGAAGCACTTGGAGGTGAAATTCGGCAGATAATAGCCGTACCGCAGGGGTGTTTCCGAAACCGCCTTGAGCTGCTTGGTCCGTTGATGAAGCATCAGCCGGAAGTCCACTGCGCTGTCGTCCTCACGCAGACCGGGCAGCATCCGGAGAAGTTGCTTTGTACCAGCCTTCGAGCCTTGGGTCATGTGGCTGAACATTTCCCGACGGGAAAGCTCCTGCACATGGAAAGGGGCGTCCTCTTCTTCATAAGCCAGCGTGAACCGTGCCTCGAAGAGGGGCTGACCGAAGAATTCGACCAGACGGGTCAGCTCTTTCCGGAGCTGGGCGGCGCAGACATCGTTCTCGCACTCGCCGCAAGGGGTCAGATCGAGGACGATCTTCTTGTTCAGGGCGAGATAGGCAAGCGTCTCCCACGAGAGTGCGGAAACGCAGGTGCGGACGACAGTATTTTTCCGTTCGCTCTTCTCGCAGCCGATCCAGAGGGTATCGTTGTCAGTGTCGGCAGGAGAGGTGTCCCGCTGAACCTGCTCAGGCGATGGGGCGATGCAGCCGCTCCGGCACGCCGAAACGCAAAGCCCGCAGTCGTTGCAGGGATCCCAGTCTTTGACGAGGTTTGGGCGGGTGAAGATCTGTTCCCCGAAGGGGCAGATGTCCTTGCAGGCGGTGCAGGGGGTACGGTGTGGGTGGAGATTCCAGCACTGGCGGCGGTTGATCTCCGGATGTGAGGTTTTCATCAGGGCGTCCATGGCGTATCTGGTAAAGATACTCATTTAAGCTCACTCCTTTTCAGCAGTGTCCATGACTGTGGTGACGACAGCGTTGTCCAGCAGGAATTTCTGCACCTTCTGGGCGGCGAGAGCGGTCGCGATGGCTTCCTCAGGCAGAGCCTTGCGAATTTCCTCGACGGGGGTATCCTGAAGCTGGGACAAACGCTGGTACTCGGCGTTGACTTCCTCGGGACGGACGGTGATGTTCTCAGCGTCGGCAATGGCACGGGCAGCCAGCATGACCCGAATGCGGGTCTCGGCTTGGTCACGGAAGCTTTTCTCAAGGTCTTCCGGTGTGGTGTTCTGGTTCTGACAGTGCTTTTCGAGGGTCAGATTGCTGCGGGAGAGCTTCTGGCGAAGCGCGTTCATCTCCTTGGCGGCGGCACGGTCAAGCATTGTGGCAGGCAGATCGACGGTCAGGTTCGCGCCTGCCATTTCCAGCAGCTTCATCCCGGCGGCACGGTCTGCGCCTGCCTCGTGGGTCGCCATCTTTTTGGCACGGAAGAATTCTTTCATCGCATCGAGAGAGTCATAGCCCTGCGCCTTCGCAAAGGTCTCGTTCAGCTCTGGAACAGACTTCTCGGCGACCGAGTGCAGATTGATCTCAAACTGCGCGGTCTTACCGGACAGCTCTTCAATACGGAAATCTGCCGGATAGGTGAAATTGAAGCGGAACACCTCGCCCGCCTTGTGACCGTAGATGGCGTTCTCCGCGTCCGACATCAGCTTACCGTCGCCTAGAACGACCATGACCTTTTCCATCCGGCTGTCGGGGATCTCTTCGCCGTCCATGTAGCCCGCAAAATCCAGCATCACGCGGTCGCCGACCTTGGCGGGAGCGTTGGTGTTGTGGTAGACCGCATGGGTGCGCACCTGATGCACCAGCTCCTGCTGGAGCGTCTGCTCGGTGACGGGGCGGACATGACGGGTGACGGTCAGACCCTTGTACTGACCGAGCGTTGCTTCGGGAAGGTTGTTTTTTCTGGTTTCCATGTTGTGATACTCCTTTTTATCCTCTATGAAATATTTCTGATACAGACTTCCCTTTGAAGGAAAGCTGTCGGGTATGTGCGGGACTTTCATAATCCGCGGTCTGCCATCCATTGCTCAGCGACCTGAGAGAACATCTCCGGATACTGAGCGTCCTCGGCAGCAAACGCGCTGAGATAGGATTCGATCTCTTCACGGGTCGGTGCGACAGAACGCCGCCAGATGGTAAAGGTCGTGCCGTTGCCCATGTCGAAGCTTGTCACGGGATCAAAAGAATCATCCCGCATGGCAAGGAACGTTTCGTTGAAGATATGAGACAGCTCCCCCTCAAAGACATAGGTCTGGGGGAAGGGGTCGGCAGTGATAACGAACTTTGCCTCGAAGAACTGCATCGGGAAATTGTGGGTTCCCGGGATGGAAAAGCTGTCGGACAGCTTTTCGGTCAGACGTAGCTCGGGCAGGCTGCAATATTTGAAGTGGTCGGGGTTGTAAAGCATGTCGTTGGGGATCATGTAAGCGGTCTCGCCGGTCTCAAGCGCATCATCCAGCCAGTCGGCAAGGGCTTCGATCTGTCCGGCATCTTTCCGATCGTAGGTCAGCTTATCCATCGTGGTGAAGTATTCGGTGCTGGACAGCGACAGATGGTCGAGGACGAAATTCGGCAGAGCCATGACGGTCAGCGGCGAGCACCGGACGGAGACCGCAAAAGCGATGGTGAACCCCCAGTAGCCCAGTTTGAGGGGCTTGCGGCGTTCAATACCCTCGGCGAGAGCTGCCGCACCCACGAGAAAGAGCAGGAGCCAACCCGGCACAAACAGGAGCATCTGGTGTGAGCCGGAGTTCTGCACTCGGGTGAAGAGCACCATGCTCACCAGAAGCTCACATCCAGCCAGACAGGGCAGGGCAAGGTGCTTTTTTTTTCGGCAGAAAACCAACCCCAGACCGATCAGGATGAAGTTCAGCAGACCGACCCGCAGCAGATGATACCGCAGCTCCTCGACCATGCCCCCGACATTATAATAAGAATAACGACCCGCATAGTCAAACGACAAAATTTTACTGACCATCGGCCAGAGCAGGACGACCATCGAGACCAAAGCCGCTACGCCGAGGCAGATAAGATTCCGGAAACGACGGATCGCAGCGGACTTTTCACCGCTTTTTGCCAGCCGGACACTGCTGATGAGGATGAGCAGCGCATACGCGAAGTAGTAGCCGACGACAAAATACAGATACCACCGGCGGGTCAGGATGAGGGCAGCCGTCGAGAAGAAAATCAAAGCAAATCGTCTCGGCTCGAGTGTATCGAACCGGAAATCCAGCGTCAGCAGAAGGATGGCGAACGCAAAGATCAGACCGAGCCAGTCCGGCTGTGCCAGCATTGCGCTCATCCGCAGAAACGGATAAGTGAACGCCCACGACAGACCGATTAGAAAAAAGTAGAACCGATGCCGGATACGGAGCATTTGCCCCACCTTGATAACGACGCCTGCCAGCAGCACCAGCAGGGTCGGCACGATGCAGAACACCTGCGCAAAGGCATAGCTGTCCCCCGTGCGGGCGGTCAGGCAGAAGGGAAACTCGGTGAACAGGGAGATGAAGTTGGTGTAATCATCGGACAGCGAACCGAGTATTGCCGCAAAACCCTCATGCGGGCTGGATGCAAAGGCGGCTTCGACGCTGTACTGCTTCAAGATGTAGTTGACATAATCCCATGCGTAGAGGAATGTTCTCCGCCCCAATGCCCAATAGCAATAGACGACTGCCGCCGCCCAGAAGCCGACGAGGACAGCGCAATGGAAGAGATCCAGTTTGACTCCGGACACCCGAAGCACCCGGAATGCGCAGAGGAAGAGCAGACAACTGCACCACAGCCCCACCAGCGGAAAATAGGACGCAAACCCGAGGTTCGCTGCCCCCAGAAATGCGAGAACAAGCCCGCTGCCCATCAGAGCGAGAGTAATCCGACCCAGCGGGGTGAACTTCTGTTTGGAAAATAAGTTTGGCATGATGAGAACCTTTCACGAGAACAAAATAATTCAATTTATAGTATATCAACTGGAATCCCGGCTGGCAACCCTGCGGCGGTTCGGAAATGAAAAATACCCCGCTGCACTTTCTGCAAACGGGATATTTTTATTCGAATATTACTTGTTGGTGTTAACGGAAGAAACTTTCTTGGTGCGGGAAGCCTGCCGCTTTGCCTTATTCTCGCTGACCTTGGCGGCATCCGGATGGAGAGCTTCGGGAGTCAGGCGGAACATCCGGCTTCCCATGGCGGGCAGATCGAGCGTGAGCGTATAATCTCGACCATAGACGCCGCCGTCGGTGGTGTGGAAGGTTTTGGCGCGGCTCTTGTCCGCACCGCCCCAGACGGAAGCCTCGGTGTTGAGCAGCTCTTCCGCCCCGCAGGGGAACTTGAGATAGAGCGGGAATTTCTTGTGAGTGGTGTTCTGGGTGTTCATGACGCAGAGAAGGGTCTCTCCGGCACTCTGGCGCAGCCATGCGTAAACGCCCTCGGTGCGGCTCTCGGAGGCAATCCACTCAAAGCAGTTGGGGTTGTATTCTCCGTCGTAAAGCGCAGGCTCGGTGACATAGAGACGGCTGATGGCGGCGAAATACTTCTGGAAACTGTCATGGAACGGATACTTAAGCAGATCCCAGTCAAGCTCCCGCTTCTCGTCCCACTCACGGAAATGCCCCAGCTCGTTGCCCATAAAATTCAGCTTCTTGCCCGGATGGGTGTACATATAAAAATAGAGGGTGCGAAGCTGAGCGCATTTCTCTTCGTAAGTACCCCAGAGCTTGTCAATGATGGTCTTTTTGCCGTGAACGACCTCATCGTGGCTGAGTGCCAGCAGATATAGCTCGTTGTAGAAGTAGTGCATACTCCATGTGAGCTTGTTATAATGATCGGGACGCTCACCGAACGGGGTGGCAAAGTAATCGAGCGTGTCGTGCATCCAGCCCATATCCCACTTGTAATCGAAGCCGATGCCGTCGTAGCGGGTCGGGGCAGTGACCTTCAGGAAATTGGTGGAATCCTCGGCGGCATAGATGCCGGTCGGCCAGAATTTGTTCAGACCGTGGTTCAGATTCCGCAGGAAGATGACTGCGCCCTCATTGACGCCGCGGTTCGGGTCGCCCTGCCAGTAGAGCGCGCGGGAGATGGCGTCCATCCGGATGCCGTCGCAATGGTACACATCCATCCACATGGCGGCGGCACTGTTCAGGAAGCTGCAGACCTCACGTCGGTAGTAGTTGAAGTTGCAGGTGCCCCATTCGCTGTGCCCCACATCACTGTCATATTCGTAGAGACACGTTCCGTCAAACTTTGCCAGAGCGTCTGCGTTGGCGGCGAAGTGGACGGGAACGAAATCCATGATGACACCAATGCCCATCCGGTGGCAGGCATTGACAAAGCCGGCGAACTGGGCAGGCGTACCGTAACGACTGGTGACGGAGAAATATCCGGTGGTCTGATAGCCCCAGCTTCCGTCAAAGGGATGCTCAGCCAGAGGCAGGATCTCCACATGGGTGAAATGATGCTCGAGCAGCCACGGGATCAGCTCCCGTGCCAGCTCCTCGTAATTGTACCAGCCATCCGAGCCGTCCTCCTGGCGGGTGTTGGGTTTGTGCTTCCAGCTTCCCGCGTGCAGCTCGTAGATATTCAAGGGCAGATTACGGCATTTGTCGCGGCGGCGCATCCATTCGCTGTCGTCGAATTTGAAATCCAGCGTTTCCAGTTTACTGGCTGTACCGGGACGCAGCTCGGTCGAGAAGGCGTAAGGGTCGCTCCGCATGACAACACTGCCGTCTGCGCCGTGGATGCGGTACTTGTACAGCTCGCCCGCGGCAAGCCCTGGGACGAACCCGCTCCATACGCCGGTCTCGGCGCGTTCCATCGGTACGCCCGGACCCCAGCCGTCAAAGCCGCCGCAGATCTCGACGGCGGATGCGCTGGGAGCCCAGACCGCAAACCGCCAGCCTTCCGTACCATTGTCGGCTCGGAAGGGGTGCGCACCAAGGGTACGGTAAGCGTCAAAGCATTCACCCGCAAAAAATGAAGGACTGATCGCTGGATAATTCATCCGAAAAACTCCTTTTATTTATGCTTTTGGCTTCTGTGCGTTGGCACATCTACCAATAAAATCAAAATAATGTAGGCAGATTTGCTGATTTTGTGAGAGAGTATGAAACAAAATTGGCATAATTTCACACTTTTGGCTATTTTTGTGTTATACTAAGCCTGCTGTCTTTGCACAGGCGGTGATATTTTGGAATGAAACAGGAGCGGATCGAACCATGGCTTGGTATGAAAATGCAGTTTTTTATCACATTTATCCTCTGGGGCTGTGCGGCTGCGCGCATGAAAATGACGGACAGCCTGTGCCCGAAGCGTTCCGGAAATTGAACGACTGGGCGGAACATGCGGCAAAGCTGGGCTGCACCGCCATTTATATTGGTCCTCTGTTTGAGAGCGGTTCCCATGGCTATGATACCCTTGATTACCGGATGGTTGACCGCCGTCTTGGTACGAACGAGGAATTCAGGGAGTTTGTCGCCAACTGTCACACACGCGGTCAGCATGTCATCGTGGACGGCGTGTTCAACCATGTGGGACGCGGCTTCTTCGCATTCAAAGAACTGCAGGAGCACCGAGAGAACGCCCGATATAAGGATTGGTTCTGCGATGTCAACTTCTGGGGGAACAACGAGTATAACGACTGTTTCTCCTATGGCAACTGGGGCGGCTTCAACCTGCTGGTAAAGCTGAATCAGCGCAATCCGGAGGTGCAGCAGTATCATTTCGACACCATCCGATTCTGGGTGGAGGAGTTCGATATCGACGGCATCCGTCTGGACACAGCCGATGTGCTGGACTTCGACTTTATGCGGGGGATGCGCAGTCTTGCGAATGAGATCAAGCCCGACTTCTGGCTGATGGGCGAGGTCATCCACGGCGATTACAGCCGCTGGGCAAATCCGCAGATGCTCCACTCGGTAACAAACTATGAACTGCATAAAGGCTTGTGGAGCGGTCACAACGACCACAATTATTTCGAGATCGCCCACACCATGCGCCGTTTACAGGGCTTGTGTCACGAGACACGGCTCTACAACTTCTCGGATAACCACGACGTTGAGCGTTTGCCCAACAAGCTGCGGAACAAAGACCATATCCGACACATTGCGATTCTAGTATATACGCTTTGGGGCGTTCCGTCCATCTATTATGGCTCAGAATTTGGGATCGAAGGCAAAAAAGAGTGGGGAAGCGACTGGCCGCTCCGTCCCTGCCTCGAGCTTGAGGATTTCAAAGACGCAGAGAGGAATAACGCCGTAACCAGTGTATACGCTACGCTCGGAAAACTCAAGGCGGAATGTCCAGAATTGACGTGGGGCGAAGTGAAGGAGCTGCATCTGACGACCCAATGCTATGCTTATGCCCGAGTTCTGGATGGGGAAGCTATCATCGCCGTGATGAACAACGGCGATTCTCCCGCCCAGCTCGAGTTCCAGCTTCCGGTGGAGGCTTCCGGTGCCGAAGATCTGCTGGCAGATTGCGTCGGCAGTCAGGACATTATGATGAACCTTGAGTGGGGACGAATGAAGATCCAGCTTCCATCTAATTATGCGACCCTGCTCCGACTGAAAAAGTAACGCCTTGCGCATTGCGGGGGAGTCTGCTATTATAAAGTAAGATTTTAAAAGCAGGGGAGGCATTCGGGAATGAATGCAGCGCAGCGCAGAGAAAAAATATTGGAACGGCTGACCGCCGCCACCGAGCCGGTCAGTGCCAGCGCATTGGCTGGGGAGCTGGGTGTCTCCCGCCAGATCGTGGTGGGGGATGTGGCTCTTCTGCGGGCAGGCGGCACACAGATTGATGCTACGCCCCGCGGCTATCAGCTCCATCCAGAGGCAAGGGGCTGCGCAGGCATTCTGGCATGTGTCCACCGCACTGCCGAAGAGATGCGCACGGAACTGTATACCGTGGTCGATCAGGGCGGTGTGGTCGTGGATGTGGCGGTCGAAAACCCGCTCTACGGCGAACTGCGCGGTAACCTGAACCTTGCCAGCCGATACGATGTGGACAACTTCATCCAGCAGGCGGCGGAAACGCCTGAGTGTCTGCTCAGCCGGATGACAGGAGGCGTTCATCTGCACACTCTGCGCTGTCCCGATGAGGCAACATTTCAGCGGGTGCGGGATGCACTGGATGCGCGCGGACTGCTTTATAAAAAGGAATGAGCCTTGACTCTATTGTAAGAAAAGCAAACAGGCTTGTCCATCGACGAAAAAAGAAAATCGTTGGATACACAACGAAAACGAAAAAGAGGTGGTTTTTCTGGACATCCGGATCGAGAAGACCGAACGAGCCATCAAACAGGCGTTCCTCTCCCTGCGGGAGCAGAAACCGCTGGAAAAGATCAAGATCAAGGAGCTGTGCGAGAAGGCGTGTATCAACAAATCGACCTTCTATGCGCATTATCAGGATATCTATGCTCTGGAAAACACACTGGAGGAAGAGCTGATTTCCTCTATTCTTGGAAACCTGCCGGAATTCAGGACGTATGATCTGCGCAGCTGCACGGAATGGCTGATGCAAGAGTTGTTTCGGGCATTCGTGGCGAATCAGAAGGAGGTCGAGATCCTCTTTTCCGGCTCGAGACAGGGTCGCTTCATCAACCGCATTGAACAGGGAATCCGTCGGAGAATCGAGGAATATGACTCCGGCTTTGCCAATGACCCGGTGCGGGGCGTGATCCTCTCGTTCTGCGTGCAGGGCAGCTATTACACCTTCTCGAACAACAGCAAGAAGATGGACGAAAAGAAACTCGTCGATCTCCTTGCCGCCATCGCCCGGGCGGCACAGAATATCGAGCTGAAATAAGTTTTATATCTGAGAGATTTAGATATATAACGAGTCAGAACCCTCACCAGTGATGGTGGGGGTTCTGTACATATAAGGATAAAATTATCCGATCTTTTTGGATGATTCAAAAAGTATATTATAAAAAGGAATGACGATACTGCCCATGTTTTTGAGTTCGATTACCGTACTGAATTGCAAACTTGGGACAATGATGCAGACAGGAAAGGCACATGACACACTGGTCTTTGACCCAGACAGGCTTTTTATTCTGAAGCTGAATCGCTGAAACCGGACAGTTTCGGGAGCACAGACCACAGCCGATGCAGTTGTCTTCTACATGGAAATGATGTGTTTGACGCATGGAAGGGTACTCAATGGCATAAACAGGCTTTGCAAGCAGAAGAGGCGTTTTGTGCTGCATGAAGTTGCCGGATGCGCGATTCTGGATTTGTTGGATGATACGGTCGATTTGAGGTTCAGCTGCGTCATTGATGCGCTGTACTTTTTCTTTGTTGCTCAAGTTAAATATCGGCGTCCATGTGTCCGGCATCCGAACGCTGAATTTTGCCGAGACAGTCAACCCATTGTGCTTTAAAATGTCTTCTGCAAATCGTCCGGTCTGCCCCGGTGTTGTGCCGTAGGTGGCAACGAACCACAGATAGGATGGCTGGTTGTGCAGTGTCAGTTTTTGCAGAAATTCCTGTACGATGCTTGGCAGTCCCCATGCGTAGGTAGGGCGGATGATCCCAACCGTTTGAGCCGTGTATTCAAAGCGTTCTTTTTTGCAGCAGTCCGTAATGGAGATTGTTTCATCGCCGGTTGCAGTGGCAATGCGTTCGGCAACATAGCGGCTGTTTCCGGTCGCGGAAAAATAAAATATCATAATCGTGCAGCTCCTTTTTCGGTTGTATTAAATTGGACAGTTGCAGAATATCTGTGTTTATGATACGACAGAATTATTGAGGAAGCAATCTGCAAATCGGAACTTCTGCTCAAAGCTGAACAAATTTTGAAAAGTTTAAAAGTGCAAAGGAACGACTATAAAATACGGTATAAAGTCTGAGACGTACAAAAACCCCGGCTGTTAGTGAATGAGCAGCCGGGGTTTTGCTGTAGGAATAGGGAGAGAAGCTTAGAATTCAGGACGTCTTACACACCCGATGCGCCATAGTTTGCGAGGACGCGAGCGGACGGGTCGTTGACGTTGCAGTTGGGCCATGCCTTGTTGGGCATCCAGAAGCCGACGATGGTGCGGCTCTGGTCATAATAATACTTCTCGAAAATTTCACGATAGAGCAGGCTCTCTTTGGTGAACGGCATACAGTGTGCCGAATAATTTGCCCGGCGGAGCTGAAATTCCTCGTCGGTGTACAGGCTCTCGGCGTACTCCTTGATGTCGTCGACCATGCTGTGACCGACGGCGTCCGAGAAAGCGGCCTTTTCACGCCACAAAATCTCCGGCGGCAGCCAGTCGCCCTCAAAGGCCTTGCGGAGCAGATATTTGCCCTTGCCGTAGCTGTTCAGCTTCTTTTCGGGGTCAATTGCCATAACGTACCGGACAAAGTCGAGGTCGCCGAACGGAACACGGGCCTCGATGCTGTTCGCCGAGATGCAACGATCAGCACGCAGAACGTCGTACATGTACAGCTCGCGGATGCGCTTCTGGGATTCCTGCTGGAAGGCGTCGGCGGTGGGGGCGTAGTCGGTGTACTTGTAACCGAACAGCTCATCCG
>CAVEGP010000017.1:0-30399 GCA_963615155.1 Bacteroides uniformis | reverse complement strand
CCCTTCTTGGCAAGCCTTTTTCGTGACTTTTTTCGCCTTTTTTCGGATTTGTATATTTTACACAGTTTCGTTGAACGAAAAATTACCTGTTTTGGGATTCGCTAAAATCAGACGATTTTTCCCTTTATTTCCCTTTATAATGTAATTACATAGACAGCCAAGTATAGACAACGCCCGATATTACCCTATGGAATCGCACACTTTGCTCGTCCGATTTGTCAAGAGGTCTGGCACTAAATTTTGTTCTGAAAATTCCTCTATATTTTTGGCAAAAGCTACGAAACACAAAATGTAGTGGTTTCTCCATTGACATGTCACTAAATAGTGATATCATAATATCAGTAGCTACCAACGACACGGGTGCCTTCTAGGTTTAGGAGACGCCCGTTAGAATTGTCATAGATATGTAGGAGGAGAGCAAATGAAGATCATCAAGCGTAATGGCGCAGAAGTTCCTTTTGATATCACCAAGATCATCACGGCTGTTACCCGAGCCAGTGATTCGGTCGGCGGCAAGAGCCGTCTGACCAAGGAACAGATCAATCAGATTGCGGATGCTGTCACCGACCAGTGCCAGGCATTGAACCGTGCGGTGAGCGTTGAGGAGGTTCAGGATCTGGTCGAAAACCAACTGATGGACATCAAGGCTCACAACATTGCGCGGCACTATATCACCTACCGCTATGTGCAGAACCTGAAGCGTCAGACCAATACCACCGATGAGCGCATCCTGAGCCTGATCGAGTGCCAGAACGAGGAAGTCAAGCAGGAAAACGCCAACAAAAACCCCACGGTCAACAGCGTTCAGCGTGACTATATGGCTGGCGAGATCTCCAAAGACCTCACCGCCCGTCTCCTGCTCGACCCCGAGATCGTCAAGGCTCATCAGGAGGGTTTGATTCATTTCCACGATTCTGATTATTTCGCACAGCATATGCACAACTGCGATCTCGTGAATCTCGAGGATATGCTGCAGAATGGCACGGTCATCTCCGGCACATATATCGAAAAGCCCCACAGCTTCTCCACTGCCTGCAACATTGCGACCCAGATCATCGCGCAGGTGGCCTCCAACCAGTACGGCGGTCAGAGCATCAGCCTGACCCACTTGGCTCCTTTTGTGGATGTTTCCCGCAAGAAGATCGCCAACGAAGTAGAGCTTGAGATGGAGGGTCTGAACGTCTCCTCCGAACGGAAGAAGGAGATCGTCGAGCGGCGTCTGCGCAACGAGATCAACCGCGGCGTCCAGACGATCCAGTATCAGGTCGTTACCCTGATGACGACCAATGGTCAGGCACCCTTCATCACCGTCTTTATGTATCTGGGCGAGGCTCGCAATCCGCAGGAAAAAGCTGACCTCGCAATTATTATCGAAGAGACCATCCGTCAGCGGTATCAGGGTGTCAAGAATGAAGCTGGTGTCTGGATCACGCCCGCATTCCCGAAGCTCATTTATGTTCTCGAGGAGGACAACATCCATCCAGATTCTCCTTATTATTATCTGACTGAGCTTGCTGCCAAGTGTACCGCTAAGCGGATGGTGCCGGACTACATCTCGGAAAAGAAGATGCTGGAGCTGAAGATCGACAAGAACGGTGAGGGTCACTGCTACACCTGCATGGGCTGCCGCAGCTTCCTGACCCCGTATGTTGACCCCGAAACCAACCAGCCCAAATACTATGGTCGCTTCAATCAGGGCGTCGTCACCATCAATCTGGTGGACGTTGCTCTCAGCTCGGGCGGCAACTTCGACAAGTTCTGGAAGATTTTCGATGAACGTCTGGCACTCTGCCACCGTGCGCTGCAAGCGCGCCATAAGCGTCTGCTGGGTACACCCAGCGATGCCGCTCCCATTCTGTGGCAGTATGGTGCGCTGGCACGCCTGAAAAAAGGCGAAAAAATCGACAAGCTGCTCTATGGTGGTTACTCTACCATCAGCCTCGGCTATGCCGGTCTGTATGAGTGCGTCAAGTATATGACCGGAAAGAGCCACACCGATACAGGCGCAAAGCCGTTCGCGTTGAGCGTTATGCAGCACATGAATGATAAATGCAGCGAGTGGAAAGCCGCCGAGAACATCGACTATTCTCTCTATGGCACACCGCTGGAATCTACCACCTATAAGTTCGCAAAGTGCCTGCAGCAGAGGTTCGGCATTGTTCCGGGCATTACTGACAAGAACTATATCACCAACAGCTATCACGTTCACGTCTCGGAGAAGATCGATGCCTTCACCAAACTGAAATTCGAGAGCGAGTTCCAGAAGCTTTCTCCGGGCGGCGCGATCAGCTATGTGGAAGTTCCCAACATGCAGGACAACCTCGAGGCTGTTATGAGCGTTCTGCAATTCATCTACGACAATATCATGTACGCCGAGTTGAACACCAAATCAGATTACTGCCAGTGCTGCGGCTACGACGGTGAGATCAAGATCGTCGAGGACGACGGCAAGCTGGTCTGGGAGTGCCCCAAGTGCGGCAATCGTGACCAGAGCAAGCTGAATGTCGCCCGCCGCACCTGCGGCTATATCGGCACGCAATTCTGGAATCAGGGACGGACGCAGGAAATCAAGGATCGCGTTCTGCATCTGTAATTTATAAACCTCTCCGTCATCGCTGACGCGATGCCACCTCTCCTACTGAGGAGAGGTCTTGGCGTTTCGTAAAGCTTTATCGCTTTGCCAAAGGCTTTCCTCAGTAGGGGAGCTGTCTGCGAAGCAGACTGAGAGTTTTTTCCTATGGAGAGACCTATGAATTACGCAACCATTAAATATTACGACATCGCCAACGGACCGGGCGTCCGGACCAGTGTATTCGTGTCAGGCTGTCGGCATCACTGTCCGGGCTGCTTCAATGAAGTCGCATGGGATTTCGGATATGGGCAGCCTTTTGACAAGCCTGTCCGCAATGAGATTTTCGCTTCCTGCAAGCCAGACTACATTGCAGGTCTGTCCCTGCTGGGCGGCGAACCGATGGAGCCGGAAAATCAGCGTGAGTTGCTTCCCTTCGTCCGGAATTTTAAGGCTCTTTACCCGAATAAAACGGTCTGGTGCTACTCCGGCTACACTTGGGAGCAGCTGATGGGCGTTGTTCCATCCTCCTGCCGCTGTGAAGTCACCGGCGAGCTGCTCTGCCTGCTGGACGTTCTGGTGGATGGACGCTTCGTACAGGCAGAATACGACATCTCGCTCCGTTTCCGGGGAAGCCGGAATCAGCGTTTGCTGGACGTCCAAAAATCCCTCGCTGCCGGACATCCGGTCTGGTGGGAGGATGAAAAGGTGTTCTCGACCCACACGATGTAACCGAAAAGCGTTCTGATTTTCCACAGTACTTGCTTAAAATGTGGAAAACCGGAACGCTTTCTTTATGTCATTCTCGGCTACTGACCATATCCTCGATCAGGCGGAGGAATGCCATGCCATAGTGGGCGGCTTTCTTTTCTCCGACACCCGTGATATTCAGCAATTCGTCCATACTGAGCGGTTTCTTTTGTGCCATTTCACGAAGTGTCACATCATTAAAGATCATAAAAGCCGGAACATTCTGCTTTCCCGCAAGACGCTTCCGGAGTGCGTACAAGGCAGCGAGCAGCTTTTCATCCAGTTCGTCCAGCTCTATGGGTTCGTTCCGACGGCGGGGACGTTCCGCCAGGCGGCGTGCCGATGCCGCCGCACGCTCCTTTGCCTGCGCTGCGCGCTGTTCCAGCATCCGGGCTTCCTCTTCGGCTGCCAGACAGCAGGAGCAGTTCCCGCATTTTGGGGGTGCAGCTTCTCCGAAATAACCCAGCATGAATCCCCGTAGGCATTTGGTGGTGGTGGAATAAAAGGTCATGTACTTGAGCCGTTCCTCGGCTTTTCGGGCAGCTTCCGCCTTGACATCCGCAGGCAAACCATTATCGGCTTCCCTCTCCTTCTCGATAAAGAAGCGGATCGTCCGGACGTCCGTTCCCGAGTACAGCAGGGTACAGCGGGCTGGCTCTCCGTCCCGTCCGGCACGTCCCGCCTCCTGATAGTAGCTTTCAAGATCCTTTGGCATATTATAGTGGATCACGAACCGGACATTCGGCTTGTCGATGCCCATCCCGAACGCATTGGTCGCAACCATGATCTGGATACGGTCATAGAGAAAATCATCCTGATTCTTCCGTCGCAGCTCCGGATCAAGCTTGGCGTGATACGCCGCCGCCCGGATGCCCCGGCTCTGAAATAATCGCGCCGTCTCGTCCACCTGCTTGGTGGTGCTGCAATAGACGATGCCGGCATTGTCCCGTTCTTTGAGAACAAGATCGATCAGTTCCTTCGGCTTCTGGCTGGGCAGTGCCCGACGGGTCTCAAAATAGAGGTTGGGACGGTCAAAGCCTGTCGTCACCTCGTAGGGATTCTGGAGTTCAAGATGGTTCCGGATATCCTCCCGCACTCGTGCTGTTGCGGTGGCTGTGAACGCACCCACGACCGGACGATTTGGCAGACTGTCGATAAACGTCCTGATGCGCAGATAACTCGGGCGGAAATCCTGTCCCCATTGGCTGATGCAGTGCGCCTCATCCACTGTTACCATACTGATCGTCCGTTCCTGAGCGAATCTCTGGAATCCCGGCATCTCGAGCCGTTCCGGGGCGACATAAATGATCTTGTACCATCCCTCCCGCGCACGGCGAAGCATCAGAGCCTTCTGGTTGTCATTCAGGCTGTTGTTCAGATACGCCGCCGCAACACCAGCCTGCACCAATGCGCCCACCTGATCCTTCATCAGGCTTACCAGCGGTGAGACCACGATGGTAATGCCCGGAAGCAGCAGCGCAGGCACCTGATAGCAGATGGATTTTCCCGCTCCGGTGGGCATCACAGCCATGACATCCCGTCCGGCAAGCAGCCGCTTCACGATCTCCTCCTGCCCGGGGCGGAAGCTGTCATAGCCGAAAACTTTCTTTAAAATTGAACACTGGTTTTCCATTCGATCCTGCCTCTCACGTTTTTCGTCCTCACCTCTCCCTCCGCGTCCGTGCTTCACCGTTCCATCTCTCCCAAAACAGGAGTGCGGACATGAAACGGTCTGGGCGGGGCAAACACATCAAAGCTCAGTATACCATAAAATTTCGCCTTTGGTTACGGATTTCCGAAGGTTTTTTCTGGTTTTGATAGCTTTTCAGGCACGAAAATGCTATAATAGAAACACATATCTCCATCTCTGGCCGTCGCTCTGCGTTCTGGTCGCAAAAATCATAAGGAGTATTTGAACACATGCAACAGAAATTGATCACATTTGCAGTCCCCTGCTACAATTCTGCGGCTTATATGCGCCACTGCATCGAGACGCTTCTCTCCGCCGGCGAGCGGGCTGAGATCATTCTTGTCGATGATGGATCGGTCAAGGACGAGACCCCCGCCATCTGCGATGAGTACGCTGAGAAGTACCCCACCATCGTCAAAGCCATCCATCAGGAGAATGGCGGTCATGGCGAGGGCGTCAATCAGGGCATCCGGAACGCTTCCGGTCTTTATTACAAGGTCGTGGACAGCGACGACTGGCTGGACACCGACTGTCTCAAAAAAGTACTCGACCGCCTGCAGTCTCTTGTCACCCGCAGCACTGCGCCCGACCTGATGATCTGCAACTATGTCTACGAACATGTTGAGGACGGCACCTCTCACGTTGTCCGCTACACCAACGTGTTCCCCGAAAACCGGCTTTTCAGTTGGGTGCATGTCGGACACTTCCGCCCCGACCAGAACCTTCTGATGCACTCGGTCATCTACCGCACCGAGGTTCTGCGCAAGTGCGGTATGGTGCTGCCCAAGCACACCTTCTATGTGGATAATATCTTCGTCTATCAGCCGCTGCCCTATGTCAAGAGCATGTACTATATGAACCTTGACCTCTACCGCTACTTCATCGGTCGTTCCGACCAGAGCGTCAATGAGAGCGTCATGGTAAAGCGTGTCGATCAGCAGCTCCGTGTCACCAAGCATATGATTGACTGTCAGGATCTTGACGCGCTCAAGCAGGAAAAGCGTCTGCGTGTCTATATGCTCCATTATCTGTCCATGATGATGGCAGTCAGCGACATCTTCCTTCTGCTGGACGGCAGTGCCGAAGCCAAGGAGAAAAAGGTCGAACTGTGGAAGTATCTCAAAGAACACACCAGTTCCGATGTTTACCGTTCCGTCCTCCTGAGCGTCGGCGGCGTGACGAACATAAAGTTCCCCCAGAGCGATAAGGTCATCATTGGCTGCTACCGCTTCGCTCAGAAGATCTTTAAGTTCAACTGAATCTGAAAAAAAGCACAAAAAAGCATGTGGAATGTCCCATTTTACGGGAAGCATCTCACATGCTTTTCTTGTTATTTTATTGCATTCCGTTACAGCTTGGACAACTGCGGACCCTGCGCAGTATCCTTGACAGCCCAGCCCATTGCGGTCAGCTCGGCACGGATGGCGTCGGCGGTCGCCCAATCCTTTGCCTTCTTTGCGGCAGCACGCTTCTCGACCAGCTCCCTCACTTCGGCGGGAACTTCGTCCTTCTTGCGGTTGTACATCAGACCCAGAACGCCCGTGATCTCGTCGAATGCAACGGCAGCAGCTTCCAGAGCAGCCTTGCTCGAGGAAGCGGACAAGGTATTGATCTCCTTCACGAGGTCGAACACCGCAGCCAGCGCATCGGGGGTGTTCAGGTCGTCGTCCATCGCCTTGCAGAACTTGGTGCGTGCCTCGTCTGCCTTGGCTTTCAGGGTCTCGTCCGTGCCGAATTTGGTCTTGCTCAGGGCAAAGTCGAGGTTCTCACGGCAGGTGTAGAGACGCTCGAGGCTGTTCTTGCAGCTCTCGATGAGGTCAACGGTATAGTTCAGCGGCATCCGGTAGCCTGCGGTCAGCATGAAGTAGCGGATCGGCTCATAGCCGTACAGGTTCGCCACATCACGGACGGTGAAGAAATTATGCAGGCTCTTGGACATCTTCTGATTGTCCACGTTGATGAAGCCGTTGTGCATCCAGTAGTGGGCGAACTCACAGCCGTTTGCGCACTCGCTCTGGGCGATCTCGTTCTCGTGGTGAGGGAAGATCAGGTCCTGACCGCCGCAGTGAAGGTCGATGGTCTTGCCGAGGTGGGTGCGGCTCATGGCACTGCACTCGATGTGCCAGCCCGGGCGGCCCATTCCGTAGGGGCTTTCCCATGCAGGCTCACCGGGCTTTGCGGCCTTCCAGACGGCAAAGTCCGCCGGGTCTTCCTTCAGGTCATCCTCCATCTGGCTGCGCAGCTCACGGTTGCCGCTCTCGAGGTCGTCCAGCTTGAGGTGGCTCAGCTTGCCATACTCCGGGTCGCTCTTGACACGGAAGTAAACGTCGCCGTTCTTTGCGACGTAGGCATGGCCGGAGTCGATCAGGTCTTTGACAATGTCAAGGATCTGCTGGATATGCTCGGTCGCACGGGGCTGAACGGTCGGCTTCTTACAGTTCAGACCGGCAGCGTCTTTCAGATACTCTGCCTCAAACCGCTGTGCGACTTCCTTCATGGAAGTTCCTTCCTCTTTGCCCTTCGCGATCAGCTTGTCGTCGATGTCGGTGATATTCGAGACATAGATGACCTTATTGCCGCGGTACTCGAGGTAGCGGCGCAGGGTATCGAAGACGATCAGCGGGCGGGCATTTCCGATGTGGATATAGTTATAGACAGTCGGACCGCAGACATAGATCCGGTACTCACCGGGTACCTGCGGAATGAACTCTTCCTTCTGACGGGTCAGCGTGTTAAAAATCTGCATAATTCTCTACTCCTTTTGTGTGACAGCCAAAAGCCGCAAAAAAGCCGCCCTCGAACCGTACTTTCTGCACGGGCATCGAAGGCGGCTTTTGAAAATTCCGCGGTTCCACTTCTGTTTGTCGCTCAAAGCCGGTAACGGGGCCTCCGCACCGCGATACTGATTTCCCACGGTGTGCTGTCCGGGCGCACTTCACACGCTGCTCTGCAAACAGGCTTTCAGCCAACGGCCTGTTCTCTCTGCGCAGACGCTTTTCGCGCTACTCTGCTCGGATAAACGCATTTTTCCTTATAAATCTATTATAATGAGATGCCTGTGGGAAGTCAAGATTCTTCCCCGCTTTTGACTTGTTCTCGTGTCTGTGCTACACTCGGAAAAACATCTTTTTCATTCAGGAGGTTCCCATGCAGCTTTTGACCGAACGCCTTTTTCTGATCCCACTCCGCACCGATGCTTTGCAAAAGCTTATCGACCGCACCACCGACCCCGAGACTGCCAAGGCCTACCGCGACATGCTGAACGGCTGTGAAGCTCACCCTGACCAGTGGCTCTGGTACACGGCATGGGGTCTCTACCAAAACGATTCCGGCGACTGGGTCGGCGACCTCTGCTTCAAGGGCCTGCCCGAGACCGGCAATCCGGAAATCGGCTACGGCATCGAGCCGGAGTTCTTGAATCAGGGCTACACCACCGAGGCCGTCCGTGCCGCCTGTAAGTGGGCGTTGGAACAGCCCGGCGTCTCTGCCGTCGAAGCCGAGACCGAACCCGATAACACTGCGTCACAGGCCGTCCTTCTCAAAGTCGGCTTTGTTCCCACCGGAACCCTCGACGAGGAAGGGCCAAGGTTTATTTTGAAGGGTTGATTTTCCGCTCTCCTCTTTACAACCGCCGGGAATTGTGCCATAATTTCACTATATTAAAGGGAAAGTGCGCTTCCGGACGGCAAGTCGGCTGTCCGAAGTGCAGATCCTTTCAGAGGGGTAACGATTATGAGTAAAACTACGATTCCCGAAAACTACACGCCCGCGCTGAACCTGTACGACACCCAACGCGCCATCGGCACGGTCAAGCGGCTATTCGCGGACACTCTGTGTGCTACGCTGAACCTCTACCGCGTGTCGGCTCCGCTTTTTCTGGAGGCGTCCACCGGTCTGAACGACGACCTGAACGGCGTCGAGCGGAAAGTTACATTTGACATCAAGGACAGCGGCACCGAGGCACAGGTCGTCCAGTCGCTGGCAAAGTGGAAGCGCAAGGCTCTGAAGGACTACGGCTTCCGCGTCGGCAAAGGTCTGTACTGCGACATGAACGCCATCCGCCGCGACGAAGAGCTGGATAATCTCCACTCCGTCTACGTCGACCAGTGGGATTGGGAGAAGATCATCCGGGAGGAAGACCGGAACGAAGCATACCTGAAAAATGTGGTACGCTCCATCGTCTCCGCTGTCTGCGCCACCGAGATGAACCTGCACGCCATGTTCCCTCAGCTGCAGGACCTGCCGCTCCACACCCCCAACGTGACCTTCATTACCACGCAGGAGCTGGAAAACAAGTACCCTGACCTGACCCCGAAGGAGCGTGAGAACGCTTTCGTCAAAGAAAACGGCACCACCTTCCTGATGAAAATCGGCGCACCGCTCAAGAGCGGCAAGCCCCACGATGGTCGTGCGCCCGACTATGACGACTGGGATCTGAACGGCGATCTGCTCTTCTGGAACGACGCACTCCAGTGCAGCTATGAGCTGAGCAGCATGGGCATCCGTGTCAGTCCCGAAAGCATGGACAGACAACTCACAATGGCGGGCTGTGATGACCGCCGGGCATTGCCGTTCCACAAGGCAGTTCTGTCCGGCGAGCTGCCTTATACCATCGGCGGCGGCATCGGTCAAAGTCGTCTGTGCATGCTGCTGCTCGGCAGCGCACACATCGGCGAAGTCCAGGCAAGTGTCTGGGACGAAGCCACCCGTGAAGCCTGCGAGAAAGCTGGTATTCCGCTGCTGTAAACATTTGCACAAAAATAACGATCTGTCAACTCGACAGACCGTTATTTTTTGCTCTCACCGCCGGAACATCAGCCCTGAGTGAGGCTTTTTATTGCCGCCGCCCGCCTTCCAGACGAGCCACGCATAAAAGAGGTTCATACAGACGATGGCAGTCAGCCATTCCAGTGATTCCCGTGTTGTCTGCTCACAAACCATCAGAAAGGGATACGGTCCGACGATAAGGTGTTGGAGATTCGCCCAGACTGCGATCGAACCGTAGAGCATGGTCGGGATAAGGGCGCAGAACACATTCCATCCGGACAGTCTCGGTTCTCGCTCCAAAAAGGCGAACGAGACAAATGCGCACAGCGGATTAAGCAGATGATGGTACAACATCGAGCTTTCTGTCAATAGGAACACTACGCCGCCTTCCGCCATGTAATACGGCGCAAGGATGAGCACCACGGTCAGAAAGGTCATCGTCAGGCAGCAGGTTGCGACATATTTCAGCCGCTTGATCCGGTGCGGGATCTCCCGTCCGGTCAGCAAAGCTCTCATCTGGAAAAGAGCCATCAGCAGACAGACGAACGCCGTAAAAAAGTTGGAATTTTCCGTGTAGAAGGAAAACATCTGTGTTCCCACCGCCTCCCAACTGAGTCGGGCGGCAGTGGGTTCCATAAAAACGACTGCAAGGTTAAGGACGATTGAAAGCACCCTACGGAGGATATTCCAGAGCTTTTTCTTCATAAAAATCTCCGATTTGTTATAATTTTCAAAAATATCAAAAAACCTCTCCGTCATCCTTCGGGATGCCACCTCTCCTGATAGGGGAGCTGGCGAGCGTTCGCTCGACTGAGAGGTTTTCGCATTTATTTCGCGGTGTTGATGAAGCTACGGTTATCCCACAGGTACTTGATGCCGGAGATCGCCGTAACAGCCGCCACCAGCCAGCAGAGACCCACTGAGAGCACCACGACCACCAGAGTCGCATCCCACGAGATGTAGGAGGTAAGCGACACGCCGAAGAAGTAAAAGAGGATGGACAGCATCTGCAGCACGGTCTTGACCTTGCCCCACATGTTCGCTGCGATCACCTTGCCGTCCTTTGCGCCCGCTGCGACCATACGCAGACCGGAAACCGCAAACTCGCGGGCAAGGATGATGCAGAGCACAACCGGAGAGCAAACGCCGTCCCGCATCATGTAAATGAAGGCGACCGTCGTCAGCAGCTTGTCGGCCAGAGGATCGGCAAACTTTCCGAAGTCGGTCACCATGTGCCACTTGCGTGCCAGATGGCCGTCCAGAAAATCGGTGAAGCTTGCCACCGCAAAGATGATACCGGCCACCAGATACAGGGTCGGGTTGAAATCGCTGGTTCCGAACTGGGTCAGTGAGACAAAGATCATAAAGACCGGAACGAGAATGATACGGGTCAGGGTCAGTTTATTGGGCAGATTCATGAAGATTCCCCTCCAATTTGTTATTTTACAACAGTACCATACAGATCGTAAAGGTCACTGTCATCCACCAGAATATTGTAGAATTCGCCGGGATAGAGCGGCTCTTCACTGGACACGCAAACATTGCCGTCCACCTCGGGGGCGTCGCCCATCGTGCGGCAGAGGTACAGACCACTTTCCTCGTCGATGCCGTCACAGATGACCCGGACGGTCTGACCAACCTTGTCCGCCTGCTTCTGTGCCATGATGCCGGTCTGGATCTGCATCACCAGCTCAGCACGGCGATCCTTGACCTCCTGCTCGATCTGTCCCTCCATTTTGGCGGCGACCGTGTTCTCCTCGGCAGAGTAAGCGAAGCAGCCCAGACGGTCAAATTTAACTTCCTTGACGAAATTGCACAGATCGTCGAACTGCTCCTCAGTCTCTCCCGGGAAACCCGCGATGAGGGTAGTGCGCAAGGTGATACCAGGGATAGACTTGCGCAGCTTACCGATAACGTCCAGCAGCTCGGCGCGGTTGGAACGGCGGTTCATGTTTTTCAGGATCTCGTCGTTGCAGTGCTGGATGGGCAGGTCGAGATAAGGCACAACCTTCTCATTCCGCTGCATGGCAGCAATGAACTCGTCCGTGATGCGCTCCGGATAAGCATACATGATGCGGATCCACTCCAGCCCGGTGATTTTGTTCAGTTTATCCAGCAGTTCGCAGATGCTGCCCGGCTTGCCCCAATCCTCGCCGTAGGCGGTGGGGTCTTGCGCAACGATAATAAGCTCTTTCACGCCTTCACCCGTCAACCAACGTGCCTCAGCCACGCAATCCGCCATATCACGGCTGCGGAGCGGACCACGAATGGCGGGGATCGCGCAGTAATGGCAGCGGTTGTTGCAGCCTTCGGCGATCTTCAGATAGGCATAGTGCGCAGGTGTACCGATGACACGCTTGCCGCCCAACGGGAAATCCTTCTTCATGCCATAGCTTTCGAGGTGGTCTTCGCCGTTGAACAGACGTGCCACAATGGAGTCGATGGCTTTGTTGGAAGCACAACCGACCACTGCGTCCACCTCGGGAATCTCTTCCTCGATCTGGCTGCGATAGCGCTCCGCCAGACATCCGGTGACAACGACCTTCAGATCCGGATTTGCCTGCTTGTAGGAGCAAGCCTCCAGAATGTTCTCGATGGCCTCCGTCTTTGCGCTCTCGATAAAGCCGCAGGTATTGACAAGGATCACATCCGCTTCACCCAGCTCTGCCACGGTCTCGTGACCTGCCGAAAGCAGGATATGTACCATGCCGTCCAGATCGACCTGGTTTTTCGGACAGCCAAGGGAAATACATGCAATTTTCATAGGGGGATAATACTCTCTTTCTTTTACTCTTCTTCTACTCTCCGGACAGCCTCTTTGATGACCTGATAGGCAAAGCCCCTGCGCATCAATGCCGCAACCACAAGGTCACGGCGGCCAGCCGCCAGCTTGGAGCGGTATCGGCTCTCGACCAGAGATGCCGCCGCTTCCAATTCCGGGTCTTCGCCCTCTTCGTCGGGAGTATAGATCTGTTCCAGCGCCTGCTGGATCTGGCTCGGGCTCAGCCTCTTCTGGCGGAGATCCTGTGCCGCGGCACGGCGGCTCTTTCGAGCAGCAAGAAGCCCCCGTGCCCGAAGCTCGGCATAGCGGTCATCGTCCAGATATTGCCGCTCGACCATCTCCGCCACGACCTGTGCCGCTGTCTGTTCGGTAAATGCCCGACAGAGCCGCTCATACATCTGACCGGAAGAAATTTCCTGTCCGGCAAGCACTTCCAGCGCACGGGCACGGGCTTTGGCAAGGTCGGATGATTTTTCTTCCTCTGTCATAGGGCGAGTCCTTCGCGAAAAGGTCATTTAGTCCTCCACCATAATATCCAGCTCACTCTCGCTGCTGCGGGTCGGAGCTTTCACCACAGGTTCTTTTGCAGGTGCGCTTTCCTTTTCCTCGGAGACTGCGCTTTCGGCGGCAGCCGCACTCTTGCTCGCCGGACGACGGGTCGCATACAGCTTGTCCGCATTAGCACGGATCTGACCCTCGATGTCATCGGCGATCTCAGGGTTGTCCTTGAGGAACTGCTTTGCGTTGTCACGCCCCTGACCCAGCCGTATATCACCATAGTTGAACCATGCTCCGCTCTTCTGGACGATTCCCAACTTCACGCCCACATCGATCAGCTCGCTCATTTTGGAGATGCCCTCGCCAAACATGATATCGAACTCTGCCTCACGGAACGGAGGCGAGACCTTGTTTTTAACAATCTTAGCTCGGGTATGGTTGCCGATAAACTGACCGGAGGAATCCTTCAAGCCCTCAACCCGTCGGATGTCGATCCGCACGGAAGAGTAATATTTCAGCGCGCGACCGCCTGTCGTGACCTCAGGGTTGCCATAGACGATACCGACCTTCTCACGAAGCTGGTTGATGAACACGCAGACCGTGTTGGTCTTGCCGATAACGCTCGTCAGCTTACGCATCGCCTGACTCATCAGACGCGCCTGCAAACCAACGTGACTGTCGCCCATCTCACCCTCGATCTCGGCACGAGGAACCATTGCGGCGACCGAGTCCACGACGATGGCGTCGATCGCACCCGAGCGCACCAGTGCTTCGCAGATCTCCATCGCCTGTTCACCGGTATCCGGCTGGCTTACGAGAAGCTCGTTGATATTGACGCCCAGAGCTTCGGCGTAAGCCGGATCCAGGGCATGCTCTACATCGATGAAGGCAACCTCTCCGCCCTTCTTCTGTGCCTCAGCCAGAATGTGAAGAGCCAGCGTGGTCTTACCGCTGGATTCCGGTCCGAATACCTCGATGATACGACCACGGGGTACACCGCCCACGCCCAAAGCCAGATCCAGCCCGAGGCTTCCGGTAGAGATCGCATCCACCTGCATGGCGGTGTTGTCACCCAGCTTCATGATTGCGCCCTTGCCGAACTGCTTCTCGATTTGTGCCAGCGCGGTTGCCAGCGCGTCCTTCTTTGCGTTCGGGTCAGTTTTCTGAGTCGCAGGCGCGACATTGTTGTTCTGATTTTTTGCCATAAATTGCTGCTCCTTTTGTTCGCAATGCTCAGCATCCTGCGTCCCGCGCAGGTGCAGAGGGGTCAGTTTTACTTTCCCTAATAGTATATCACAAAATTCAGACTTTACAACAAGAAGTTGTTTGCTTTTTCAACTTTTTCTTGCCAAAATACAGCGATCATTTCCTCCGAAATCCTTCCGGCACTCAATTTCCACCCAGCCGTTTTCTTCCAGAAGCGCAGTCACTTCCTTTTTCTGCTGCCACCCGATCTCCAACGCCAATCCTCCTCCGGACTTGAGCGCGTTCTGATAGTGTTCTGCGATGGCGCGGTAAAATACCAACCCATCCTCTCCGGCTTCCAGAGCCATTGCCGGCTCCTGCGCCACCTCCGGCTGCAATTCCCGCATTTCGGCTGCGGTCAGGTAGGGCGGATTTGACACGATGAGATCCAGTTGTCCCTCGGGCAGACTCTCCCAGTAAGTAAACAGATCTCCCAGCACCGGCGTCACGCTCTGCTTCGGTCTGGACGCTTTCAATCCGTTCAGAGCCGCTCCCCAGTCAAACATCGGTTCCTCAAAGGCCGACGGCGCAAGAAGATCCTCGGTGCGTTCCTGCGGTTTCAGAGCATGACGGGCATTCTGCTCCAGATAACGGAACGCTTCCGGACTTTTCTCGAGGCTCGTCACCTCTGCGTCCGGACAAAAACGTTTGACGCCCAGCCCCAGACAGCCTGTTCCTGCGCAGAGATCCAGCACCTTCGGATGCTCCACACCCGCCAGCATTCCGGCGGCAGCCTCAGCCACGACCTCAGTATCGGCACGCGGACAGAGAACGCCCTGCCCGACTGCCAGCTCAAAGTCCAGAAACGACCATCTTCCGCAGAGATATTGCAGCGGTTCACGGTTCGACCGCCGGATGACCAGTTCTTCCAGCTTTCCGGCTTCCTCAGCATTCAGCGGCTTGTCTGACAGCCGCATATCCCGCCCGGCAGCCAGCCGGAACAGCTCCCGCGCATCAAAGTTGGCATCCGGACAGCCTGCTTCCATCAGTCGGCGTTCGGCTTCCCGCACCGCTTCCCGCGGCAGCATCCCTTCGTTTACCATCTGCCATCCTCCGGATCTTCGGGCAGAACCGGTGTAACTGCCGCGATCGCAACCTCGATCATGCTGTCATCCGGTTCAAAAACGGTCAAGTGCTGCACCCAGATACCGGGCTGGCGGATGATGCGGGTCGCAAAATTGTCCGACCGTCCGCACCACTTGAGCAACTCATAGCTGATACCCATGACCAGTGGCAGCAGGAGCAGCTTGAACAGCACCCGCAGACCCGTGCTGCTCCACGGCAGCACGCTGTACAGGAACACGCTGACGATGACGACCAGAATCAGGAAGCTCGTGCCGCACCGGGGATGGAAACGGGTGTACTTCCGGACATTCTCAACGGTCAGCTCATCGCCAGCCTCATAGCAGGCGATGGTCTTATGCTCTGCGCCGTGGTACTCAAAGACACGGTGGATCTCCTTCATCTTGGAGATAACGACCATGTACGTCAGGAAGATGGCGACCTTCAGCACCGCTTCCAGCACCACCTTCCCCCACCGTCCCAGCGGGAGCAGATGGTTCAGCCCACCGACCAGCACCGTCGGCAGAACGGTGAAAAGCAGGATCGCAAAGAGCCCGCCCAGCACAGCAGCCAGAACCAGCAGCGCGTCCTCAGCTTTCTTTCCGAAATGCTCTCCGACCCATTTTTCAAACGCCGATTCCTCTTCTTCGGGGTCGTACTCATCGCCCATGCTGACCTGTGCGGAATACATCATATAGCGATACCCCATAATGAGGCTTTCGATCATCGAGATCGCGCCGCGCACCAGTGGGATCTTTGCCCAGACACCGTGGGTCGGGGTCGGCTCAGTCTTTGTCTCGATTGTGCCATCCGGCTTGCGTACAGCACAGCAGATCTGTTTCGGGCCGCGCATCATAATGCCTTCCATGAGGGCTTGTCCGCCTACACTGGTCTTGAAACATTCGGTTTTGGGTTGATTCATTGCGTTCTCCTTTTCAGCGATGGCACAGCGGCAGACCGAGGGTCACGACCGTACCCCTGCCAAGGGTGCTCTTGATATCGAGCGTGCCGTCCAACGCTGTCATGATGGAATCAACCAGTGCCAGACCGATCCCGCTGCCCCGCACTGAGTTGCTTCCTTTATAAAATTTCGTCTTGACGTTCTCCAGGTCCTCCGGCGGAATCCCCCGCCCCTGATCGATAATCTCGATGAAGGCTTTGTATTCGCCTTTCCAGATCTTGACGGTGATCCGCCCCCTCGGGGCGGAATATTTGATGGCATTATCCAAAATGTTGATGAACACCTGACGCAAGCGGTCAGAATCCGCGTAGACGGGGATCATCTCCTCCGGCTCCGTATAGGATAAAATGAGTCCCTCTCGCTGGATGCGCGGCTCATAGAAGAGCACTGCGTCGGTCAGCTCTGCCACCAGATCCAGCGGGCGGCTGTTCATCTTGAGCCGTCCATTCTGCAAACGGCTGAAGTCCAGCAGCTCCTCCACCATATTATACAGACGCACCGTCTCGCTGTTGATGATCTCCAAGCCCTTGCGGTAGGTCTCGTCAGCAGGGTCATCCAGTGTCCGCATCGTCTCGACCCAGCCGCGGATCGAGGTCAACGGCGTCCGAAGCTCATGAGAGATGGAGCTGATGAACTCGTTCTTCATCTTCTCCGTCTCTTCCAATCCCTCCGCCATCTGGTTGATCGTTCCGCGCAACCGATCGACCTCGTCCCGGGGGTCGCCCTTGACCGGAAGCCGGACATCCAGCTCGCCCTGCGCAATGCCCGCCGCAATGCGCTCGACCTGCCCCAGCGGCACAACGATGCTCCGGATGAAAAATACGCCCGACAGAATGGTGAAGGTCAAAATCACCGCCATGATCAGCAAGCTGAGGATGAGTGCCCTGCGAAGCTGTTCTTCCACCAGAGACAAGCTCGTAACGAGCCTCATTGCCGCCACATCCTCGGCGGCATAAGGCACAAGACAGCAGACCGACATCACTTTTTCGCCCGTCTCGGTCTGGTAGATCGCCATTCCAAGCCCATCGGCAGCGTCTTGCGCCAGCCCGAAATCCGTCTCAACAACGATCCCTTCAGCATCCGTACCGCTGGAGGACGCGATGACTCCGCCATAGCTGTCCAGCAGCATGAATTCATAGCGGTCCTTGTCCGAGAATTGCTCCACCATCCGGCGCAGAGCCACACTTCGGTTGGACGCCGCACGCTGCGCCGTATCGCCCGTATACATCTTGAGCTGACCTGTGATGGATGAAAATCTCCGATACATGGTCTGCTGCACGCCGTTGTAATAGCTGCGTGTCACGCTGAACAGGAACATTCCCTCCACGACCAACAGCAACAACACCGTGATGAGCAGGTTGCCCCGCAGCCAACGCCTTGTGATACCACTTCTCACGGGGATTATTCCTCCCATCGGTAGCCATAGCCCCAGACCGTCAGGATATGGGTGGGATGGCTCGGCTCATCCTCCACCTTCATCCGGAGACGGCGGATGTTGACATCGACGATCTTGACGTCGCCGAAGTAATTTTCTCCCCAGACGCCTTTCAGGATCTTTTCCCGAACCATCGCAACGCCCGGATTCCGGAAAAACAACTCCATGATTTGAAACTCGACCTGGGTCAGCTCAATGGGCTTGCCCGCTTTTACCAGCACACGGCGATTCTCGTCCAGTACAAAGTCACCGCTGACAAAAGCGGAAGCGGTTGTTTCCTCCGACGCATTGCCTGCCGAGCGACCAACACGGCGACAGAGTGCCTCCACCCGTGCCATCAGCTCGCTGACGCTGAATGGTTTCGTCATGTAATCGTCTGCGCCGATGGACAAGCCACGGATCTTGTCCTGCTCCTGTCCCTTTGCGCTGAGGATGATAATACCAATTTTCTGATCTGTGCGTCGGATCGTCTCACAGAGCGAAAAGCCGTTCATCCCCGGCAGCATCACGTCCAGGATCGCCGCGTCACAGGCAGGCTTCTGTTCCAGAAGCGGCAATGCGGCTTCCGCACTCTCCGCTTCCAGCACTTCCATCCCGGCACGGCGCAGATTAAACGCGATCATTTCGCGGATGCTCGTTTCATCTTCCACGACAAGTACTTTTACCATCCGGTTATCCTCCGTTTTTTATGCTCCTGCTTACCTTCCAAGAAGCATGCGGCGAAGCATCTGAAGTTCGAGTTTTATACTTTTCCGACTACCAATGGCTCCTCCCTGGGGGAGCTGGCGAGTGAATCAAACCTGAGAGAGCTAGTTCAAATGATACAGGGAACGGGACAGGCGATAGCTCCGGTCACTGATGGTCACATCCGGACCAAGCTTTGCCTGCATCTGACGGGACGCCACCACACCCAGCCGTGTCCATCCCGCCGCGCTTTCACTGGAGCTGACGATACGCAGCGTCATCACCAATTTATTCTCGTCTACCGTCCGCAGCTCTACCGCATCCTCCACTTCGGTGGAGTCGGTCAGCATCAGGTTTCCTTCCCACTCGGCGGGCAGCTCAATGTAACAATTGGTTTCTTCATCCATCAGACCAAAGCTTTTTTTCGGCCAGAAGCTGGTGTAATCCATCCAGACGATGAAGTCCATCCGGCGGCTCTGACTCATATTCAACAGGCCTGCCTCATCCGGCTGGGTCGGGATCTCGACCGTACCGTCTTCATCCAGATCGCAGCTGACAAGCCCCGGCACATTCCGAAGCGTCTCCTGATAGAGCTGCTCCGAACGAATCTGCTTTGCCGGAACCATCTGTTGTGTTTCCTCGTCAAAGTAGAGCAGTACGGTCGCAAGATTATTTCCCGAAATGCCCGTCCAGCCGTCCAGCACCAGATAGTGTTTTCCATCCGCTCCCAGACCCGACGCGACCGATGCGCAGCCTGAAAACTTGTCCGCCGACAGACCCATGACCGCCACCTGCTGGAACAAACCATCCCGATCCACGGTCAGAAGCTCGATTTGAACTCCGCCGTCCTCCAAGGTTGACATCAGGATCAGATCCTGACTTCCGCCGCCCGTGATATCCTCCACCAGATATTGTTCATAGGACTGCTCCAGGATCGCTGTGACCTCCCCATTTTCATAGGAATAAACCGCCAGATAGCGGTCGCCCTGCGACGCCATATAGCCCACGACCAACTGTGAGGACATTCCATCCTGCAGCTGTGCCAGCCGGACGTTTTCCACGGTATCCGCCAGACCCTCGACACTCTGCTTTACCTGCCAGTTTCCTTCTTGATCCTTTTGAAGAATGGCGATGCAGACATTTGATGTCTGTCCGGTGGTATAGAGGACAGCCGCATCCTGCTCGCCGTCGCCATCCAGATCCCGCAAAAGGAATGGAGACAGAAGATCTCCCTGTAGCGGGTACTTTAGCTGCGCGCTCTCACCCAGCCATTCGTTCAGTGCCGATTGCAGCGCGCCATAATCTCCCATTAGACGCGGCGCGCGAAGCAGCTCATCGACCTGCAGATTCCCAAGATCGCCGAAGCTGCATCCGACCAGCAGCATACAGACCAGAAGCATCGCCGCCAACAGACGAAAATGCCGCAGGAATGTTCTCATGCGTCACTCCTCCTTTTCCTGAGGATAACAATACAGTGTAAGTATATCACGACCCGATGCGAATTCCAAGAGTCATTCCATATACTTCCACATCCTTCTGCCTGAAATCATGCCCAGACGCCCCAGACGCAAAAACGCCCCCTCCCATCTCTGGGAGAGAGCGTTCAGATACTGTTTATACAGTCAGAGTCGATCAGACGAGCTCCAGAACTGCCATCTCAGCAGCGTCGCCGCGGCGAGCACCGATCTTGATGATGCGGGTGTAGCCGCCGTTACGATCAGCATACTTCGGGCTGATCTCATCAAACAGCTTCTTTGCAACATCTTCCTTGGTGATGTAGGCATAAACCTGACGCTTGGTGTGCAGGTCGCTTGCCTTGCCAAGGGTAATCATCTTCTCGGCCATGGAACGAACGTCCTTAGCGCGAGTGACAGTGGTCTCAATCTTGCCATTCTCTAACAGGTAGGTAACCATCGCGCGCATCATTGCGTTGCGGCTGTCGCTGGTTCTACCGAGCTTTCTGGTACCGGGCATCCCGTTTCACTCCTTAATTATTTTAGTTACTCATCGTCTGTGTTCAGCTTGAAGCCCAAGGAGTCCAGCTTTGCCATGACTTCCTCCAGGCTCTTGCGACCAAGGTTACGAACCTTCATCATTTCGTCCTCGCTCTTGCTGACCAGATCCTCGACCGTGTTGATGCCAGCACGCTTCAGGCAGTTGAAGGAACGGACGCTCAGATCCAGCTCTTCGATGGTCATCTCCAGAGCCTTCTCCTTATCGTCGTTGGTCTTCTCCACCATGATCTCAGTACCGGCTGCCTCATCGGACAGGTTGACGAACAGGTTCAGGTGCTCGGTCAGGACGCGGGCAGCCAGAGAAACGGCTTCCTGCGCATTGATCGTGCCATCGGTCCAAACCTCAATGGTCAGCTTGTCGAAATCGATCGCCTGTCCAACACGGGTCTTCTCAACGTTGTAATTCACCTTGAGCACAGGGGTGTAAATGCTATCGACGGGAAGAGTGTTGATATCATTCTTCTCGACGATCGCCTGCTTGTTGCGCTCTGCCGGCACATAGCCGCGACCCTTATCGAAGGTGAGCTCCATGACGAGCTTGCCGCCCTCGCCCAAGGTTGCGATGTGCCATTCAGGGTTCAGGATCTCAATATCATCGCCCTGCTTGATGTTGTCCGCAGTGACCTCACAAGGACCAACTGCTTCAACACGCACTGTCTTCGGCCCGTCGGTGTACAGCTTTGCAGCGATACCCTTCAGGTTCAGGACAATTTCGGTAACGTCTTCCTTGACGCCCTCAATGGTGGAGAACTCGTGAACCACGCCGTCGATTTTGACGCTGGTCACGGCGACACCGGGCAGAGAGGAAAGAAGCACACGACGCAGGCTGTTGCCCAGTGTGATGCCAAAGCCACGCTCCAGAGGCTCTGCCACGAACTTACCGTAGCGACCGTCCGGGGACAGGCTTGCCGTTTCGATTTTGGGACGTTCAATCTCCATCATATCTATGCCCTCCTTGTCAAACCGATGTTGCCATCGGCCCATTATTGAATTCTTTTAAAGAAAAGAATGCGAAAGACTGCCATCCAGTAAGGAGGCTTGTCCTTCTTAATGGATTACTTGGAGTACAGCTCGACGATGAGGTGCTCTGCAACTTCGTAGTCGATGTCGCTGCGCTCGGGGAGCTTAGCCACAACACCCTTCAGGGTGCCAGCCTCGCGGTTCAGCCAAGAGGGCAGAGCCACGACAGGAGCCTCGGGACCAGTCAGCTTTGCGAACTTTGCAGAAGAGCGGCTGGACTCACGAACCTCGATCACATCGCCAGCCTTCACCTGATAAGAGGGGATGTTGACCTTCTTGCCATTGACAGTGAAGTGAGCGTGAGAAACGAGCTGACGAGCATCGCGGCGGGTCTGAGCGAAGCCCAGACGGAAGACGACGTTGTCCAGACGGCACTCCATGATCTGGAGCAGGTTCTCACCGGTCTTGCCGGGGCGAGCCTCAGCCTTCAGGTAAGCAATGTGGAACTGCTTCTCCAGAACGCCATAGATGAACTTGACCTTCTGCTTCTCCTTCAGCTGAGTAGCATACTCAGACTGCTTCTTGCGCACATTGCCATTGGAGTTGCGGGTAGTATTCTTCTTTGCATAGCCCATGACCGCAGGAGAAATGCCCAGGGCCTTGCAACGCTTTGCGATAGGCTGCGTATTCTTTGCCATAATTCAATTTCCTCCTTCGATCAGACGCGGCGACGCTTCGGGGGACGGCAGCCGTTGTGGGGGATGGGGGTCACGTCCTTGATCAGGGTGACTTCCAGACCGGTAGCCTGAAGCGCACGGATAGCGGACTCACGACCTGCGCCGGGTCCCTTGACGTAAACTTCAACCGTCTTCATGCCGTGCTCGATCGCAGTCTTGGCAGCGGTCTCAGCTGCGGACTGAGCTGCGAACGGAGTGCTCTTGCGGCTGCCGCGGAAGTTCAGGGAGCCAGAGGAGCACCAGGACACTGCATTGCCCTGCAGGTCAGTGATGGTGACGACGGTGTTGTTGAACGTAGACTGGATATGAGCCTGACCGGCTGCGATATTCTTGCGCTCTTTCCGCTTCATGCGGACATTTGCGCCCTTCTTGGCGTTATTAGCACTTGCCATTTCTCAAATCCTCCTTACTTCTTCTTGTTAGCGACCGTGCGCTTCGGACCCTTGCAGGTACGTGCATTGGTCTTGGTGCGCTGGCCACGGCAGGGCAGATTCTTGCGATGGCGGGTGCCGCGGAAGGACTGGATCTCGACCAGACGCTTGATGTCCAGAGCAACGTTGCGGCGCAGATCGCCCTCAACGATGATGTTTGCCTGATCGATGTAGTCACGGATCTTAGCCTCTTCTTCCAGAGTCAGGTCCTTGACGCGGGTATCGGGGTTGATGCCAGTAGCTGCCAGGATCTTGTTGGCAGTGGTCTGACCGATACCGTAAACGTAGGTGAGACCCACCTGAACGCGCTTCTCGCGGGGCAGGTCAACGCCGGCAATACGTGCCATAGTAGTTTCCTCCAAAAATCATCCCATGTCAGTGTCGGGGTCTGCGCCGGGACTCTACGCACTTGACCCCCAGGCGCCCGAATTAGCCCTGGCGCTGCTTATGCTTGGGGTTCTGGCAGATGACCATCACGCGGCCTTTGCGGCGGATGACCTTGCACTTTTCGCAGATGGGTTTCACGGAAGGCTTGACCTTCATGATGTTGAACCTCCTTTTGAATAATGCCCTGACGTTTATTTGGAACGCCAGGTGATGCGACCCTTCGAGAGATCGTAGGGCGACATTTCAACGGTGACTTTGTCCCCGGGCAGGATTCGGATGAAATTGGTCCGGAGCTTGCCGGAGATGTGCGCTAAGAGGATGTGTCCGCTGGGTGTGAGCTTCCCGGTGTTCTTATCCTCGCTCAGCATTTCCACCTTAAAGATGGCGTTGGGCATGGCTTCACGCACGATGCCTTCGATTTCGATGACGTCTTCTTTCGACAAGCTGTTTGCCTCCTCATTTGAATCTGCTCAGTTTGCCATGAATTGACGGACAAACGGCGATAACCGCCACATACTTCGTCTCCTGCGGCACAAAATCCGCAAAACGGGCAGAATATCCCTGTCCGCCGAGAAAGTATCTGGCCGTCACGACCATTTATAGATTATACACCATTCGCAGCCATTTTGCAAGAGCTTTTTTCCGTATTTCCGATAAAAATTTCCTGAAATTCAAAATCGGCATTTTCCGTGTCCGGTTTTGCGCGTCTCCACCGGGAAGATGAAACTTTTTCACCAAAAGTTGTGAGTATTGCACAAATCACAGCTTTCTGAATAAGAAAACCACCTGCATCCAACGATACAGATGGTTTTCTTTCGCGATCCCTCAGCTTATTTCAGGCTGAAGGTGCTGGTATCAAAATCGGGATCATCCCAGAAGCGGGTCATAATCTCGGTGTGATCCTTCAGGATCGCCATCGAGTGCTCAAAGTGAGCCGCCAGACCGCCGTCTTTGGTCTTGACCGTCCAACCGTCACTGAGCTGCTTGATCTTGTAGTCATACTGACAGATCATCGGCTCGACCGCGATCGTCATCCCCGGAACAAGACGCGGACCGCGTCCCTGATGTCCATAGTTGGGGATCTCGGGATCTTCGTGCAGCTCACGACCTGTGCCATGACCGACGAAATCGCGGACAACCGAAAAACCGTTCTCCTCGCAGTAGGTCTGAACCGCATAACCGATATCTCCGACACGGTTTCCGGCAATGGCCTGCTCGATGCCTTTGTACAAAGCAGCCTTGGTGACGTCCATCAGACGCTGTGCCTCGATGTCCACCTTTCCGACCGCATAAGTACAGGCATTGTCTCCATTGAAACCGTCGATCTTCGCACCGGTGTCGATACTCACGATGTCACCCGGACGGATGACCTGATTGCGGGAAGGGATGCCGTGGATCACCGTGTCATTCAGGCTAATGCAGGCCGTTCCCGGAAAGCCGTACAGACCCTTGAAGTTGGGCTTGCCGCCATGCCGGATAATGTAATCGTAGATCAGCTTATCCAGCTCCCAGGTCGTCATACCGGCCTCGATATGTTCCCCGCCATACTTCAGGGCAGCTGCGCTCAGGGCATTTGCCTTGCGCATACCGTCCAGTTCTTTCGCATTCTTGATCTGAATCACGTTTATGCCTCCAAAGCCTTCATGACGTTCTCCGTCGTCTCCTCGATCGAGGGGCTAAACGGGATCACAACCAGCTTGTCACGACCACGGTAGAAATCCACCAGCGGCTCGGTCTGCTCATGATATGCCTTCAGGCGGTCGAGTACGGTCGCCGGCTCATCATCCTTACGGGAGACCAGCTTACCACCGCAGCAGTCGCAGACCCCCTCGACCTTGCTCTTCTTGTTGCGGATGTGATAGCTTGCGCCGCACTTCTCGCAGACACGACGTCCGCTCATACGCTCCACGATGATCTCATCGGCGACGGACAGCTCCAGAACCTTGTCGATGCGGATGCCCATCTTCTCGATGGCCTCAGCCTGAGCGATCGTACGAGGCACACCATCCAGAATAAAGCCGTTTGCGCAATCGTCCTCAGCCAGACGATCCTTCAGGATACCAATGATGACCTCATCCGGTACCAATGCGCCGGCGTCCATAAAGCTCTTCGCTTTCAGACCCATCTCGGTGCCTTCCTTGACAGCGGCGCGTAGGATATTGCCTGTGCTGATGGAGGGGATTTTCAGCTTTGCGCAGATGATCTCAGCCTGCGTGCCCTTGCCGGCACCGGGTGCGCCCAACAGAATCAGATTCATGGGATTGCTCCTTTCCTTATTGCAAGGATTGTTAAATAGAACAAACTACTGAAAGCAAAAAAGCACTGAAAAGTCCGAGCTCGCTCTCCTTTCCAGTGCTTTCTTACATCAGTTCCTATTGATTTGATGATTTCTTAATCAACCGAGGAAGCCCTTGTGGTTGCGCATCGTCATAAAGCTGTCAAGGCTGCGGGTAGTATCAAGTGCCACACCGACAACGATCAACAGGCTGGTACCACCCAGCTGGATGCTCATACCGGTCAGGTTGCCAAGGATGATAGGCAGCACAGCCACCGCAGCGAGGAAGATCGCACCGAAGAGGGTGATCTTATTCAGCGTGCGGGTGATGAAATCGCTGGTCGGCTTACCGGGACGGAAGCCGGGGATCGAGCCGTTGTTGCGGCGCAGATTGTTGGCGATCTCAACAGGGTTGTACTGGATGGCAACATAGAAGTAATTGAATGCCAGAATCAGCAGCAGATAGATCACGATGTAGAGCAGCGACGTATAGTTGAAGGTATGGAAGAAAGCATACCAGAACGGATGCGCTGCCTGATCGATCTGCAAAAAGCTGCCGATCGTGCCAGGGATCGAAACCAGAGCGGAAGCGAAGATGATGGGCATAACACCGCTCATGTTCAGCTTCAGCGGCAGGTAGCTATTCTGCCCGCCCATCTGCTTGCGACCGACGACGCGCTTTGCGTACTGGATCGTGATGCGACGTTCCGCATTCGTCATAACGACGATGAACACGATCACGACCAGTGCCAGCACGACGAGGAGCGGCAGCAGAATGTAGAACTGGGTCTCACCAGCGGCGGCACGGGTCAGCAGACCAGTGACCGTCGTGTACAGGGAGGACCAGTTGGAAACGATCGAAGAGAAGATCAGAAGGGAGATACCGTTGCCGATTCCCTTGTCATCGATCTGCTCGCCACACCAGGTGATCAGCTGAGCACCTGCGGTGAAGGTCGCGATGATGACTACGGCGGTAAAGATACCAGCCGCACCGGTCGTATACTTCAGTGCGCCCATATTGCGGACCACAAAGTAGTAACCGAGGCTCATGACTAAAGCAATGATGCCGCCGGCATACCGGGTGATCTGCTGCAGTTTGGTCTGACCGTCCGGCTCCTTCGCCAGATTTTCCAGCGAAGGGATCGCGACAGTAAGAAGCTGCACAATAATGGATGCGTTGATATAGGGTGTCACACCTAACGCGAAGAGCGTGCATCTGGAAAGCGCGCCACCGCTCATCATATCAAGATAAGCGAGCATGTTGCCGTTGGAAAACATCTGCGTCAGAGCAGAGCTTGTGACAAACGGAACGGGGATCGCGCAGCCCAGGCGGTACACCACGAGGATCGCCAGCGTGAACAGGAGACGATTTTTAAGCTCGGGGATCTTCCATGCGTTACGGAATGTCTGGAACACCTTACATCACCTCAGCCTTTCCGCCTGCCTTTTCAATTTTCTCTTTGGCAGAAGCGGAATAGGCTGCGGCCTTGACGGTCAGAGCCTTTGTCAGCTCGCCGTTGCCCAGGACCTTAACGCCATCCAGAGTCTTCTTAACGAGACCCTTAGCCTTCAGAGCCTCGGTGTCAACAACGGCACCAGCCTCGAAAGCAGCTTCCAGATCTGCCACATTGACGATAGCATACTGGGTAGCAAAGATGTTGTTAAAGCCAACCTTCGGCAGGCGGCGTGCCAGAGGCATCTGACCGCCCTCGAAACCAGCGTGCTTCACGCCGGAACGGGCCTTCTGGCCCTTGCTGCCGAAACCGGCAGTCTTGCCATTGCCGGAGCCAATGCCGCGGCCCTTACGGGTCACAGCCTTGTTTGCACCGGGAATAGCGTGCAGTTCATGAAGTTTCATTGCGTATACCCCCTGCTATTAGGCTTCGGTGACGCTGAGCAGGAAGCCGATCTTATTGATCTTGCCCTGCGTAGCGGCATTGTCAGGCTGAACGGTAACGTCGCCCGGCTTCTTCAGACCCAGAGCCTCAGCGGTAGCGATCTGCTTTGCGCCGCGACCGATCAGGCTCTTCTTCAGCTCGATCTTGAGCATCTTCTCTGCCATGGTTTGTTACCTCCTTAACCCAGAATTTCTTTCACGGTCTTGCCGCGCTTCTCAGCGACGGACTCCGCGCTGACCAGGCCGCACAGACCTGCGAAGGTAGCAGAAACAACGTTGATGGGGTTGTTGGAACGCATAGACTTCGCACGGATGTCCTTGATGCCGGCAGCCTCAATGACGGCACGCACCGGACCACCGGCGATCATACCGGTACCGGGAGCAGCCGGCTTGAGCAGAACGGCACCTGCGCCGTACTTGCCGACGATCTCGTGGGGGATGGTGGTGCCCTTCATGGCAACCTTATGCATGTTCTTCTTAGCAGCAGCCTCGCCCTTGCGGATTGCCTCAGGCACTTCGCCGGACTTGCCGATGCCATAGCCAATGCTGCCCTTGCCGTCGCCAACAACGACCAGAGCGGCAAACTTCATGATGCGACCGCCCTTGACCGTCTTGGAAACGCGGTTGATGGAGACAACCTTGGTGATCATGCCGTCGTCTTCACGGTTTCTCATAGCCATAATGTGTTTCCTCCTCTCATTACAGCTTCAGGCCGCCCTCACGGGCGCCATCAGCCAGGGCCTTAACACGGCCATGATAAACGTAACCGCCACGGTCGAAAACGACCTCGGTGATGCCCTTTTCCAGAGCCTTTGCTGCGACCTTCTTGCCGATCTCAGCTGCGGCCTCGACGTTACCGCCGTTGCCGTTGAAGTCCTTGTCCATAGTGGACGCCGACACCAGGGTCACGCCCTGCTCATCATCGATGATCTGAGCGTAAATGTGCTTGGCGGAGCGGAAAACATCCAGGCGAGGACGTGCTGCGGTGCCGCTGATCTTGTTGCGAACGCGGCGATGACGACGAAGACGAGCTTCGTTCTTGTCGATCTGCTTAACCATTGTCTTTCACTCCTTACCTTATTTCTTGCCCTTGCCGGCTTTGCCTTCTTTGTGCTTGACAACTTCGCCTTCGTAGCGGATGCCCTTGCCCTTGTACGGCTCGGGCGGCTTCTTGGCGCGAATCTCGGCAGCGTACTGACCGACCTTCTGCTTGTCAATACCGGTAACAGTGAAGTGGTTGGGATCCTGCCATACGATGGTGCAATCCTCGGTATCGGGGACATTCACCTGATGAGAGAAGCCCAGGTTCATCACCAGGTTGGAGCCCTGCTTCTGGCAGCGCAGACCGACACCGACGATCTCCAGCTTCTTCTCATAACCGTTGACAACACCGTTCACCATGTTTGCGATGTTGGTACGGGTCAGACCGTGCAGGCTGCGAGCCTGTGCTTCGTCATTGGGGCGGGTAACCAAAACCTCATTGCCCTCGACCTTGACAGTCATGAGGGGATGATAGTTGGAATTCAGGCTACCCTTGGGGCCCTTGACAGCGACGGTGTGTGCTGCCTCATCGACAGTGACCGTAACACCAGCAGGAATGACGATGGGTTTTCTTCCAATTCTCGACATTGTCTTTTACCCCTTTCTTACCACACAAAGGCCAGGACCTCGCCGCCAACGTGCGCAGCACGAGCAGCCTTGTCGGTCATGATGCCCTTAGAGGTGGAAATGATTGCGGTGCCCAGACCCTTCATGACCTTGGGCATATCCTCGCAGTTGGTGTAGATGCGCAGACCGGGCTTGGACACACGGCGCAGACCGGCGATAACGGGTTCACCGTTTGCCTGATACTTCAGGGTGACAACGATCGTGCCCTGAACAGTGTCGTTCTTAACCTGCATACCCTTGATGTAGCCCTCGTCAACCAGAATCTGGCAGATAGCCTTCTTCATGTTCGATGCGGGGATCTCCACAGAAGGGTGTTTGGCAGTGCTAGCGTTGCGGATGCGAGTCAGCAGGTCCGCGATAGGATCAGTAATCTGCATGCCACTAACCTCCTTAGATTAGCTCTCATTGTGTTTTATAATGATACCGCCCCGAAACCTTTGCCCCGGGGCGGAATCCGACAGTTTGACCGGCTCCGGCTTTGATTACCAGGAAGCCTTCTTGACGCCCGGGATCTCGCCCTTGTAGGCCAGCTCACGGAAGCACACACGGCACACGCCGTACTTACGCAGGACGGAGTGCGGGCGGCCGCAGATGCGGCAGCGGGTGTATGCGCGGGTAGAGAACTTAGCAGGACGAGACTGCTTCAGCTTCATAGACAGTTTAGCCATTGTACAAATCTCCTCCCTTAGTTGTTCTCGAAGGGTGCGCCCAGAGCCTTCAGCAGCTCCTTGCCCTCTTCATCGGTCTTGGCAGTGGTGACGAAGCAGACATCCATGCCACGGACTGCATCGACCTTATCGAAGTCGATCTCGGGGAAGATGATCTGCTCCTTGATGCCGCAGGCAAAGTTGCCGCGACCATCAAAGCCGTTGCCATTGATGCCGCGGAAGTCACGGACACGAGGCAGTGCGACGTTGAAGAAGCGATCGACGAACTCGTACATACGCTCGCCGCGGAGAGTGACCTTGCAGCCGATCGGGGTGCCCTGACGCAGCTTGAAGTTAGCGACACTCTTCTTTGCACGGCAGACGACTGCCTTCTGACCAGTGATCTGACCCAGATCCTTCATGACAGCTTCCAGGATCTTCTCGTTGTCCTTGGCTTCGCCGCAGGCAACGTTGATGACGACCTTGTCCAGCTTCGGGATCTGCATAACGCTCTTGTAACCGAACTTCTTGTTCAGAGCAGGAGCAATTTCATTGACATACTGTTCTTTCAAACGAGCCATTGTTCCTTACTCCTTTCTTACAGCTCTGCGCCGCACTTCTTGCAGACGCGGACCATCTTACCGTCCTTCTCGACGTGACCGACGCGGACAGCTTTGCCGCACTTCGGGCAGATGGGCATGACCTTGGATGCGTACATGGCACCCTCAGCCTTGACGATGCCGCCCTGCTCGCCCTGACGACGAGGCTTGACGTGCTTGGTAACCATGTTCTGGCCCTCAACGATGACCTTGTTCTCAGAGGGGCTGACCTGCAGGACCTTACCAGTGTGGCCCTTGTCCTTGCCGCTGATGATCATAACGTTGTCGCCGGTTTTAACATGAAGATTATTCATTTTTAAAACCTCCTTACAGCGATTCC
>CAVEGP010000016.1:0-32633 GCA_963615155.1 Bacteroides uniformis | reverse complement strand
TATTATCTCACTAAATTGAGTTCCCTCACAGCCGGGTGCTTATTGACCGCTTACCGCAATCTCGCTATGAACTCTCAAACCAATCACAAGATTTCTTCGATATCTCCATACTCTAACAAAAAAACTAAAAAGCGATATTAAGCAAAACCCCCTCCCGATGCCGTTTTAAACGCGGTATCGGGAGGGGTTCTGTTTTATATTAGTATTATCACACCGTCGCCATATCGTGAGAGATATTCGGTGCGCCGCCGGCGATCTGCTCAGCGGTGAGGGGGTTTGCGTCGATGGCAGAAGGATTATTGAGACGTTCCTTTGCGACGGCCAGCATCAGCTTGATGCGGTTTTCCTGATTGACTCTGGTCGCGCTGGGGTCGTAGTCGATGGGGGTGATATTCGCCGTCGGGTAGAGAGCGCGAATTTTATTCACCATACCCTTTCCGACGATGTGGTTCGGCAGGCAGCCGAAGGGCTGTGCGCAGACGATATTGCCGTAGCCGCCCTGCACCAGCTCGATCATCTCGGCGGTCAGCAGCCAGCCCTCGCCCATCTTAGCGCCCAAAGAAATCACGCCCTTGGGCTTCTCGACCAGCTCCTTGAACGGACCGGGCGCATAGAAACCTGCGTCCGCAGTCGCCTTGAGCATAGAACGCTCCACGCTGTCCAGCCAGTTGAGCAATTGATCTGTTCCCAACTTGATGCCCAGTGCGCCGCCGTACAGGATGTGATCCTCGCCCATATTGAAGATACAGTACTGGACAAAGCCCATCAGCCCCGGGAAGTTGACCTCGCAATCCTGACTTTCGAGGAACTTCTGAAGGTCATTGTTGCCCAGCGGGCTGTACTTGACGTAGATCTCGCCGACAACGCCAACCTTGACCTTCGGAACACGGGTAACGGGAATTTGGGCGAAATCTTTTGCGATGAGCGGGAAGGTGTGCTTCATCTCACGGGAAGTAAAGCCCTTGCCTGCCAGCAGAGCGCGCCCCAGACGGCTGACCCAGAGGTCAACCATCTGATCGGCCACCCCCTTTTCATCCTCATAAGGCGCGACCTGATTGCGGAGAGCACAGAGCATATCGCCGTAAAAGACACATGCCAGCGCGCGGCGTGCCAGCGGCAGGGTCATCTGAAAGCCGCTGTCCTTTTCCAGACCGGAGAAGTTCAGGCTGGCAACTGGGATCTGCGGATACCCCGCCTTCACCAGAGCCTTGCGGAGCAGGTGGATGTAGTTGGATGCACGGCATCCGCCGCCTGTCTGGGTAATAAGCAGAGCGGTGTGCTCGAGGTCATACTTGCCGCTGTTCAGCGCATCGAGGAACTGACCGATGACCAGCAGTGCCGGATAGCAAGTGTCGTTGTGGACATATTTCAGACCCAGCTGAGCCACCGCGCTGCCGCAGTTGCCAAGGATCTCGCACTTGTAGCCGTCATAGCGTAGCGCGTATTCCAGCAGACGGAACTGAGTGATCGCCATATTGGGGATGAGAATCGTATGGGTCTTCTTCATCTCCGGAGTGAATTTCGGGTAATTGTATTCCATGGATTATTCCCCTTTCCGATCCTCGTCGCGCTCATCCAGAGCGGCAAAGAGGCTGCGCAGACGGATATTCACTGCGCCGAGGTTGGTGATCTCGTCGATCTTGAGCTGGGTATAAAGCTTGCCACCCTCCTGCAGAATCTCGCGGGTCTCGTCGGTGGTGATGGCGTCAACGCCGCAGCCGAAGGAAACCAGCTGGACAAGATCCATATCCTTCTGGGTCGTGCAGTATTTTGCCGCCGCATACAGACGGCTGTGGTACGTCCACTGGTTCAGAACGCTGGTCGGGAACTTCTGTACCCGATTCGAGATGCTGTCCTCCGTGACGACAGCCGCACCGTGACGGGTGATGAGATGGTCGATACCGTGGTTGACCTCGGGATCAACATGATAGGGACGACCCGCCAGCACGATGATCCGCTTGCCCTGACGGCGCGCCTCGTCGATGATCTCGCTGCCCTTGACCCGGATCTTTGCCATATGTGCTTCATACTCAGCAAAGGCCGCATCAGACGCTTCCTGCACCTCTTTTTCGGAGATGCCGCCGAAATACTTCGGAAGAACGTCCTTTGCCATCTTCTTGACGAAATCCTTCGGGCGGTGGATGCCAACGTAATCGTAGATAAACTTTCTGCCCTCCAATTCAGGGCAGTTGCCTGCCAGAACCTCGGGATAGTATGCCACGACCGGACAGTTGTAGTGATTATCTCCCAGACCTTCATCAATGTTATAGGTCAGGCAGGGATAGAAGATCGCATCCAGTTCCATCTGGCTCAAAGCCTTGACATGACCATGGCTCAGCTTTGCGGGGAAGCAGGCGGTATCGCTGGGGATGGTCGCCTGACCGGACAGGTACAGACCACGGCTGGACACCGGGCTGGTGTAGACGGCGAAGCCCAACTTCGTCCAGAAGGTGTACCAGAAGGGCAGCAGCTCATAGAAACCAAGACAGAGCGGGATGCCGATCGAACCACGCTTGCCGGGCACAGGCTTATAGCTGGCGAGGAGCTGCTGCTTATAGGCGTAGAGGTTGAGACTGTTGTCCTCGCTCTTGCCCGTAACCGGCTTGTCGCAGCGGTTTCCAGAGATGAATTTGCGACCGTCGGCGAAGGTGTTGACGGTAAGCTGGCAGTGGTTGCCGCAGCCGCCGCATTTGACGCTGACGACCTTCTGGTTGAAGTTCTCCAGCTCCTGCTGATCCATCATGTGGGAAACGGTCTGACCGTTTTTATGGCTTTGACGCAGACCGTGGAGAGCCGCGCCATACGCACCCATCAGACCCGCGATATCCGGTCGGATCACATCGACCCCCATCTCCTTCTCGAAGGCGCGGAGAACGGCTTCATTGTAGAAGGTGCCGCCCTGCACGACGATCTTGCGTCCCAGCTCTTCGGGGCTGGAAGTGCGAATGACCTTGTACAGCGCGTTCTTGACGACACTGATGGACAGACCCGCCGAAATGTTCTCGATGCTTGCGCCGTCCTTCTGTGCCTGCTTGACCGAGCTGTTCATGAAGACGGTGCAGCGGCTGCCAAGATCGACCGGACGATCCGCGAACAGACCCAGTGCGGCAAAATCCTTGACGTCGTAGCCCAAAGCCTGCGCAAAGGTCTGCAGGAAGCTGCCGCAGCCGGAAGAGCAGGCTTCATTCAGGAAAATGTTGCTGATGGCACCATCCTCAATCTTGAAGCACTTCATATCCTGACCGCCGATATCAATGATGAAATCGACGTCCGGCATAAAATATTTTGCAGCGGTAAAGTGCGCCACCGTCTCGACCAGACCATAATCACAGCGGAACGCATTTTTGACAAGCTCCTCGCCGTAACCGGTAGTCGTTACGCTGGCGACCTGTAAGCCCGGGTGCTCTTTATAGATTTTCACAAGCTGTTCTCGGATGAGGGGCAGCGGATTGCCGAGATTGGGCTGATAGTTGGTATACAAAATCTGGCTCTTCTCGTCCACGACCACCAGCTTGACGGTGGTCGAGCCGGAATCAATGCCGATATGCACCGGACCGCACTGCGCGCTGAAGGGTACACGCGGCACACTGTGGGACATATGGCGGGCATGGAACGCCTCGTACTCTTCCTTGTTGGCGAAGAGGGGCGGCTCGCTGGCATAAGTAGCCGTTGCCGCATACTCGTCCAGCTCCTTTGCCACGTCGGATAGGTTGAACTCCTGATCCGCATAGATGGCTGCGCCCAGCGCAACATACAGCAAACTGTTTTCCGGACAAATACCGGTCACGCCCAACGCCTCGTCGAAGCTCTTGCGCAGAACGGTGCTGAAGGTCAGCGGACCGCCCAGATACAAAATGTTGCCCTTGATCGGGCGACCCTGTGCCAGACCCGCAATGGTCTGGTTGACAACGGCTTTATAGATGCTGGCAGCGATGTCCTCGGTGCGCGCGCCCTGATTGATGAGGGGCTGAACATCGCTCTTGGCGAAAACGCCGCAGCGGGACGCGATGGTATAGGTGCGCTGTGCCTGTTCCGCCGCCTTGTTCATCTCGTCCGCGCTCATTTTTAACAGGGTCGCCATCTGATCGATGAATGCGCCCGTGCCGCCGGCACAGCTTCCATTCATGCGGACTTCCGTTCCGTTTGTCAGGAAGAGGATCTTTGCGTCCTCACCACCCAGCTCGATCACGCAGTCTGTGGCGGGGACGAATTTCTTAACCGCAACACGGGTCGAGAAAACCTCCTGCACAAAGGATACGCCACAGCTATCCGCCAGACCCATGCCTGCCGAGCCGGAAATGCTCAGCAGCGCCTTCTGACCATGCAGATGCTCGTTGTCGATGCGGCGCAGAAGCTCCTGCGCCTTTTCCAGAATGTGGCTGTAATGTCGTTCGTATGTTGAATATACAAGGGTATCGTTTTCATCCAGCACAACGCACTTGATCGTCGTGCTGCCGATGTCAAGACCTACTCTCACGTTGTTTTTCCTCCCTGATGGGTTCTCGCCGTGTGCGTTCCGGCGTGGAGATCAAAGCCAAAATCTTTGCCAAAAATTAGTTCGTTAGCGAATCATCCTGTCGATTCGCATACGGTTATATTATAAACCAACTTGATTTGACAATCAATGGCTCTTTCTATTTTATAACGTAAAAACAGGTTTTTCCGCTCTATTTCTTAAACATTTTGTTAATTTCGTGATTCTTTCGGCAGGTTTTTCCAGCATTCAGCAAAGATTCTTTACTGTTTGGAATTCTTTGGAACACAAAAAGCCACCGCACAGCCTCTCCGTCGTCACTTTGTGACGCAAGCACTTGCTCAACGGAACGGTCATGCAGCAGCTTCCGCGCTCTGTTTCGGTTCAGTTTGGTTCAAAGGATCCTCAATTCCCGCCGGATGAGCCAGCGCAGATGGGTAGTTCTTTCGCTGTCTGTGCTGCTCAGCTCCACTTCGGCGGACAGCTCCGGCTTTTCGGTTGGGAGCGGAATCAGCACCTCAGCCTGCGCACCGCCTCTCGGTCGATCGGTCAGGGACATCGTCCAGCCGAACCGCTGACAGTAGGCACGGCAAAGCTGCAGCCCAGCCTTCGCCCCGCCCAGAAAGCGGCGGTGATTTTCCTGCCAACGTTCCGGCGTTGCCAGACCGCAGCCATTGTCCGATACGGTCAATTTACAGCGTTCTCCCTTCCGCTCTAGCCGAAAAACGATCTTTCCGCCGGGCGCGCAGGCACGCAGAGCATTCGACAATAAATGAAAGCAGATCCGTTCCGTCTGTTCCGGATCTGCCCGCAGCCAGCAGGAATCCATACCCGAAAGCTCCAGCTTCAGCTTGACGTTCATCTGCCGGAAAATATCATCCCGCATCTGTTCCACCACCCGCAGGATGCGGCAGAGATCGAACCAGCAATTTCTCTGCGGCTCATTGTCCGTCAGCTCCAGCAACTGCATCAGCTCCGCAATGGTGCGGTTCAGGCGGGCAGTTTCGACCTCGATATCATCCAGTGCTTCCATCGTCCGCTTGTCTTCCATAGCGACCAGCCGCATCTGAAGATATTCTCGGTTCTGGTCGATCAGACTGAGAGAATGACCGCAGGCATCTTCAAACTCCTTCCGTGGAAACCGCTGTTCCTCTTTTATCTCGTCCATGATGCCTGCTCCCCTCTCATCCATTCTTTCAAGAACGTGTTGTTCAATATTGCTCGACTGCATCCTTGAGGGCATAGATCAGCTTTCCGGTCGTGACCGTTGTGCCGTCCAGTCGATTCTGCCGTTTGAACCGCTTCCAGCCATCGGTCTGTCTCATTTCCAGCCCATTGATCAGTCGGCGCAGCCCGCTGTCAACCGCGATGACCTTCATGCCATGCTGCTCTGCCACCTGACGCAAAATCTCTTTGCGGATCGCCAGCTTGTTTTCAGTCGTGCAGGCAATGCAGACCGCCTGCGTCAGATAGGCGCAGTTGATATCCGACTGCAAAAGCCCCCACTGGAAATAGAATTCCCGACAAATATTTTCAATGCGCTGAGGCGTATCGCCCATGCTTTCCTGAAGCTTCTGCAGCAGCACCCGCAGACTGGTATGGCGGATGAGATAACAGGGACCATCCGGCAGAAAGCTGTCTGCGGATGACCTTTCCGGTCCTCCATCCTCCATCAGGAGGAAGAATGGTTTATGAACCAGCTTTCCGGCACGTTCCAAAAACATTCTGGCATCCATATCTTCCAATCGGCTTCCCAGCACCACCACATCGAACCGCTCTCTTTCCCGGAGAGCGAGCAGCAGCTCCTCACCGCAGCGGTATCCACGACAGGACAACTCTGTGCCTTGTTCCTCAAGATAGTGCTTCCACACTCGGATCTGACGCGCATCGTAACTTGCCAGAGCCACCCGCAGTTTTTTCGTGCTGTGCTTTTTGTTCACCGCATGTTCCCCCTTGCCTTAATGTCAGCAGCCTTCTTAAAAAGCCGCGCTCTCAGGAATCGTGTCTCTATTTTATAGAGCCGGAAGAAAAGATTCAACTGAAAATTTGTGTCGAAAAGTGTCGCACTGCGGCAGGATCTGCCGCCTTTCAGCTGCATGGGTGCATTGCGGGCGTTTCCATGCTAAGGATACCATCGCCGCGTCCAAAAAGCAAGCGTTCCGGTGCAGATTCCCAATCTTTTGCTTTAGATTGAAAGATCTTCCAGAACCGTGCAAAACTGACAGTTTCAGCGCGAATTTTTGGGAGGAAAGCAACGATTTATTCACATTCGTCTGATATACTGACTTAAATATTGACATCTTCCAGTGAATCAGAAAGGCGTGCTCATGCTTCAACTCAAAGAGATCCACAAAGAATACCGGACAGGAGACCTTGTACAGACCGCATTGAACAAGGTCAGTCTGAACCTGCGCGACAACGAATTTGTTGCCATCCTCGGACCAAGCGGCTCCGGCAAAACCACCCTGCTGAACATCATCGGCGGTCTTGACCGTTACGACAGCGGCGATCTCATCATCAACGGTATCTCGACCAAAAAATATACCGACCGTGACTGGGACTCCTACCGCAACCACACCATCGGCTTCGTGTTCCAGAGCTACAATCTCATCCCGCACCAGACCGTTCTGGCAAACGTCGAGCTTGCCCTGACGATCTCGGGTATTTCAGGTGCGGAGCGGAAACGCCGCGCCACCGAAGCGCTGCAGAAGGTCGGTCTGGGCAACCAGCTGCACAAACACCCCACCGAAATGTCGGGCGGTCAGATGCAGCGTGTCGCCATTGCCCGCGCTCTTGTCAACAATCCGGACATCCTGCTGGCAGACGAGCCGACCGGCGCATTGGACAGTGAGACGAGCATTCAGGTCATGGAGCTGCTGAAAGAGGTCGCAAAGGATCGTCTGGTCGTCATGGTGACCCATAACCCCGAGCTTGCCGAGCGGTATGCGACCCGCATCGTTAACCTGAAAGACGGTGTGATCCTGTCCGACACCATGCCTTATGAACCGGACAAGACCCAGCTTGCGCCGCCGATCCATAAAAACATGGGACGTTCCTCCATGTCGTGGCTGACTTCCCTCGCACTGAGCTTCAACAACCTGAAGACCAAAAAGACCCGCACCCTTCTGACCGCCTTTGCCGGCTCGATCGGCATCATCGGCATCGCCCTCATCATTTCACTGTCCACAGGCGTCAACGATTATATCGACAATATGGAGCGTTCGACCCTGAGCGAGTATCCGCTCCAGATCATGAGCAGTGGCATGGATCTGACCTCTCTGCTGTCCGGCGGCTCCTCCAGTACCGGAGGCAGTGTTTCGGACAGTGCCTCCGGCTCGGACAGCTCCTCCGGGGAAGAGATGATTCCCGTGCGTCAGCTGATCATCCAAATGGTCTCCGGTGTCACCTCCAACGACCTGAGATCGTTCAAGTCCTATCTCGAAAGCGATGACTGCACGATCGCCGAGGACACCACCTCGATCGAGTATTCTTATAATGTATCCCCTCAGATCTTCCGTGAAAACGCTGACGGCAGCATTCGTCAGGTCAATCCGGATTCTTCCCTTTCCTCGCTGGGCATCAGCTCCTCGACCTCGACCAACAGCATCATGTCCTCCATGATGAACACCAGCGTTTTCTTTCAGCTCCCCGAAAACAGCGAGCTGTACAACTCCCAATATGAAGTCAAGGCCGGGCACTGGCCGGAAAAATACAACGAATGTGTCGTGGTTCTGGGTGCGGACGGCAGCGTCACCGACTATGCTCTCTATGCGATGGGATTGCGGGATAATGCCGAGCTGGACAAAATGATCCAGCAGTTCGCCCAGAACCAGAATGTCACCATCCCGGACGACTTCAAAACCTACACCACAGACGATTTCCTCGGTCTTACCTTCAAGCTGGTCGATGCGTCCGACTGCTACGTCTACGACGAGACCTACAAGGTCTGGAAGAGCAAGACCGATGACACCGACTATATGAAGCAGCTCGTCTCTGACAGTGAAGACCTGACTGTGGTCGGCGTCGTTCAGCCAAATCCGAACTCCTCCGCCGCCATGCTCTCCTCCGGCATCGCCTATTCCTCTGCCCTGACGAAGCATGTCATTGAGCAGGCTCAGAACAGTGAGATCGTCAAAGAGCAGATGAATACCCCTACCATCAATGTCCTGACCGGTGAGGAATTCGGTTCGGAGGACACGCTGTCCACTTTCGACCTCTCCTCCCTCTTCACAATCGACACCGACATGCTTCAGAACGCCTTCCAGTTCGACGCCAGTGCCCTGAGCTTTGACCTGAGCAGCGCGTTCGATTTCGACGGCGATTCGCTCGACCTTTCCACCCTGATCGATCCGGACAGCTTTGATCTGGATCTCGGGAGCATAGGCGACCTGCCCGATCTCGACCTGAGCGGTGCGTTCTCTGATCTCGATCTGTCCATCTCTTCCGACGCTCTCGAGGATCTGATCAAGAAGGTCTTTGACGGCTATAAAAACTATGTGATCGGCAACGGTATCCTTCATCTGGACAAGATCAGCTTCTCCGAGTACCTCAAGACCGAGCAATTCCAGCAGTTGATGGCGGAAACGATGGGCGAGCTGGTGGATACTGATGTCATCGAGTCGCAGGTCTCTGCCGCCATCCAGCAAGCCATGCAGACGGTTCTGGCAGGCTATTCTTCTCAGATCACAGAGACACTTCAGACGCAGATCAGCACTGCGATGGAAACCGCTATGACCCAGATGATGACTCAGATGAGCGGAAAGCTGCAATCAGCAATGGCAGAAAATATCGCCAAGCTGAGCAGCCAGATGGAAAACGCCCTGAAAATCGACGCGTCGGCGTTCCGGAATGCCATCCAGATCAATATGAGCGAGGACGACTTGACCGAGCTGATGAAGTCCTCGATGCTTTCCTCCACTGCCACCTATGACAGCAATCTCCAGAATTTCGGCTATGCGGACTTCAACGATCCCAGCCAGATCAACATCTATCCCAGCGACTTCGACCATAAGGCCAGCATCGTCGCCAAGCTGGATGCTTACAACGCCAGCATGTCGGCACAGGGCGCAGACGATCAGGTCATCCGTTACACCGACCTTGTCGGTACCCTGATGACCTCTGTCACCGAGATCATCAACATGATCAGCAATATGCTGGTCGCCTTCGTCTCCATCTCTCTGGTCGTCTCCTCCATCATGATCGGCGTCATCACCTATATCAGTGTTCTGGAACGCCGGAAGGAGATCGGCATCCTGCGCGCCATCGGTGCCTCCAAACGCAATATCTCTGAGGTGTTCAATGCCGAGACCTTCATCATCGGTCTGTGCTCCGGCGTCATGGGCATTGTCCTCAGCGAGCTTCTTCTCATTCCGGGCAACATCCTCATCCACAAAGTCTCCGGCAGTTCCAGCGTGACTGCCGTTCTCCCCATCGGAGCAGCCGCCATTCTCATCGCTTTGGCGACTATGCTGACGATCCTCGGCGGTTTTATCCCTGCCAAGAGCGCGTCCAAGTCCGATCCTGTCAAGGCTCTGCGATCGGAGTAAGATCTCTGACACTTCATTTCCTGTCCCTCATTGCAACGATAACAGTGTCTTCCCTTTTATTTTCTTTTTTATCTGAAGTCAACCGACGCCTGTTCCTGAACGGAATGGGTGTCGGTTGTTTTTTGTTCCTGCTCAAATTTCACACACAACATTTTTTCACAGCGGCATTTCCGCTCTGTTTTCCGGTTTCCTGCGCTTTTTCGTTTCTTTTCCGTGTTTGTTCACCATTCTTTCACTAATCGCATCCTTCTCGCAAAGTTTCGCTCTCTTGTTGTTTTTCTCAAATTATGCTATAATCCATACAAACCCACGCTCCGATCTCTGCGGAGCGATCAGCGAAAGGAGTCTCCTATTATGGATCATACCTGCCAGAACTCAATGCAATTCCCCGCAGCCTATGCGGTTATTGTCGAAGAGGAAATGATCTACATCGAGGGTGGTTCTTACACCTTCGTCGTTGGCGATTATCAGATCACCTCCCCCATTTCTCCGGATCAGGTCGCAACCTTCTGCACGAATGCCGTCATCAACTACATCCGTCTGCTGGGTCAAACCGCTTTCTCCAATACGGTCAATGGTCTTCAGGCCGCAAAGGCAGACGGCATCAAGCCCTCCGCTGCGATCCGGTATTTCTGGAACAATCAGGGCACGCTCGGACGCGCCGCAACATTCGTTTTTGCCGGCTTTGCCGGATACTACCTCTACGTTCAGGCGGTCAACCTCTACTACATGTTCTCTTCGATCTACAACGACTTGAAGAATGCCTATGAGCAGTCTATGAATCCTTCCACGGTGGCTCTCTCTGCCGCATGATCCTTCGGTCTTGCGGGATATCATCCAATTGAAAGGAGTCATATATGAAAAACCTGCGTATGCCTGCATCTTATTCCAGCATTCCCGAAGATGAGCAGCGGCTGGTGATCGGCGGCGGCGAGCTCAAGGACGCCTGGAACAATTTCGTTTCGGATCTCCATCTGGACGATTTCTTCTTCAGCGGCGGTATTATTTCGCTCTCTATTTCGTTTGTCCCCATGCTTCTGTTTAAAGTTGCGATTGCTGGCTATAACTTTGCGGAAAACACTTATAAAAATATTTCCACGTGGCTCGGCATTCGAGATCCAACTCTGGATGCCCTGCAAAATTACACCAATGATATGCGCCAGAAGCAGCAGAGTCGCAATATTTAACACGGTTACTCTGTTCCTCAAGCCGACACGAAGCCCCAAAAGCTTTGTGTCGGCTTTTTATAGTAGTTTTTAATAATACGGCACAGCTCTTTAATTTTCAAGAAAAAAAGTTGAACAAAGATGATATTAACATCTTACCCGCTGGAAGATTATGATGCACGGAGCGAAAGCTCAAACTCATCCGTAAAAGCGAAACGCCCGTTCTTCTTTATAAAACAAACTCGAAGTTTGATTTTTGCGGTTCAAGAAGAGCAAACAATACTTTTTCAATCGAAAGCATTTACAAGTGAAATACACTCATAGGTGAAAATCGAACAAAATATAACGCTTATTTTCGGCAAAGTGTTGGACGATTCGCAGAAATGCGCTTTCTGGAAAAATAATTTGATAAAACCTCTTTCCTTTCCCTAAAAGCAGCAGTATAATGCGGTCATAGCACAAGGGAGTGCAAAGTTCCAGAGGAAGAACGGAAAGCCCTTGTGTATTTTTAGAACGCGCTGCTTTATCCAATTAGAGGATTGAAGCAGCAAAGAGAGGGGAACAATCTATGAAATTCAATCGTTGCATTTCACGCCGTAGCTTCCTGGCAGCTGCTGGCGTTTCCACTGCGGCTCTGGCTTTGACCGCCTGCGGTGGTTCTTCCAGCACGACAGTGGCTTCTTCTGCTTCCACAGCTTCTTCGACGGCTGGTACCGCAACAGGCGGTACGCTGAACATCATGCTGGAGACTGAAGTCCAGTCTCTGGATCCACAGGTAGCTACCGACGGCACTTCCTTCGAAGTCATTGCGGACTACACGGATGGTCTGATGCAGATGGATGCGGATGGTTCCGCCATTCCCGCTCTGGCAGAGACTTACGACATCAGTGAGGATGGCAAGACCTATACCTTCCATCTGCGTGACGCCAAGTGGGCAAATGGGGACGCCGTGACTGCCGCCGACTTCGTGTTTGGCTGGCAGCGCGCAGTAGATCCCGCCACTGCTTCTGAGTACTCTTATATGCTGTCGGATATCGGTCAGGTCGTGAATGCGGAAGCCATCATCGCAGGCGAAAAGCCCGTCACCGATCTGGGTGTGACTGCTGTAGATGATAAGACTCTGGAAGTCCAGTTGAACGTTCCGGTCAGCTATTTCCTGAGCTTGATGTATTTCCCCACATTCTACCCCGTCAACGAGGCATTCTATAACACTTGTGCTGACACCTTTGGCACCAGCCCCGATACGGTTCTGGCAAATGGCGCCTTCAAATTGACCGATTATCAGCCTGCGGCGACTGCCTTCACGCTGGAAAAGAACCCCGATTACTATGATGCCGATAAAATTGCTCTGGACGGTCTGTCCTATCAGGTCATCAAAGACAGCCAGCAGGCTCTGATGAGCTATCAGACTGGTGCTCTGGATATGACCCTGCTGAACGGTGAGCAGGTCGATCAGGTCAAGGACGATCCCGAATTCACCAGCGTGGGTGCTGGCTATCTGTGGTACATCAGCCCCAACATCAGCGGCGTGACCGAACTTGCCAACGAGAATCTGCGCAAGGCTATCACCTTCGCTCTCGACCGTGATTCCATCACCAACGATGTCCTGAAGGATGGCTCCGCATCCTGCTACACCGCCGTTCCGCCGCAGTTCGCGACCGGTCCTGATGGCAGCGACTTCAGCGGCGACCAGACCAAATTCGCAGAATTCTGCGCTTACGATCCCGATAAGGCCAAGGAATATTATGAGCAGGCTAAGACCGAGCTGGGCAAGGACTCCTTTACCTTTGACATGGTCGTTGATGCTGACGATGCCCCCCAGAAGGTGGCGCAGGTCGTCAAGGAGCAGTTGGAAACAACTCTGGATGGCTTCACCCTGAACCTGACCGTCGAGCCCAAGAAGCAGCGCGTGCAGGATATGCAGGATGGTACATTTGAGATCGGTCTGACCCGTTGGGGTCCCGACTATGCTGACCCCATGACCTATCTGGGTATGTGGGTAACGGGCAACTCCAACAACTACGGTCTGTGGAGCGATGCTGATTATGATTCTATCATTGCGGAATGCACCACTGGCGATCTGTGCACCGACCCCGAAGGTCGCTGGGAAGCACTGTACGAGGCAGAGCAGATCGTTCTGGAGCAGGCAGTCATCTTCCCTCTGTATGGTCAGTGCAATGCCGAAATGATCTCCAGTGCCGTCAAGGGAGTGGAGCATCATCCCTGTGCTTTGAACCGTGTGTACAAGAATACCACTAAGAGCGAGTAACCTGAACTGAATCGTTGAACCAAGGCCGCACAGTGGCCCGCAAAAGCCACTGTGCGCCTTTTTGACATTGCACCTGTCCGCGGCAGACGAACGACTGACCGCGAAAGCCGATTCAGGCAAAGGAGGTTCATCCGACGTGAAAAAGTATACCCTCAAGCGAATCCTGACCTCGCTGTTCACCCTGCTGGCAATTCTGCTGGTATTGTTCATCCTGATGCAGCTCATGCCCGGTTCACCCTTCAACGACGAAAAGCTGACGGCTGACATGAAGGCGTCCCTGTATGCAAAATATGGTCTCGACCAGCCGATCTATATCCAGTTCTTCCGTTATGTGGGCAATATGCTGCGCGGAGATTTTGGCGTGAGCTACAATATCTCCAAGAATACGCCCATCTCCCAGCTGATCCAGTCCCGTCTGCCGGTCTCCATCCAGATCGGCGGCATGGCTGTCACGCTGGGTGCTATCGTAGGGCTTGTGCTGGGCATCATCGCCGCTCTCAACCGCGACACCATCCTTGACACCATTGCGACGATCATTTCCGTCATCGGCGTGTCTGTGCCGTCCTACGTGTTCGCGCTGGCACTGAGCTATACCTTCGGCTTCAAGCTTCGCTGGTTTCCGATGCTCTTCTCCGCGAAGGACATCTTTGGTTCAAGCGTCCTGCCCAGCGTGTCTCTTTCCATGTTCACGATGGCGTCCATTGCCCGCTTCACCCGCAGTGAGATGATCGAGGTTCTGGACTCCGATTATATGCTTCTGGCTGAGAGCAAGGGCATTTCCGGTTCGGCTCTGATTTTCCGCCATGCCCTGCGAAATGCCCTTATTCCCATTATCACGGTCCTGGCTCCGCTTATCGTCGATCTGATGACCGGCTCGCTGGTAGTCGAAAAGATCTTTGCCATCCCCGGCGTGGGCAGCCTGCTGGTGACGGCTATCCAGTCCAACGACTACAACGTGGTAATTGGTCTGAGCTTCATTTACAGTGCCATGTATATTGGCATCATGCTGGTCGTTGACCTGCTGTACGGCATCATCGACCCGCGCATTCGTTTGGCAAAGGGGGATGACTAAATGGCAGAAAAAGCGATTCGGCTTGGCGGCGAATCCACCGCCGACGCCATTGTGGATGCTGTGGACGCATTGTATACGGAGCACACCTTTGCAGATGCAGATTTTACTCTCAAGCATAACGATGACGAGATCACTGTGGACTCCAACTTTGCGGCGCAGAGCTTCTGGAAGGACGCGCTCATCCGTTTCTTCCAGAAGAAGAGCGCGGTGTTTGGTCTGATTCTCATCCTCTTCATCGTGCTGCTGGCGATCTTTGGTCCCGGCATGAACAGTTATACCTACTCCGGTCAGGATCTGAGCCAAAAGAACTTCGCTCCCCGTGTGCCCGGCATTGAGCAGTTCGGCATTCTGGATGGCAGCGAAAAAATGAGCACGACCACCGGCACCAAGGTCACGAATGCTTACGAGGAAAAGGGAAAAACCGACGTCTATTACTGGTTCGGCAGCGACCTGTATGGTCGTGACATCTGGACTCGCACCTGGGAGGGTGCCCGTGTCTCGCTCATCATCGCAGTAGCTGCTGCTGTCATTGACATGGTGATCGGCATGAGTTACGGTCTGATCTCCGGCTATTTCGGCGGCAAGGTGGATATGGTTATGCAGCGTTTTCTCGAAGTCGCCAACGGTATCCCCCGTCTGGTCATCGTCACACTGCTGCTTCTGGTATTGCAGCCCGGTATGGTAACGATCATCTTCGCTCTGATGCTGACCGAGTGGGTCGGCATGAGCCGCATTGCCCGCGCCGAGATGCTCAAGCTGAAGGATCAGGAATTTGTTCTGGCATCCCGAACGCTGGGTGCCGGCAGCTTCTTCATCATCTTCAAAGAAGTTCTGCCCAACATCATTGGACCGATCATCACGCAGGTCATGTTCAGCATCCCGACCGCCATCTTCACCGAAGCATTCCTGTCTTTTGTCGGTCTTGGCATCCCTGTGCCTCAGTGCTCGCTGGGTTCTCTCATCAGTGAACTGTACAATAGCTTCACCACGCACCCGTATCAGATCATCCCACCCATCGTAGTCATGAGCCTGCTGATGCTCAGCTTTAACCTTGTGGCCGACGGTCTGCGTGAAGCACTGGATCCTAAGATGAAGAGCATGTAAGGAGGAACACCCAATGCCTGAAACAAAAAAAGAACAGGTCTTGTCGGTGCGAGACCTCGATATCACCTTTAAGACCACCGCTGGTCCTGTGCATGCGATCCGTGGCGTGAACATCGATCTTTACAAAGGCGAGACCGTTGCGCTGGTGGGCGAGTCCGGTTCCGGTAAGTCTGTTACCATGAAAGCCGCTATGGGGATTCTTGCCAAGAATGCCATCGTGAACAGCGGTTCGATCCAGTTCAGCTATCACCATGCCGACGGCAGCCCCGAAACCGTAGATCTTCTGCAAAAGGACAAAAAGTGGATCCGCCGCCACATCAATGGCAAACGCATCGCCATGGTATTTCAGGATCCCATGACCAGTCTGGATCCGACCATGACCATCGGCAAGCAGATCATGGAAGGAATGCTCTGGCATTTCAAGATGCCCAAGGCGGAAGCTTACAAAAAGGCACTGGAGCTGCTGGAAGAAGTTGGCATTACCGATGCCGAAAAGCGGATGAAGAGCTATCCGCACCAGTTGTCCGGCGGTATGCGTCAGCGCGTCGTCATTGCCATTGCCCTTTCCTGCGACCCCGATCTGCTCATCTGTGATGAGCCCACCACCGCTCTGGATGTGACGATTCAGGCGAAGATCCTGGAGCTGATCCGCACCATCCAGAAGGAACGCGGCATTTCGGTCATCTACATTACTCACGACCTCGGCGTTGTGGCAAAAGTGGCAGATTATGTGGATGTCATGTATGCCGGCAAGATCGTTGAGACCGGCACGATCGATGAGATCTTCTACGAGCCGAAACATCCGTACACATGGGGTCTGTTGTCGGCGATGCCCGATCTCGATACCGCCGATGACCGTCTGTATACGATTCCCGGTTCTCCTCCGAACCTGTTGCATGAGAAGTCCGGTGACGCCTTTGCCCCCCGAAACCGCTTTGCGTTGAAAATCGATGATGAGGTGGAGCCACCCATGTTCAAGATCAGTGAGACCCATTATGCAGCCACCTGGCTGCTGGATCCCCGCGCGCCCAAGGTAGAGATGCCGCCAGAGCTTAAAGATCGCATCGTCCGGATGCGCACCGAAGCAAAAAGAATCGAGGAGGCGGAATAAATGGCAGCACAAAGCACGACCCCTCTGCTGAAGGTCGAGGGGCTGAAACAGTACTTCCGCGTCAGCAAGAATTTCACGGTCAAGGCTGTGGAAGACGTCAGCTTTGAGATCTATCCCGGCGAGACGTATGGTCTGGTAGGTGAATCCGGTTCCGGCAAGTCCACCATTGGTCGCAGCATCATCCGTCTATACGACCCCACTGCCGGAAAGCTCATCTTCGATGGGCAGGATATCAGCGGACATCTGTCCCACACCCAGAACACTACCCTGCGCACGCAGATGCAGATGATCTTTCAGGATCCGATGGCTTCCCTGAATCCCCGCAAAAAAGTGGAAGACATCATCGGCGAGGGATTGGACATCCACCACATGTACAAAACGCAGGCTGAACGCCGTGAAAAGGTGGAAAAGATCTTAGCGAAGGTCGGTCTTGCGCCGGAACATGCGGAGCGTTATCCGCACCAGTTCTCCGGCGGTCAGCGGCAGCGCGTCGGCATTGCCCGCGCTCTTATCATGAATCCAAAGCTCATCATTGCCGACGAATGTATCTCGGCATTGGATGTCTCCATTCAGGCTCAGGTCGTCAACCTGATGAAGGATATCCAGCAGGAGACCGGTACCGCCTATCTGTTCATCGCACATGACCTTTCCATGGTCAAGTACATCTCCGATCGCATCGGCGTACTACATCTGGGGCATCTGCTGGAGACCGGCACGACCGAAGAGATCTTTGAACACCCCATCCACCCCTACACCCGAAGTCTGCTGTCGGCGATTCCCCTGCCAAATCCGGTCGTTGAAAAGCGCCGTGTCGCCGAGACCTATGACTACGCCAGCTCCGGCATCGACTATTCCAAAGGCACCAACCACCATGTGGAAGGCAGCCACTACGTCAAGTGTACCGATGAGGAGTTTTCCAAATGGTGCAAATAACCTGAAAAGAGCTGTTTTCCGCCATTGAACCGGAAACACGAAAAAGAGGCTCGAACCGTTGAACATTCCGGCGGCTCGAGCCTCTTTTTGTTATGGATCGTTTTGCTCAGAGTTTCCAACTGACTGCCTGCGTTCTGGCATCAACAAATCTCCTGTAAATGCCCTCCTGTGTCATGAACTGCTCATGTGTGCCACGCTGCGCGATACGGCCTTTTTCCAGCACGATGATCTGGTCTGCGTGCCGCACTGTTTTCAGGCGATGGGCGATCATGAGGATCGTTTTCTCATTGGTGAGAGCTTCTACGGCATCGACCAGATCCTTTTCGTTCTCCGGATCAACATCCGCCGTCGCTTCGTCCAGAATAATGATCGGTGCGTCCTTCATGATTGCTCTGGCAATTGAGATCCGTTGCTTCTCGCCGCCCGAAAGACTTGCGCCGCCTTCGCCGATCACAGTGTCGTAGCCATCCAGAAGCTTCATGATAAAATCATGGCAGCATGCCTTTTTTGCCGCCTCGACGACCTCCTCATGGCTTGCGTCCTGACGACCGAACTTGATGTTATTTTCGATCGTAAGAGGTTTGAGGTGAATTCCGGCACAATGTGCGCAAGCGTTGTCTCGATGCTGTCGATACGCTCCACCATGATGTTCTTGAATGTTCCGGACGGAGTATCCTTGACATAACCGAGAGAGACCCTTGCCAGCTTATCACAGCACATTTTGCGGATGTTGGCAAGGACGGCGAAGGTCGCCTGATGTGACAGGGTCGTAGAGACCGAATGCAGCAGCTCTGCCAGGATAAACGACAAAGCGATCCACATTGCCTTGGTCCGATACAGCGAAAAGTCGGTTTCCCCTCTCAGAAACATCCTTACAACATCTGCGATCAAACAATACGGTACGATTTTAAAAATGACATTTCCTTGACGATCGTTCTCCGCAGCGCATCCCATTTTTTCCTTGCGCTGGCGATACGGTCGTGGTATTATTTATATAAATCCGGACATTGAACCATGAAACGCAATTTCATGCCGTAAGATAAAAAAACTCCTGCTATGCTCTCCGGCAGGGTCATGATTTCGCCCATTACAGGGTTTGCCTGCGGGCAGAAGAGTGAGGAACAGAAAAGTGTATGAATAAGATTTCACGTCGGTCGTTTCTGAAACGATGCGGTCTGCTGGCAGCATCCACTGCGGTGGGCAGTCTGACTGCCCAGAGCAATCTTCCGCAGGTCATTGTGGGCAGCGACAATTATCCGCCCTTTGTCTATTTGAACAATGACGGTGTTCCCACCGGCATTGATATCGAGATCGCCACCGAAGCCTTCCGCCGGATAGGATACGCCGCCCAATTTGAGATCATCGACTGGGAGCAGAAAACGACCCTTGTCGAAAGCGGCTCGATCGACTGTATCTGGGGCTGCTTTTCCATGGCTGGTCGAGAGGAGTTGTACCGCTGGGCGGGTCCCTATATGGTAAGCCGTCAGGTGGTCGCTGTCAACCCGAACAGTGACATTCAATCCCTCAGTGACCTTGAAGGAAAAACGATTGCGGTGCAGAGCACCACCAAGCCGGAGGAACTTCTCCTGAGCGGCACAGATCCGCGTCTCCCGCAGAACATTGACGTCTTCTGCGCCGAGGATCGCAATGTGCAGTACACTCTGCTGAGCTGCGGATATGTGGACGCCATTGCCGCCCACGAAACGGCGATCCTCCAGTATATGCAGGATAACAGCATCACCTTCCGCATTTTGACTGAGCCGCTTCTTGTCACCGGATTGGGCGCAGCGTTTGCAAAGAACGACAACCGCGGACTGGACAGCCAACTGAGCGATACGATCACGCAGATGCGCACAGACGGCACGCTGGCGCAGATCATTGGAAACTATCTTGAGAATGCTTCGCAGTACCTGGAGGTGGACACCATTGGAGCGTAAATACAAAGCCCCCTCGTGTGCGCAGGTATGGCTGGTCTATCTAGTCATCGGCGTGCTTTTCCTGCTTGGTGTCATCGCTTTCTCCGGATGGAGCGCGATGCGCACTGCGCAGCAGCGTTTCAATCAAACGATTAACTTTGTCAAGGCACAGTCCACCAGCTATGAAAAATACAATAATACCGTCACGGCAAAAGCTCTCCGCCGTGTGGTGGTCTCGACGCATCAGCTTGCCGCCGATCCTACGGTCGATCTCTCGGACGAGCAGTCTTTGAAGGAACAGACCGAAAAGCTTTGGCTTACCGGCATTTCGGTTTTGAACGCGGACGGAACACTTCTGTGCGAGTATACGGAGCACGGGGTCGGCTACGCACAGCTTGAGGAACATCTCAAAAAAGACGCTGTCCTGACTGTGCTCCAATATCCCCAAAAGACCTACATGAAACGTGTCCTTCTGGAGGATGGGGCTGCGATGGATGTCACCGCGCACAGCGCAGGCAGTGAGGATAAGATTCTTCTCGCCTATCGCTATACTCCGGCAGAATTTGTGGAGGAAGCAACACTGTCGGTTCAGAGCGTTCTGGATGGATATCAGGAAGCCGTCAGCGGTACGCTGTTCCTCGTGCAGAACGATCGTGTCCTTGCGTCCAACCGCTCGGAGCTGATCGGGCTGGACACTTCGGACAGCCCTCTGGTGCTGGGGATTCTGAAAACCGGAACTGCCGGAACACTGACCTTTACCCGCGGTTGGAACGGCTCCGGTCTTTATTGGGGAATGTACAGCCACGGGCGGACATTCGACGTCTATATCTATACGAATACGTCGTTCGTTTTCCGCACGACTATCTCGTTTGTCCTGATGGCAGTCGTGGTTTATTTCCTGCTCGTAGCGGTTCTTCAGATGCTGCGCAAACGTTCGGAGACCGCAATGGAAGCACAGCGCAAAGCGCAGGCGGTGGAATACCGCAAGCAGCTCGAGGTGCAGAATCAGAAGTTGGAGATCGCGATCCAGCACGAGGCTGCCGCCAATCGCTCCAAACGGGAGTTTTTGTTCAACATGAGTCACGATATCCGCACTCCGATGAACGCGATCATCGGCTTCACCTCACTGGCGATGACTCATATTGACAACAAAGAACAGGTTCTGGATTATCTCAAGAAGATTTCCGTTTCCAGCCAGCACCTGCTCTCCCTCATCAACGATGTGCTGGATATGAGCCGCATCGAAAGCGGCAACGTGAAGATCGAGGAAAAGGTGGTGCACCTGCCCGACCTCGTCCATGATGTCCGCTCCATTATCCAGCCGAATATTTCCGCCAAGCGGCTGGCTCTTTTCATCGACGCGATGGATGTGGTGGATGAAGATATCATCACGGATCCGCTGCGGCTGAACCAGATCCTGATCAATATCCTGTCCAACGCAATCAAGTTCACCCCGACCGGCGGTGCGATCAGTCTCCATATCTCGCAAAAGGATGGCGCGCCCGAGGGACATGCCAACTACGAGTTCCGCATCAAGGACAACGGCATCGGCATGAGCAAGGATTTCCAGAAGCATATCTTCGAGGAATTCAGCCGTGAAGAGACCTCGACCGTCAGCGGCATTCAGGGGACCGGACTGGGAATGTCCATTACCAAAAGCATCGTTGATCTGATGGGCGGTACCATCGAGGTCGAAAGCGAACCGGACAAGGGCAGCGAATTTATCGTGAACCTTTGCTTTGAGCTCAGCCGCCAGAAGGCAGAGCCGAAGCAGCTCCCGCATCTGGACGGCGTCCGCGCGCTGGTGGCGGACGACGATACCGATACCTGCCTGAATGTCAGCACCATGCTGACAAAGATCGGGATGCGTCCGGAGTGGACGATCTCCGGCAAGGAAGCCGTCATCCGTGCGAAATACGCAATGGAGCAGGGCGATGCGTTCAGCGTTTACATCATCGACTGGCTCATCCCCGATATGAACGGCGTCGAGGTCGTGCGGCAGATCCGCAAGGTGATCCGTGAAGACTGCCCCATCATCATTCTAACCGCTTATGATTGGGCGGACATCGAAGATGAGGCTTACGCCGCTGGTGTGACCGCCTTCTGTGAAAAGCCACTGTTCCTTTCCGAGCTGCAGAAGATCCTGGAAAAGCCGTTCACCAGAGCGACACAGCATCCCGATGCTTCCGCAGGCTCAGACTTCAAGGGCAAAAAGATCCTGCTGGTGGAGGACAACGATCTAAACTGCGAGATCGCCAATGAGATCCTGACCGAGCAGGGATTTGTGGTCGATACGGCTGAGAACGGTGCGATCGCTGTTCAGAAGGTGGAACAGTCCGCGCAAGGTCAGTATGACCTGATCCTGATGGATATTCAGATGCCCGTTATGGATGGCTATGAAGCCGCCCGAAGGATCCGTGCCCTGCCCGATGCCAAAAAAGCAGGCATCCCCATCTTTGCAATGACCGCCAACGCCTTTGAGGAGGATCGGCAGAATGCGCTGAACGCCGGCATGAACGGTCACATCGCGAAGCCTCTGGATTTCTCACTTCTTCTGGAGATTCTTTCTGAGGCTCTGAAATAATTCCCTCAAGTTTTTACAAGCACTCCGAAGAGCGGCTATCTAACCGTTTTCGGGGTGCTTGTATTTTTAAGTGTTTAAAACAAAATATCCTCCGGCTTGATCTTATCCCTCTCCATGATGGGGCGGATCACCCTGCAAGGCACACCGGCAGCGACCACGCCCGATGGGATATCATGGGTCACTACGCTTCCCGCGCCGATGACAGAGCCTGCGCCGATGGTCACACCGCCGCAGACCGTGGAATTTGCGCCGATCCAGACGTTTTCTTCCAGCGTAATGGGAGCTGAAGTTCCAATGCCCTGACTGCGCTGCTCAGGGTCTACCGCATGACCGGAGCACGCCAGACAGACGCCCGGCGCAATAAACGCACCCGCGCCAATGTTCACCGGAGAGGTATCGAGGATCACGCAGTTGTAGTTGATGACGGTCAGCCCGTGGGTGTGAATGTTGAAGCCGTAATCGCAGTGGAAATCCGGCTCAATTCCGGTCATGGGCGAGCAGGTGCCCAGAAGCTCCCGCAAGATAGCACGGCGTTTCTCCGGTTCATTGGGAGCGGTGCGGTTGTACTCCCAGCACAATTGCTTCGCATGGTTTTGTGCCTCACTGGGGAAATTTTCGTATCCGCTGGCATAGGGCATGGTGCTCTTTATGATTTCGATCGGTTTCATGTTTTTTCCTTTCTGCTTACAATGATCAGGATACGCTCAGTATACCACACCGATGTCGCTTTGCGTAAGTTGTTTTGGGTGTCTGTCGCATCCGACTGCGTGCGTTTTGTTTTTTTATTTCCTCACAAAGTGTCTTGACATTTTTCCACAAGCATGGTATTTTAATTTCGTTCATTAGTTATCGCTAACCAGCGAGTCAAGGCTTGTGCGGCTTTTTTTAGCGTATAATGTTAGTGATGACTACCTTTTAAATTTTATTGGATGAGGTGTGTTACCATGAGATTGAAAAAGACGCTTGCAGGTATTCTGGCTGCCGCCATGATGGTGTGTGCCGTATCGGTTCCTGCCTTTGCAGCACAGGACGTAGAAGAGGAGAACTGCTTTTCCTCGACCTATGTTGTCATGAATATCCCCTACGCACAGTTCTATAAGGCAACTGGCGTGCAGAGTGAGGTGGACGCTGTGACCAGTGCCACAAAATCCAAGACCCGTGCCGGAAATCTGGCACTCAGCTCCTACCATGTCAACAGCGATGGCACCGATATTACCGGCGTTTCGTTCCCTGTCAAGGTCCTGACCCCGTGGGCATTGGACAGCTCGAAGCAGGTCACGGATGAGACCAGCTATGACATCACCGTCAAGCTGCGCGGCAAGGACAGCACGACCACCTACTCCGGCGTGACCGCCCTGTTCGAGAACGACAGCTATTCTTACTATAAGCTGAGCGACGCTCCCGCCTACTATGCAACGGCATGGTATAACGTATTTACCGGAAACTGGGAGTTCGGCAAGGTCAACGCCACCGAAACGACCGTGAACGGTGTCACTGTGGAAGTGGCAACCAATGGTCGTCATACGGATTACGAGATGAAGGTCAACGGTTTTGATCTGGATGTCAACACCAACAAGGTTTACGGTGTCGTCATGACGACCGAGGATGGCACGGAGTATGGCCTGCATCATGTGACAAACATCTGGCGTGGTACGGAGCTGGGCTTTGACGCAGATGAGACCTACTTTGCTTCGATGATCGGCAAGACCATCACCCAGATCACCTACTATACCACAGACGGCGTTTACGTCCTGCCGGTGAACGTGGTCGTTCCTGCACAGGCAAACTGATCGACAAATAGAAAACGGGCTGAATGTTGGGATTCCCCACATCCAGTCCATTTTTTGTCATCAGGATCTTGTTATTTCACTTCACCGCCGCCGTCAGCCTTTTGAAGGCATCTTCCTGCGATTCGTGGAACACGACCGCAAGTTCTTCGCGCAGGACGCGCTCGACCATCTGGTAAAAGTGGATATCCATGGTGTTGGTTTTGCGGCCGCGGCTCCGCTGGGAGTTCTGTTTCTGATACAGCTCCTTGAACAGTTTCAGATACTCGTAAAAGTCGTTGGTGTGGAGCATGGCCTGATAATGCTCGGCCAAAACTGTCTGGTTGTTGGAAGCCGGAGCAGACGGCTCCTCGGTTTTGATCCGCTCAAAGCAGGCAGCGACCTCTTCCGCTGAGCTGACCGGACGGAGAACGCTTTCTTTCTCGGCCGGGATGTAACTGCGGTCGTGGGAATCCGAAAAATAGGGGCGAAGCGTGTAGTATTCTTTCGCCGGTTCCCCACAAAAGCTCTGTGGGGCGACATTTTCGATCTCATGCACGCTGAGGTTTCCATATATGACCAACATTCCCGCTTGATATTTTGACATATCGCTCCTCTTTCATCCAATTAGAACAAACTGTGCAAAACAGACTTTCCATCGTGGTTTTGTTTTCACTTTATTGTACCACAAATCGCCCGGCTCCTTCAAAGGCCGTTTTCCACAAAGTTGATACAGTCTCGTGTGGGCAAAATGACAAAGAGAAGCATCTGCCGGCATAAATTCAGCATACTAATGGGAAGCCGTATAAGATACAGAAAAGATTTTTACATTTTTCTTGACAGTTCCCCTGTTTTTCTGCTTTAATACTCTCGATAAAAGGGAGTAAAGGGCAGTTTTTCGTTCCCCCATACGGAAAACTGCTGCATGGCAGCGTCAACACGGCAGAAATGCCCGATGTCATGTGTTCGCTTGAGACTTTTGTCACAGACAAAACGCTGTGGCAGGAGTCTCTTTTTCTTGCCACCGCACGAAACAAAAGGAGGCAAAAACGACATGAACTTTCTGAACACATTCGCAAATCTGTTTTCCAATTTTGGAAACCTGACCTGGCAGATGGTAGTGATGTGGGGCATCGGCGCACTGCTCATCTACCTTGCCATCGCCAAAAAGATGGAGCCGAGCCTGCTGCTGCCCATGGGCTTTGGCGCGATCCTCGTCAACCTTCCCCTGTCGGGCGCAATCACGCAGGGCGACACCGTCGGACCCATTTCCGCCCTGTTTGAGGCGGGCATGTCCAACGAGCTGTTCCCGTTGCTGCTCTTCATCGGCATCGGTGCGATGATCGACTTTGGTCCTCTGCTGGAAAAGCCGTGGCTGATGCTCTTCGGCGCAGCCGCTCAGTTCGGCATCTTCTTCACCCTGTTTCTGGCAGGCTTCTTCTTTGACCTGAAGGATGCGGCGTCCATCGCTGTAATCGGTGCGGCGGACGGTCCCACCGCAATTTTTGTGGCGAACACCCTCAACTCCCAGTACCTTGGTGCCATCATGGTGGCGGCATACAGCTACATGGCACTGGTTCCCATCGTGCAGCCTCCGGTCGTCCGGCTGCTGACGACACGCAAGGAACGACTGATCCGGATGCCCTACGAAAAAGGCAATGTCACCCAGTTGACGAAGATCCTGTTCCCCGTTGTTGTCACCATCATTGCCGGTATGGTCGCTCCGGCAAGTGTTGCGCTGGTCGGCTTTTTGATGTTCGGCAACCTGCTGCGGGAGTGCGGCGTGCTGAATGCTCTCAGTGAGACTGCTCAGAACGTACTGGCAAACCTCATCACCATCGTGCTGGGTCTGACCGTCGCCGGACAGATGACCGCGGATAAGTTTGTACGTCCGGATACCTTGCTCATCCTTGCGCTGGGTCTGGTCGCTTTCGTCTTTGATACGGCTGGCGGCGTGCTCTTTGCGAAGCTGCTGAACCTGTTCCTGCCCGAAGACAAAAAGCTGAACCCGATGATCGGTGCAGCCGGCATCTCCGCCTTCCCCATGAGCGGTCGTGTCGTCAACAAGATGGGTCTGGAGGAAGACAACCAGAATTTCCTGCTGATGTATTCCATCAGCGTCAATGTTTCAGGTCAGATCGCGTCCGTCATTGCGGGCGGTCTGATTCTGACCCTGATGGCTTAATGGAGGTGCCTATATGCTTCATCTTTCTTCTTGGATGACTACCCTGCCCATCATGGTGATCGGTATGGTGGGCGTTATTCTGGTGATCGGCGTCATCGTTCTGGCAGTGATGCTGCTGAACCGGCTGACCAATCGGAAATAATTTCTCCGCTTTATCATCTTGCAGGTAAAAAGCCCGAAGAGTATCGCTGCTCTTCGGGCTTTTCCTGTCTCCAATTATTTTTTTACACGCCAAACACTGTCTTTGTCAGCCGGATGCCTGCCGTCGTTTTCATGGTGTGTTCCATAAAGGTCCGGATCGACTGCTGACTATACCCGCTTTCGGACGCATTGACGATGTAATCCGCTTCAATCAGAATCTGATAATCAATCCCGTCGATCTGCGACGGGCTGTGGTGGTGTCCCACCAGATAGGCGACCCGTTCGATCTGCGCCGCTGTCATGCCGGTATCCGCCAGAAACTCCCGTACCAGCGGCGCACCCTCCTGTTCCTGATATTTGCCGTTGGTATTGCCGTACTTTTTGCGGCAGAGCGGGCAGGCAATATCGTGGGTAATGGCTGCCACTTCCAGAATAAACTGTGTGTCTGCGTCCAGTCCTTCCAGCTCGCCAATGGTCTTCGCATACGTCCACACACAGCTCAGGTGCGTGATATCATGAATATTTCCTTCGGAAAAGACGATCATCTTTTCCATGATCCGTGCGATCGTCATCATTGTCGCTACCCCCTTCTATCTTGAGGATACTATAATCCCATTTTCATATCGTGTCAATAGCTTTGACTGAGAATAAAATCCCGCTGCCGCTTGCATTTTCAAGCCGGTATGATTATAATAAAAGTACATCAGTTGCCCATCGGCGGCTTTTTTCGGCAGAGAAAGTTAGTTTACACTAATTTCGTACAGGACAGGGATGGATACCATGCAATTTGAATATTGGATGATAAAAAGAATCCGGTCGTCCTGTTTTTTCACGCTACCGGAATGCGGTGAAAAACGCCTATCCGCAAGGGCACTTCCCGATTTTTGAGAACTACGACCACATGCAATATCAGATCCGTGATCCGCAGGGATTTGCCTCCATGCTGATTTCGATCATGGAGCGGGATCGGATGCCTGAGCTGCCATTTGTCCGAAAAGGAGGATATGCAGATGAAGTATAAAATCGAAAAGAACACCGTGCAGGAAACACTGCTTATCCCGCTTTACTCTCGAAAATTGTGCTCAGAGCTGTACCCGACGCTTTACCGCGATGAGACCGCCGTCCAACTGCTGAACGAGATCGACTTCGATTTTTCAGAAGCAGAGCAAAAATCCCATCGCCTGATGCAGCGTTTTGGCGCACTGGAAGTCGCCATGCGGCAGACTGATTTAGCTTTTGAAGTGCGGGACTATCTGAAAGCCCACCCGAATGCAGCCGTGGTGAATCTGGGCTGCGGTCTGGACAATACGGGAAGAGCCTGTGACAACGGAAGCTGCAAACTCTATAATCTGGATTTTCCCGACGTGATCGCTGTACGAAACGAACTGCTGCCCGCCGGAGAACGTGAGAAAAATATTTCCGGCAACCTGAACGACCCCGCATGGCTCAGCCAGATCGACCTCTCACATGGCGCCGTATTCTTCGCTTCGGGCGTATTTTATTATTTTCTGAACGAGCAGGTCAGGGCTTTGGTGTTGGCTCTGGCAGATACGTGCCCAGAGGGAGTTCTGATATTTGACGCCGCAAATCCGACGGCAGTCAAGATGATTTCCAAGACATGGCTCAAGGACGCAAAAATCAAGAATGTGGGCGCATATTTCGCGGTCTCGGATGCTCAGCGGGAGCTTTCCCCATGGGACAGCCGCCTGCATGTGTCCAGCCGTGGTTATATGCTGGGTTACAACAATCTGAAGGACCCTTCCGTCAGCAGTATGTTCCGACTTCTTGCCAAACTCGGCGACCATGTGCTGAAGATGCAGATCGTAAAACTCGAATGGAAAAATAATCAGCCGTAAGCTCTCCCTCATTCGGGTTTCCATTCCTGTATCAAGCGCAAAACGTCTGCCTCCTTTTTTGCGGAGACAGACGTTTTGCGTTCAATGTTTATCCGAATAATTGCAGATCTGAATTGCCGCGCCGTGTTCCATGCGCTGGAAACCGTGCTTTTCGTAGAACGGGACGTTCGTTTCGTCCTCCGGCATTCCCTCAATGTAGAGGAAATTCTGATACTTTTCCTTGATGCGCTCGACCAGTTCTCCGGCGATCCCCTGTCCCTGATAGTCCGGATGCACCAGAACATAATGGATCTGCGCCAGCATTTCGCTGTCATCCAACGCACGGATCAGCCCCACAAGACGATCTCCATCCCACGCTGTCAGTACGGTGGAAGAGTGCATCAGTGCCCGATACAGCCGCTGTGGGTACTGACCGGACACCCAGCCCACGGACAGGAACAGCTCCTGCACCTGCTCCTTTGTAAAACATTTTTCTTCGGTATACTGTACCATATCTTCTCCTGTAATTTTAACGATAGTCGCATCTCTGGCACTGGGACAGCGGCGTATCCGTTTCTTCTTTGTAAAAGATTCCGGACCAACGGCAGATGCTCTGCAAAATAGGCACGACCGATGTTCCCTTTTCGGTCAGCGAATACTCCACCCGCGGCGGGATCTCATCGTAAGACTGCCGCCGGACGACGCCGTCCGTGATCAGTTCCTTCAGCGTAGTGGCAAGCACAGCGTCCGTGATGTTCGCCATTTCCTTACGCAGCTCACTGTAACGCAGAGTCTCCTTCGCAGCCAGCACACAGATGATGCGGGATTTCCACTTGCCGCCAAACACGCTCAGCCCATATTCCAGTGGACAGCGGATATCCTTTTCCAGCTTTTTCTGATACATACGCTCTCCCTCCCTGCTCCTATTTTAGCAGATTGCTGAGCTTTGCGGAAGGTACTATGAAATTTATGAGCAGTAAAACACCCGCGAAACAGATTGTTCCGCAGGTGCTTTTGCCTTACAGTTCTTTCTTGTTGTCTGCGCCCGGGGTGCTCACAATGATCTTCTCCGGCGTGATGATGAGTGCGCCCTTGGCGGTTGCACCGCCATGGAACATCTGCTCCACCCTAGCCTTGAAGGTCTTGACGATCTCGCCCTCCGTGACATACTCTGCCACGCCCTTGATCTGATACCCCTCCAGACTCTTGGCATCGTAAACCGAGATAGCGATCCTGCCGCCGTTTACGGCAAGGTTTTTCAGGGTGGTATTAAGGAACACATCTCCCACCACCAGCTTACCGTCCGGAGTCACATCCTTGAACGCAACAGGCACCACATTCGGCTCGCCATTTGCGCAGGTCGCCAGATCCCACATGCTTTCCTTCAGCAGCTTCTTAACCGATTCATTCATAATAACAACCTCCTGAATTGTTTCGACCGAATGGTCTTTTCGGGTGTCATTATAAAAAAGCAGCACAGAAACAGCAAGATATCAATCAATTTATGAGTCACTCATAAATTTCGGAGTGACATTTTCCTCACACGATGCCGGTCATTACCACCGCGATCAGCAGAGACGGCAGCAAATTTGCCACCTTGATCGTTTCCGGCCACACCAGATTGACGCCCACGCAGAAGATCAGGATATTGCCCACCAGTGAGATATTGTTCAGCACAGCGTCTGTCATAAAGCCGGACAGCACGACGGCAAGAGCGGTCATGACCCCCTGCAGCACAGCCACCGGAATAAACGAGAACACACAGCCCTTGCCCATGGACGATGCCATGACAAGTATAATGATAAAGTCCAGGATCGCCTTTGCCACCAGCGTAGAGTGGTCGCCGTAAATACCATCCTGAATGGAACCGATCACCGCCATTGCGCCAACGCTCACTGTCAGGGATGCCGCCACGAAGCCATTGACGAACTGGTTGTCTCCGTCGCTTCCGGTCTTATGCTTGAGCCATTCACCGAAGCGTTCAAACCGTGCATCCAGATCAATGATCTCCCCCAGCAGCGCGCCCAATGCCAATGATAAGATCATGAGCATCGAGCCACCGGTGCTTAGCGTCCCGTCCGACCCGACGGTCAGCATTTTGGAAAGCGTGCCTGCCGCCCCCAGAAACACCACAGAAAAACCTGTGGCTTTGATGATGGTATCCTGATAGCTCTCTTTCAGAAAGCGTTTGAACAGAATCCCCAGCACACCACCCACCAAAATCGCCAGCGCATTGATGGTTGTTCCCAATCCCCGCATTTTCGTTTTTTCTCCTCTCCCTATATCAATCCGTTTTCGATGTCATGAACCGCACTTGTTTGCTGGCTCTTGACATCGCCTTATTTTACCACACTTCTTCTCTGCGGGAAAGATGCCGCAACGCAAAAAGCCCCCAGAGAGCCTTTTGCGGTTCTCTGGGGGCAGGTCCTATGCGCCGACAGCTTCATCATGTCGGAACATGGCAGTTATTCGATCTCGATCAGATTCGGGTTCGCAGGCAGAGCCTTCTGCTGCTGAGGTGCGGGCAACTGGATATGCAGGATGCCGTCCTCGAATTTTGCGTGGATGTCCTCCTTCTTCACAGCGTCACCCACATAGAAGCTGCGGGCACAGGTACCGGAGAAGGTCTCACGGCGTAGGTAACGACCTTTTGCGTCCTTCTCGTCATTGCTGTGGCTGCGGACAGCCTGAATGGTCAGATAACCATCGTTCAGTTCCATCTGAACGTCTTCCTTCTTGCAGCCGGGCAGGTCAACAGCAACATCATAGCTGCCGTCGGCAGTCTGCTTCACATCGGTCTTCATCATGTTCGCGCCGCGCTTGCCGAAGGTCTCACGCTCTTCACGGTTCATCGCACGCTCCAGCGCGCCATTGTTCCAGAACGGATCAAAGAAATCATCGAACAAATTCTCATGAAAAACAGTGGGCATAAACATAAAACATACCTCCAATCCCGTTGTTTCAGATCGGGTAAAAAATCTATGAGGTGCATCAGGAGCGGAGTCTTCCCGGAAGCCTTGCGGCCTCCTCATGCCCCTCTCTCCTGAGCACGCCTATGTTATAGCACACATTTTTAGCACTGTCAAGCAGAGAGTGCTAATGTTTACAGAAAGATAATTCTTTGATAAAATTCTATGCAATCTTTTCGAAGCTTTATCGCTGCATCGTTTATATTTGCTCGTTATAAAAATCACGATACTGTCAGATGGAAATAATCTCATCCGATCGGGTTGATTTTTCGTCTCGGCAAAGCGGTTCCTCTATACAAAATGGATATGGCATGCTATACTTGGTTCATTGAGATCGATCTGCTTATACTACAATTTTATGAGGGAGAACAGCAATGACATCAGCGTTATTAACGGATCTGTTAAAAAGTCTGGGCTTGTTGGGATTGTTTCTGATCATCGGCTTCGTGCTGCGGGCCAAAGTGAAGCTGTTTCAAAAGACCTTTATTCCGGCGTCTGTCATCGGCGGGACACTTCTTCTGCTGCTGGGACCGCAGGTTCTGAATGTACTGCCGACGCCTTCCGAATGGTTTGATTATTATGCCATCATGCCCGGCGTTTTGATCGTTCCGGTGGTCACAGCTACACCATTGGGGCTAAAGCAGGATCATATACATTTTTCGGGGGCGCAGGATTCTCTGAAAAATGTGTTTCCGCTGACCTGCATCGGTCTGACGGCGGCAATGCTGCAGTTTGCGATCGGATACGGCACCAATTGGCTGTTCCGAGGAGAATATGATCTGTATGACGTATTCGGCATCGAACTGGCGATTGGCTTTGTCGGCGGTCACGGCACTGCCGGAACGCTGGGCAATATGCTGTCGGAAATGAATTTGCCTTATTGGCAGACCAGTCAGGGCGTTGCTGTTACCACAGCTACATTGGGACTGGTTGGCGGTATTCTGATCGGTATTTTGCTGATCAACTGGGCTGCCCGCTCGGGAAGAATGACTTTGCTGTCCAAACCGGCAGACATCCCCGAATCGTTTCGGATCGGCTATCAAAAGGATCGTGCGCAGCAGACGTCTGCGGGGAGCGAGACCACCGTATCCTCCTCGATCGATGTTCTGGGGTTCCATGCCGCGATCATATTTCTGGGATGCGGACTCGCCTACCTTGTATTAAAAGCGTTCAAAACCTATCATGTACCCATCCTTTCCGGCATTTCGGTCTGGGCGTATGGCATGATCGTGATGGCATTCATCTGGTGGGTCATCTGCAAATGTAAGGCAGATTATCTGATTGACGCACGGGTGAAGGGACATATCACGGGAGCGTTCACGGAATTTGCGATCATTGCATCGATCGCCAGTCTTCCGCTGAAAGCAGTGATGGGATACTGGCTCCCGATCACCGTCATGACGATCGCGGCGTACATTGTGACAACGCTGGTGCTGCTGTTCCTGTGTAAACGATTGCTGAAGGGCTATTGGTTTGAGCAGATGATCGCAACCCTGGGCATGGCTACCGGCGTATTTATCACCGGCGTCCTGATGCTGCGGATCTGTGATCCGGAACTGGAG
>CAVEGP010000015.1:10830-33605 GCA_963615155.1 Bacteroides uniformis | reverse complement strand
TCATTGCGCCGACCCATATCTCGGCAATCGATCCGGTGTTCATCGTGATCACACGATTCTGGGGCAGCCGGATGGTGGTCTTTGCAAAAAAAGAGCTGTTCGAGATCAATACATTCCTCAACTGGATCTTCCACTGCTTCGGAGCGGTCTGCGTCCGTGGCACGAAGGAGGAGCTGGGCGTGCTCGAGGATACGGTCAGACATTGTCAGAAGGGCGGAACGCTGCTCATCTTCCCGGAGGGCACACGCGAAAAAGAGGGCAGGCTTCTTCCGCCCAAAAGCGGTCTTTTCGTCATTGCGGCGCAGGCCGGCGTGGATGTTGTTCCGGCCCGTATCCTCTACGACACCCCGGACGGAAAGATGAAGATCTTCTGCAAGGTGACAGTCGTGTATGGCGAGCCTATCCCAGCGGAGCAGTTCGCGATGGAGGGACGCAGGGATACGAAGAAGCTGAGAGAGAATAAGCAGCTCTTGATGGACAAGTGGACGGAGTTGGGGTGAGACAAAGCCTCTCCTACAAGGAGAGGTGGCATCCCGAAGGGATGACGGAGAGGTTGGACAAGCAGCAGCTTTTCACTGAGACGGCATCTGTAAAACCTCTCAGTCTGCGAAGAGCTTTATAAAAAAGGAGAACAACATGGAAATTCGTCTTGCGAAAACGGCAGGTTTCTGCTTCGGCGTGAATCGGGCAGTGGAGCTGACTTATGGTCTGCTGAAAGACGGTCATAAGGTTGCGACACTTGGTCCGCTCATCCACAACCCGCAGGCGGTCGAGGACATGAAGCGGAAAGGAGCACTGGTCGCCGACACGGTGGAGGATATCCCCGATGGTTATGAGGTCATCATCCGCAGCCACGGCGTGCCACGCAGCATCTACGACGTCCTCGAGACGAGAGGGGCGGTCTATCATGACGCGACCTGCCCCTTTGTGAAGAAGATCCAGAACATCGCAGCCAAGGCGGAAGCCGAGGGCGCAGTGCTTCTGGTGGCGGGCGACGCGTCCCATCCGGAGGTGCAGGGCATCGTTGGACATACCCGGGGGGAGGTATTTATCTTCAGCAATCTGGACGAGTTGAAGGCCTGGAAAGGTCCTTCTGACCCCCAAAAGCCCATTTTTGCGGTTGCACAGACAACATTTCAGGTAACAAAATGGCAAGAAAGTTCGGAGTTTCTCAAAAAAGCCTATACAAACGCCCGAATTTTTGATACAATATGTAATGCGACGTGGGCGAGGCAACAGGAAGCGGAAGACCTCAGCCAGCAATGCGACATCATTGTTGTCATTGGCGGTCATCATTCTTCCAATACCCAGAAGCTGGTACAGGTCGCCGCAAAGCATACGCGAGCCGTAACGGTCGAGACAGCGAGCGAACTTCGGCCTGAGTGGTTTGCGAATGTAAAAACGGCGGGCGTGACAGCCGGGGCTTCAACGCCATCGTCTATTATTGAGGAGGTACTTAACAGTATGAGCGCAGAAATTAATGACAGCATGAGCTTTGAGGAGATGCTGAACGCATCCGAGGAAAAGCGTGTTCATGCAGGCAGTATTGTGAAAGGAATCGTGACCAGCATCTCTGCCAACGAGATCCAGGTGGATATCGGTGCAAAACAGACCGGCTTTGTCAAGCTGAGTGAGCTGACCGATGATTCCTCCGCTAAGGTCGAAGACCTGGTGAAGGTTGGCGATGAGCTGGACCTCATCGTCGAGAAGGTTATGGATCAGGACGGCGTTATCCAGCTCTCCCGCAAGAAGCTCGCATCTCGCAAGGGCATGGAAGAGATCGCCAAGGCAGCTGAGTCCGGTGAGGTCGTCGAGGGCGATGTCACCGAGTTCAACAAGGGCGGCGTTGTCGTCAATGTCAAGGGCGTTAAAGTGTTCGTTCCCCGTTCTCAGGCAACGATGCGCCGCGACGAGGACTACACTGCTCTGGTCGGTCAGCATGTTCAGCTGGTCGTCACCGAGTGCTCTGGTCGCAAGATCGTCGGCAGCATCAATAAGGTCACCGCTGAGCAGAACAAGGCAAAGCGTGAAGAGTTCTGGGCAAACGTCGAAGTCGGCAAGACCTACACCGGCGTTGTCAAGAGCCTGACCTCTTACGGTGCGTTCGTTGACATCGGCGGTGTGGACGGACTGTGCCACATCAGCGAGCTGAGCTGGAATCGCATCAAGCATCCTTCTGAGGTCGTCTCCGTTGGTGACACCATCGAAGTGTATGTCAAGGATATCGACACCGAGAACCATAAGGTTTCTCTGGGCTACAAGAAGGCTGAGGACAATCCTTGGGAGCAGCTGAAGAACGATTATCCCATCGGCAGCACCTTCCATGCTCCGGTCGTTTCTCTGACCAAGTTCGGCGCATTCGTCCGCATCCTGCCGGGTGTTGACGGTCTGGTTCACATCAGCGAGATCAGCAATGACCGCGTTGAGAAGGTCTCTGATGCACTGAAGGTCGGCGATATGGTCGATGTGAAGCTGCTGGATGTTGACTTCGATAAGAAGCGCATCAGCCTGTCCATGAAGGCTCTGCTGAGCAACGACGAGGAGTAATCTTCTCTGCTTGTAAGGCAAACGCCGAACACAATGCAATCAAAAACAGCCCCGTTGCCGGGTAACGGCGGCGGAGCTGTTTTTTAACATCAGGAGCAAACATCTCCGTCAATGCTTCGCATTGCCACCTCTCCTGATAGGAGAGGCCTTGGCAGTCGATTGAACTTCATCTCTTTGCCAAAGGCTCCCCCATCAGGGGAGCTGTCGAGCGGATGCGAGACTGAGAGATTTGTTTATATAGGAGATTATGATGCAGCAATATCTTGAGGCTGGCAAAGTCGTCACCACACATGGGGTGCGCGGCGAAATGAAGCTGGAGCTGTGGTGCGATGGCGCGGCGTTCCTGAAAAAGGTCGGCAAGCTGTACACTTCGACCCAGGGCGGCAGAGCCTATCATATCGAGTCTATCCGTCCGCAGGGTCAGATGGCACTGCTCAAGCTTGAGGGCGTGGACGATATGGACACGGCACGGGCAATGCGGGGACAGGTGTTCTACTTTGACCGGAACGATGCGACCCTGCCCGAGGGTCGCTGGTATGTTGCTGACCTCATCGGCTGTGAGGTGCGGGATGCGGACAACGGCAAAGTCTACGGTGTAGTGACGAGCGTCGATCATCCCGGCGCACAGGATATCTACACGGTCAAGGCACCCAGCGGCAAGGAATATATGTTCCCGGGCGTGGACGCCTTCCTGAAGGAGCGGAATCCGCCGGAGGGATATATCCTCGTTACCCCCATCCCGGGGCTGCTGGACGACGATTTTGACAGCGAACGGGAGGAAGAGTGAGCCATGGGAATGCGTGTTGACATCGTGACCCTCTTCCCCGAAATGTGCCAGCAGGTATTGGATGCCAGCATCATTGGTCGGGCAGCCAGGCGCGGCTATATCGAGACCCACTGCCATCAGATCCGGGATTACACCCTCAACCGCCAGAAGCAGACCGACGACTATCCCTATGGCGGCGGCTGCGGTATGGTGCTGTATGCCCAGCCCATCGCCGACTGCCTGCGGGCTGTCCGGAAGGAAGTTGAGGAACAAGGACGACCCAAGCCGCATATTGTATTCTTGACAGCAGGCGGCGTGCGCTATACCGAGGAACACGCCCGAAGGCTTGCTGAGTACGACAACCTGACGCTGGTCTGTGGACACTATGAGGGTATCGATGAGCGTGTCATCGAGGCGTTCGCGGATGAAGAGATCTCCATCGGCGACTATATCCTGACAGGCGGTGAACTGGCAAGTCTGGTCGTGGCGGACAGTGTGCTCCGTCTGAAGCCCGGCGTTTTAGCGGAACAGAAGGGCTATGAAGAGGAAAGCTACTGGGATGGCCTTCTGGAATATCCCCAGTACACCCGCCCCGAAATTTGGGAAGGTCGTGCTGTGCCGCAGGTATTGCTGGGTGGCGACCATCAGAAGATCGACGCATGGCGCGGGGAACAGAGCCGAACCCGTACCCGTCTGCGCCGTCCGGAGCTGTATGAACAGTGGTGCGAGACCCATCCCATCACGGAGCTGCCCAAATGGAAGCGCGGCGAGAATATGCGTCTCGTGAAAACAGAGGAACAGTGGAATGCTGCCGCAAAGCTGTTTTCGGAGGGGCGGCACGACCTGTGCAGGGACTACTGGACGGAAGAAGGTCTGGCGGAGTGGACGCCGGAATTCTTCTACGAGCAGCTGAAAGCCGAGAAAAAAGAGGGCTGGGTCTGCTACATCCACACGACCAAGGATGTACAGGATGCGATGGTGAGTGTGAACCATAAGACGGGACAGGTGGAGCATCTGTTCGTGGCTGGAGCGGCACGCGGAAAAGGGATCGGGCAGAAGGTTCTGGATTTTGCCCGAAAAAAACTGGAGGAGCACGAGCACCCGACTTTGACCGTGCTGGACAAAAACACCCGAGCCATTGCGCTCTATCGGCGGATGGGCTGGAGGGTGTGCGGCAAGGCGGAGATCTTTGCTCCGGAAAAGGAGGCGTTTGTGAAGGTTCCCTGCGCACTGCTCGTGATGCGGTATGAGGGCTGAAGCAGGTCGAACGTCCGGAAAATGTTGAAAACTTTTGTATTACCCCGCCAAGGTTGTGGAAATAATTTTGGTGCCTTTGTATAAAAGGTGAAAAAAGCCCCCCTTTTCATTGGAGAATCCGCCAAAAATGCGTCGAAGGGCTGTACAATGGTTTTGGCTTGCGATAAAATAAATACAACACAATAGGCACAATTGGATCTTGCATTCCCGAGAACGATAATAGATAGGAGCGTTTTACTATGTACGTCAAAGAAGTTACCGTTGAAAATCAGGTTGGTCTGCACGCCCGTCCCGCAACCTTCTTTATCCAGAAGGCGAACGAGTTCAAGTCTTCCATCTGGGTCGAGAAGGAAGAACGTCGTGTGAACGCAAAGAGTCTGCTGGGCGTTCTGTCTCTGGGCATCGTGGGCGGTACCACCATCCGCATCATTGCTGATGGCGCAGACGAGCAGGCTGCGGTTGACGGTCTGATCAAGCTGGTCGAGTCCGGCTTCGCAGAGTAATTCGAGCCTTTGAAACATGGAAGCGGCGGGGAGACCTGCCGCTTTTTTGGTAGTTTCCCGAAAGGAGAATCGCATGAAAACCAAAAAGGGCTGGCATATCCTGCTGGTGGTATGGATCTTATTGCTGGCGGCAGAGATACTATCCTATATTGGCGTGTATTGGCGTGTTGCCGTTCGGGGTGGTACGCAAAGGGTTCCTGCTGCTCAGTGCGGTGGGGATCGTGATCTGTGTTTTGAATATCCGCGGTAAAAATTGAGGAAGGACATTCTGATGAAAGAGAGCACAAAAGAAAAAGTCTACAATGTTATCGAAAAAGCCCATGACCTGTGCGACTCGGGCCAACCGTGGTATCTGTTCCTCGGCATGTGGGCGGTCGTGCTGGTGCTGGATGTCATCTGCCAGATGTTCAGCGAGAAAAAGCCCAAGCTGTGGTGCTGGCTCATGGCGGCAATGGGGGGTGTAAACTGCTTCCTGAACCTGAAGATCTGCCGCCTGAACCGTGAAAAAAAAGCCGCAGAAGCTGACGTATGACAAAGGCAGAGCTTTATCAGAAGGCTTGTATGCTTCCGCTTTTGCCCGGTGTGTATATCATCCGGGATAAGAGCGATACCATCATTTATATCGGAAAGGCGAAGCGGCTGCGTGTTCGGGTCAGCCAGTATTTCCGAGAGGGCGTGCCCCATGACAACAAGGTGAGCCAGATGATTGCCCACGCCTACGCCTTCGATGTCATTGTCTGCCAGAGCGAGTTTGAGGCATTGGTGCTGGAAGCAAGCCAGATCAAAGCCCACACCCCGAAATACAATATCCTGCTCAAGGATGATAAGGGATACAGCTATATCAAGATCACAAAAGAGGACTGGCCAAGACTCTCCTTCACCCTCCAGAAAGAGGACGATGGGGCGGAGTATATTGGTCCGTATACCTCGAGCTTCGCGGCACGGCAGATGGCGGAAACAGCAATGGATGCCTTTCTGCTCCCACGGTGCGGAAAGCGATTCCCGCAGGATATCGGGAAGGGGCGTCCCTGCCTGAATGCCCATATCGGAAAGTGTATGGCGGTGTGTAGCGGGAAGGTCAGCTGCGAGAACTACGATCAGGCCGTCAAGAGCGCAGTGCATCTGATCCGTTACGGTAAAAAGGATATCCTGAAGACTCTCAATGAGCGGATGCTGGAAGCATCCGAGCGGCTGGAATTCGAGACAGCGGCACTTCTTCGTGACCAGATCGCGGCGATCACTAAGGTGACTGCCGGACAGAAGGTGATCGTTGACCCGGATGTGGAGATGGATGTTGTCGCACTGGCGGGAACGCCGAACGGTGTTTGTGTGGCAGTCCTTCGCTTTCGGGAGGGTCGATTGACCGACAAGCGGGAGTTTCTGTTTCATGATACGGCAGATATCGCAGCGGTGCGGGAAGAGTTTTTGCCACGATATTATCTTGACGATGAACAGATCCCCAAAATCATCGCAGTGGACGAGCTTCCGCCGGATGTGGAAGCACTGCAGCAGGCTCTCAACGAGAAACGAGGCAGTGAGGTACAGCTCTATGTGCCCCAGCGGGGCGACAAAGCGCATCTGGTCGAAATGGCGCACACCAATGCCGTCGAGCGTCTGGCACGGGAAAGCGGTCGCTATGCCCGGGAGGAGAAGCTTCTGGATGAGCTGGCGCAGGTGCTTGGACTGGCAAAGCCGCCAAGAGTGATCGAGAGCTATGATATCTCCAACTGGGGCGACGGAACGAGCGTCTGCGGCATGGTGACGTTCAAGGACGGCAAGCCTTATAAGGCGGGTTATCGGAAGTTTAAGATGAAAACCGTTGCGGGAACGGACGACTATGCGTCTCTGGCTGAGACTGTCTCCCGGCGGGCGGCGGAATATGAAAAGTATGAAGCGATGGCGCAGACCGGAGAACCCAGCAATAACTATTTCGGGCAAAAGCCGGATCTGCTTCTGATGGACGGCGGACGGGGGCAGGTGAGTGCGGCAAAAGAGGCACTCGCCGGAACAAAGCTGGCAGATGTACCGCTTTACGGCATGGTGAAGGACGACCATCACCGTACCCGTGCCATCGTGGACAGCGAAGGTCGGGAGATCGCCATCAATATGAACCGGGGAACCTTTACGTTCATTACAGCGATCCAGGACGAGACGCATCGCTTCGCCAACGCTTACCGCAAGCAGCAGATGAATAAGAAGAGCTATTCGTTCACCCTGACCGAAGTGCCGGGTGTTGGTCCGAAAACGGCGAAGGCTCTGATGGCACAGTTCAAGAGCGTAACTGCCGTCCGGGAAGCCACCCCAGAACAGCTCGAAAATACCCCCGGCGTTGGCAAGCAATTGGCACAGACGATCTATGAGTATTTTCATAGCTAGGGAAAAGAAAAAAGCAAAGCAGCCTCCGCACTCAAGACCTGCGTCTCGTGCGGAGGCTGCTTTTGTATGAAAAAAACAGAATAGGGGAGGACGTCAGGGGGAAAATCGGTCAGCAGATATCAGAATAAGTGATGAGCTGGACGTGATGCTCATCGAGCCAAGTCTTCATGGCCGGGTCGGTCAGCATGGCAACCTCTTTGGTGCGGTTGACGGTCAGCGAGCTGGAACGGAGCAGGAAATCGTCCAGATAGCCGGGATGACAGACGAAGATGTTCGGGATGTCTGTCCGGGCGTTCAGAACGGCCATTTTTAGGCTTTGCCACGGGTCATAATCCGGGTTCATGGATTCCAGCGGAAGGGATGCGACCGGCCTGCCGCAGAAAGTCCGGGAGCCGTCGTCATTGTGGGTGTTGAGCTTCAAATCGTACTTTTCGGCGACAATGGCGAGGGCTTTCGAGAGATTTTTGCTGCGGACAGCATGGGCCTCGAAGTAGCCCGGGTCGCGGCCCACCAGCTCCTTGAAGCGGTGGTATTGGGCTTCAATCTCAATCACCATTTCGTCAAGGACGGTAAACTCCCGACCCTCGGCGTAGGCCTGACGATAGGTCTTACTGCTTTTCAGGTTGCCGTTTTCGTCCAGCAGACTGGGGATTTTCGCCGGGTCTGCGCAGGGCTTGCCGATGCAGAGATTGGTGTGCTGGCCGAGGCAGATGCCGGTATTTTCCAGCAGTTTCAGGCCGTGGACGGTCGCAGGCATGTTCACCATCAGCCCGGCGGTGCGGATAAGGCCTTCTTTGACGGTCTTTTCGATGCCGTAGTTGACGGCCTCGGAGTAGCCGATGTCGTCGGCACGGAGAATCATTTGGATGGTATTCATAAAGAATCCTCCTGAAAAATTGTGCGAGATGTTTAGTCAGCTTTCAGCTCTTCTTTGGTGAAGCCGAAGAAATAAGTGACGACAGTCGAGACGACTAGAGCAATCAAAGAAGCGATGATAGCATTGACGAAGTTCGTGGTTGTGCCGCCAAGGAAACGGAGCAGGTTCAGGATGCTTGCACTGCCCGGAGAATAACGGCAGACGTGCATGAGACCCAGATAAGCACCGCCTGCAAAGCCACCAGCCATCAGACCGAAGATGGTGCGGAAGTGAGTCAGGCAGATGCCGTACAGAGCAGGTTCCGTGATGCCGCCGAGGAAGCCAGAGATGAAGAAGCCGAGATAGGTACTCTTTTCGTCTCTCTTTTTGGTGCGGAGGAAAGCACCCAGAGCAACACCCCAAGTGGCCCAGACTGCGGCATGTGCGCCGACGATCGCACCAGTCTGATAGCCAAGGTTGACGAGCTGAAGGTCGAAGACAACAAGGACAGCGAGGTGCATACCGGTCATGACGAGGAATTCCCAGATCGCACCGATAACACCGACACCGACAAAACCGGTAGCGTTGCTGAACGCGGTCAGACCGCCAGTGATAAGGTTGCTGAGGATGTTGCCCAGAGGAGCAAGTGCGAGCAGGCCGATGGGAGCGGAAACAAAAATCGTCAGAGTAGGAACAAACAGATTAGACAGCATGTCCGGAATGACTTTTGTGAAGAATTTATAGACCAGAGCCATGAAGGCGACGCAGAGCAAAACCGGAACAACGGACTGACTGTAGTTCACCATGATGACATTGATGCCGAAAATGGTGAACGGTTTGCCATCTGTGACCATCGAAATAAATTGAGGAGCTAACAGGATACAGCCCATGTAAGCACCCAGTGTGGCCGGAACGTCCAGTTTTTTCGCAGCGGTATAACCCAGCAGGATGGGAATGTAATAGAAACAGGCGTTATAGAAGAAATCAAACAGGATGTAGACATCGCTATCCGTTGTGATAAGGCCCAGCATGGTGGGTCCGAACAGCGAGGTGACGATTTTTGCAAAACCGGCAACGGTCAGCACCGGAATGACCGGATTCATCGAGCTGGACAGATAATTCAGAACGTTGGAAGCGATTTTTTTCGGGGTCAGTTTCTCTTTTGCACCGTCAGGATTCTCGTCGATTGCAGCGTGCGTCGAAAAACTGCCCATCTGGCAGACCTCGGCGTAGACCTTTGTGACGTTCTGGCCGATAATGACCTGATACTGTCCGCCGGAACGCACAACGCCCAGAACGCCGGGGATTTTTTTGACCTCATCATCCACAGGAATATTCTGGTCCTTTAAAGTAAGACGAAGCCGTGTCACGCAGTGCGCAACATCCGAAATGTTGTCCACGCCGCCGACGGCTTGCAGAACGTCTTCGGCAATTTTTTTGTTGTTTGCCATGGTGAAATCTCCTTTTCTTTTCAGATGCTTGGAATGTCTATTGTTATCTTTTATTCTCTCCGCCGGGCCCTGCGGAAAAAATAAAAACCCTTCAAACAGCCGGTGCGAAAAAAGACATCGACTGTGTTGAAAGGTTAAGCTCCCTTACGGGATAACAATCCTTTTAAAATAAGTTTTTATAGAGACGGAGTCTCAAAGCTCCTGTGAGATAACGCGGTTGATGTGCATGATGAGGTAGAGCTTTTCTTCCTCGCTGAGGTCGACCGCCCAGTTGTGGGCAAGGTACTCATTGATCTTATCCACGCAGTCCGAGACAGAGCGGTATTCGTTCCGGGTGGACTCGTAAATTTGAAGATTCGAGCTGTCGATGGGCGTCTTGTCGTGGACCCGTTTCAGCAGGTACTGAACGTGGGTCGCGAACCGGGCATAGTTGAAGGTCTTGCGGTGGATGGAGACATGCAGCTCGTGTTCGATGATCTGGGTCATCCGCTCGAGGATGGTCTCGTATTCCTCTTCGGCGTGGAGTTCGGGCGTGTCGGCGGAACCGCAGCTCGCATTGATGAGGTGCATCGCCACACCCTGCACTTCGCCTTTGGGGAGTTTGATGTGGAATTGCTTTTCCATCGCCGAGACGATCTGTCGGCTGACTTCGACCTCGATGGGATAGTTCTGCTCCATCTCGTAGATGGAGGGCATCGGGGTGTAGATGCCCCGTTTTGCCCGGGTCATGGCAAAGGCCAGATGGTCGGCCAGCGTCATGATGAGGTTGGAGCTGGTCTCATACGGAAGCTTGTTTCGGATGAGGGAGATCTGCTGTGAGGTGAACTCGATGACCTCGAGAGGGATATCATCCAGCAGAGGCAAGAATTTGCGGTTCAAGTCGTAGAAGGTGCGCTGAATTTTGCTGAGAGGAACTTCGGATGGTGGTTTGATGAAGCCTACACCTTTTCCGAATACAACAACTTCCTGGCCTTTGCTGTCGAGGCAGAGGGCGACGTTGTTGTTGATATTCTTTACCACGATCACGAGAAATTTCCTCCATTAACAAAAAATCCCCGGACGACCTACACAAAGAAATAGAGATATAAAAATCCCGTCTGTCTTTGCGGAAAAGCCTCCAGAGAGTAACAAACCGCGTTCTTGATTGGCTCAAGTATACTCGGCTGAACTTTGTTTTTCAAGATGGCGATTTACCCAAAATAAACGTCGAAAAATTGTGCGGTTTTCCAAACAGGGCAAAAAAGACGCACTGAAAACGGCTGAAAAAGAACAAGTGTGGCAGGACGAGAATTAACAATTCTGAAATAAAACTCAAACACTTGTCAAACGCAGAGTGTTTATGCTATGAATAACGTATCACAAGATAATGGGAGGAAAAGCGGATGGTCCACATTCTGGTCGTAGACGATGACCCCAAACTGAACAAGGCGGTATGCACCTATCTGAATGACTGCGGCTTTGCGGCAAAGGGGATGCTCAACGCACGGGAGGCTTACGATGAGCTGTACAACAGCCTGTATGACCTTATCGTGTCGGACATCATGATGCCCGAGGTGGATGGGTTTGCCTTTGCGCAGTCGGTGCGGCAGGTGAACAAGCACATCCCGATTTTATTCATGTCGGCAAAGGACGACCTGCCGTCCAAGCAGAAGGGTTTTAGGCTGGGCATCGACGACTATATGGTAAAGCCTATCGAGCTGGCCGAGCTGGAAATGCGCGTCCGCGCGCTGCTCCGCCGGGCAAACATCGAGGCAGAGCGAAAGCTGACCGTCGGAAACCTGACGATGGATGCCGACGCCATGACGGTGGAAATTGACGGTGAGGAAGTGCCGTTCGCGACACGGGAGTTCAATATTCTGTATAAGCTGCTCTCCTACCCGAAAAAGACCTTTACCCGGGCGCAGCTGATGGATGAGTTCTGGAAAAACGTCCGGCAGAAGAGTATTTTTCCGCCGTCGCTGTTTTTCGGTTATCTGGGCGTTTTGTTCCTGATGTCGGGCATCCACACGGGACTTATCGTCGGCATGAACGCTCTGGGATGGCCGGATTGGGTGCAGGTTTACATTCCGCTGTTGTACTGGGGCGCGGTGGCGGTCGGCCTGACCCTGTTCACCCGGCGGAAAACCCGCAAGACCTACGAAGAGCCGATGCTTAAACTGGCAAAGGCGACCCGTCAGGTGGCCGAAGGGGATTTTTCGGTCTATGTGCCGCCCATCCACACGCCGGACAGGACGGATTACCTCGACCAGATGATCCTCGATTTTGACAAGATGGTGGAAGAGCTGGGGAGCATCGAGACGCTAAAAACCGATTTCTTTTCGGATGTGTCCCACGAGTTCAAGTCTCCGCTGGCGGTCATTTCGAGCAATGCAGAACTTTTGCAGGCGGGAAAAGACCTGACGGACGAGGAAAAAGAGTGTGTGGAGAACATCCGTTACGCCACCAAGCGGCTGTCGAACCTCATCCAGAACATGCTCAAGCTGAACAAGCTGGAAAAGCAGACCATCCGCCCCATGCCGGAAGAATTTGACCTCTGCGCCCAGCTGTGCGAGTGCGCGGTGCAGTTCGAGGACGCATGGGAAAAGAAAAATCTTGATTTTGAAGCCGACTTGGAGGACAGTGCGCTGGTTTACGCCGACCCGGGTCTGGCGGAGCTGGTCTGGACGAATCTGCTGTCCAACGCTATCAAGTTCACGCCCGAGGGCGGAACTGTCACCCTGACCCAGAAAAGCGAGGATGACCAGGCGAAGATATCGGTCAAGGACAGCGGCTGCGGCATGACAAAAGAGACGATACAGCATATCTTTGATAAATTCTATCAGGGCGATACCAGCCACGCCACCAACGGAAACGGTTTGGGACTCGCCCTTGTCAAGCGGATATTGGAACTGTCGGATGGAAGCATCACGGTGGAAAGCCAGCCGGAGGAAGGTTCGGTCTTTACGGTCGGCATCATCGGCACGGCGTTCATGGCCGGGTCGGTGTTTGTGGTCACGGCAGAGCCGATGCAGATCGTGCTGTGTGTGATACTGGCGGTTCCGGCCTTTGCAGGCTGGATCTTGCCGTACTTTGTCTATCAGAAGATGAAAGCGGCAAAGACCCGGCAGGTGACGCCGTTCATCGAGAAGAAAATCGAAGAAATTTACGAGATGTGCGAAAAAGGGCAGTCTCTGCTGTAAAAGCGGCATTTTGAAGGAGCAGTCGGTGAGGAACTGGCTGCTTTTTTGCTGCTTTGAAATAAAAATCCAATTAACATTTCTCAAACAAAGGGCAAACAATTCGCAAACAGAGGGGCGGTATAATCCTCTCGTAAACAGCGGATGAACCAACACGGGAAAGGAGAAACGCAGAATGGCAAAGAAGAAATACCGCATCAAGCCGGGCCTCATCGGCAACGCCGTTATCGACGCCTACTACAAAATCGAGTACGATGTCATCAGCACCTATAAGAAGATCGAGAAAGCGTTCGTAGACCGGTTCCTCGAGGAAGTCGACGAGGACGAACCGGCAGGACGCAGAACCCACGGCAAGAATGCAACCTACAACCATCACTGAGACAGGAGAGAGAACTTATGAAAAAGAGCAATTTTGTCGCACTCATCCTTGGCACCGTCGGTGTCGTATTCTTCGCGCTGGGCATGTGCATGACGACCCTGACCGAGTGGAATATGTTCCAGCAGGGCATCCTTATCGGCATCGTCGGCCTGCTCTGCCTCATTCCCCTGACGAAGGGCCTAAAGTGAGAATTAACGATTCTCAAACAAAAGCCAAACATTCGGCAAACAGTCGGATGGTATCCTAACTGCAACAGAACGGCAAAACGTTCTAAAATAATAAAAAACAACAAATAAACATAGGAGATTTGAACTATGAAAAACGAAATGATGAAACTGCCCACCAACTGCGCTATGATGAGCGAAGAAGAGATGATGAACACCTGTGGCGGCTCTGCTGCGGACGTCGCAGAGACTGCGGTCAAGGCCGTTATCGCGGTCGGCGTGTCGGCTGCACTGACCGGTGTTGCTGCGTTTGCAGCGGTCAAGATTTTGAGCATCTTCAGCCCGAAGACATGGGAGAACGCTGGCACCGCCTGCAAGAACTGGTGGGATTCCATCACCGCAAAGTTCTGAGCAGGAACAAAACAAGGCCCTCATGGTAACAGCTGCACCATGAGGGTCTTGTGCTGTTTATGGGGGAAATCAGTTCTCAGAAGAGATATCCTGACCGAAGTAACGCTCGGAAAGCTCAGTCAGCGTGCCGTCGGCGCGAAGCTCGGCGATGGCGTTGTTGATGGCTTCCAACAGGGAAGCGGTCTCGTCGCCCTTGCGCAGGGGGATCGCAACGTGAGAGGCTTCCTCGGTCAGTGCGACGATCTTGAAATCCGCGTCTGGATGGACGTTCAGGTAATCGTAAAAGGAAACGTCTGCGTTCAGGGTCGCGTCAATACGACCGGCAGTGAGCAGCTGGATGGTCTCCTCGAGGGTGTCGATGCCCTGTACAGTCGCACCATAGCTTTCGGCTAACTCCATATAGGTGGAAGCGAGACTGTTTGCGGTGGTCTTTCCGTTCAGATCCTCAAAGCTGGTAATGGTGTCATTGTCCTTCTTGACCGCCAGAGCAGTGTGGGTGTAGGCATACGGCGTGGTGAAGTCGTAGGTCTTGGAACGCTCCTCGGTGATTCCGACGCCGTTGCAGACCAGATCATAACGACCTGCGTCCATGCCGGCGAACAGGCTGTCCCAGTCGCTCTCGACATACTCCGGCTCGACGCCCAGCTTCTCGGCGATGGCGCGGGAGACTTCCACGTCGTAGCCGACCAGAGTATCGCTCTCGTCGTGGTAGCTCCACGGCTGCCATGCGCCCTCGAGAGCGATGATAAGTGTGCCGCGGTTCTGGATGGTGGACAGCAGATCGTCGGCGGCAGAGGATGCGTTGTTGGAAGCGGCAGAAGCGGCGGTGGAGGTGCTGCTACCATTGGAGGAGCAGCCAGCGAGGTCAAGAACGCCAGCGGCGGCTATGACGCCCATCATCGAAATAAAGGTTCTTCTTCTCATAATCATAAATTCCTTTCGTTTATCTTTTGCAGAAAGGCGCGTGTGCGCTCTTCTCTGGGGTTGGCGAAAAATTCAGCGGAAGGGGCTTCCTCAACGACTACACCGTTCTCCATCAGGACAGTTTTGGAGGAGACGTTACGGGCAAAGCCTATCTCGTGGGTGACGACCAACATCGTCATGCCTTCTTCTGCCAACTGGCGCATGACGGACAAAACTTCACCTGTCAGCTCGGGGTCGAGCGCGCTGGTCGGTTCATCGAAATAAATGATCTCAGGGTCGGTGGCAAGAGCGCGGGCGATGGCGACGCGCTGCTGCTGACCGCCGGAAAGCTGGCGGGGATAGTAGTCGGCACGGTCAGACAGACCGACCTTTTCCAGCATCCTGCGTCCGATGGCGTCCGCCTGTTCCTTGGGCATCCTTCGGGCAACGATAAGCCCCTCGGTGATGTTCTGAAGGGCGGTCTTGTTCCGGAACAGGTTGTAGTTCTGGAACACAAAAGCTGTTTTTTGGCGCAGGCGCGCGATATCGGCACGGGAGATCCTGCCGAGGTCAAATGCTTCCCCATCAAAGACCAGTGTGCCGCTGTCGGCTGGTTCGAGAAAGTTCAGACAGCGGAGCAGCGTCGTTTTACCCGAACCGCTGGGACCGAGAATGGCGACGACATCGCCCTTGCTGACGGTCAGATTGACTCCCTTAAGAACCTCCAGCATACAGATATTCTGACAGGACTTCCCGAAGATGCCGGAGCTGCCCTTGAGCGGCTCCATCGTCCGGAAGGATTTGTGGATATTCTGGATCTCGAGCATTGCCATAAATGTTCCGCTCCTTTCTCACTGAAAGCCGCGGGCGTTCAGATAACGCTCCAACAGGGCTTGCAGTTTGGTGATGACCGTGCAGAACAGCAGATAGACCACGGCGACCTCACAGTAAATGGGCAGGAAAATGTAAGTGCGGGAGGCGACGCGTTGACCTGCCATGAACATCTCGGCAACAGTGATGTTGGAGGCCAGAGAGGTATTCTTGATCATGCCGATGAGTGAGTTGGACAGGGCGGGTACAGCGGTGCGAAGTGCCTGCGGCAGAACGATGCGGCGCATGATCTGCCACCAGCTCATGCCGACACAATAGCCGGCTTCCAACTGCCCCTGCGGAACGCTTTCGAGCGCGCCGCGCATGGTCTCGGCGCAGTAAGCACCCTCGTTGAATGCGAAGGCGATGATCGCCGAGGGAAAGGCATCCAGCGTGACGCCGACGCTGGGAAGACCGTAGAAGATGATGAACAACTGCACCAGCAGCGGAGTTCCGCGGATGACCCAGATATAGAATCGGGCGATCTGACGCAGGACGGGAACACGGGCATACTGCACCAGTGCCACCACCACGGCGATGATCATCGCAAAGAAGAAGGAGATGAGGGTCAGCGGGATCGTCATGGTGAGACCGGCCGTCAGGATGCGCGGCAGAGCTTCCCACAGCACGCTGACGGTGCGGTTGGATAAGAATGCTTCAAACATGTAAAAATCTTCCTTGTTGACAAAAGAGAGAACGGGACAAGAGAAATTATAGACCCTCGACCCGACTTCAGGTCAAGAAAAAACCTGCAATTCCTACTGAATTACTATAACATGGTTTGCCAGCCAGCGCAATCGTTTTTCAGAAAGTGCATACTATTCCTAAAAATAAGGAAAAACACGCTCTGACTTTGTGCAAGGCGGCAAGGTGTTGACGTTGCATCAAGTTTTGTGTAAAATGAAAGATGACAAGACCGCGCGGAAATTGCGCAGGAAGATGACCCACGGCAGAAGACCGTGCGGCAGATAGGGAGGACTCAACGTGACGAAACGTAAAATTGGTATTCTGGGTGCGGGCACCTGGGGAATGGCTCTTGCACGGATGCTGTGCGTCAGCGGACATGATGTGTTGGTATGGTCAGCAATTGAGAAGGAGATCGACAACCTGTCCACCACCCGCGTCCACCCCAATCTGCCCGGAATGGTGATCCCCGCAGAATTGCAGTTCACCAAGGACATCGAAGAGGTTTGCACCGGCAAGGATATCCTGTTGTTTGCCGTGCCATCTGTCTTTGTCCGCTCGACGGCGGCAAAGGCACGTCCTTTCGTGAAGGATGGACAGATCATCGTCGATGTGGCAAAGGGGATTGAGCCGGATACCCTTTATACCATGACCGAAATTCTGGCCGACGAGCTGGGAAAAGAGGGCGGTCCGAAGGGCATCCGTCTGGTGGCACTGTCCGGTCCGACCCACGCAGAGGAGGTCTCCATCGACCTGCCGACCACCATCGTCTCGGCAAGTCCGGATTCAGAAGCGGCGAAATTTGTGCAGGAGGTATTCTCCAACACCTGCATGAGAGTTTATACCAATGACGATATCAAGGGCGTGGAGCTGAGCGGTGCCATGAAAAACGTCATCGCACTGGGCGTCGGCATCTCGACTGGTCTGGGCTATGGCGACAATGCCCGAGCAGCCCTCATCACCCGCGGCATTGCGGAGATCGCCCGTCTGGGCGTGGCGATGGGCTGCAATGTCCATACCTTTGCGGGTCTGGCAGGCATCGGCGACCTCATTGTGACCGCAACCAGTATGCACAGCCGAAACAACCGCGCAGGCATCCTGATCGGCAAGGGTGAGACGCCGGAGAACGCTGTCAAGGAGGTCGGTATGGTGGTTGAGGGCATGAACGCCCTGCCCGCCGCTCTGGAGCTGGCGGACCGGTATCAGGTCGATATGCCCATTGTGCAGACCGTGAATGCCATTGTCAACAAGGGCATGAGCGCGGCGGATGCTGTCCGTGCCCTGATGGACCGTGACCCGAAGAACGAGTTGCCGGAGGAGTACGAGAAGTAAAAATCGGCAAAATCAAGAGGCTTTCCGTCACGGCGGAGAGCCTCTTTTTGAATATCTCAAATATTTTACTAAAAATATACCCGGAAGGGTAGCAGGAGCGAAAAAATTCTGGTATACTGCTTGAGAAGAATGAATTTCTTAAGGGAGGAATCAAGATGCCTTCGACGTATGCACACCGTCGCTTTGGAGCGAATGTGCTGGAGCATCTGCCCAGCGAGGTACAGGCGAAGATCGAACCTTATCGGGAACTATATGATATGGGACTGCATGGACCGGATCTGCTGTTCTATTATGATGCGATCCACTCCAATAGGGTGAACCGCTTGGGAAATGCCATGCACGAGCAGCCGGGGGAGGCTTTCTTTCTGCCGGCACGGGAGCAGGTGAAACGAGCGGAAAACAAGGATGCGGCATTGGTCTATGTGCTGGGCTTCATCTGCCACTTTGCGTTGGACAGCACCTGCCACCCCTATGTGGAGCGGTATGTCCGTTCCAGCGGGGTGAGCCACTGCGAGATCGAGACCGAGTTTGACAACATGCTGATGCGTCGGGATGGTCATGATCCGCTGCATTTCTTCACGGCAAGCCACATCCACCCCAGCATGGAGTGGGCGAAGGTGGTCGCACCGTTCTATGACGGCATCTCGGCAGAGGAAGCCTATGACGCGATGAAGGGAATGCTCACCGTCCATAAGCTGTTGCAGGCGTCCAATCCGGTCAAACGCTGGGTGGTGCTGACCGGAATGCGGGTCGCGGGGAAATACGAGGGGATGCACGGTCTGGTCGCCAACCCAAAGCCGAACCCGAACTGCACCGTCAGCAATCGGCGGCTGGACGTTCTGTACGGAAAGGCTCTGCCGCTGGCGGAACGGTTGATTTTGGAATACATTGATACGCTGGACACGGAGAAGCCGCTGGACAAGGCGTATCAACACACCTTTGGTGAGAATTAAGAGGGATTATGACAAAAGAGAGCAAAAAGTTCCGGTTGACAGGGCTGGAGCGTTCGTGGATCCTGTACGACGTTGGCAACTCAGCCTTCGTGCTGATGGTGGCGACCCTCATTCCCATCTTTTTCAATGCTCTGGCGGAAAATGGCGGATTGTCCTCGGTGGAATATCTGGCTTACTGGGGCTACGCAAGCTCGGTCGTGACCATCATCACAGCTATTTTAAGCCCGATCCTTGGTACGCTGGCAGATACAAAGGATTTTAAAAAGCCTATTTTTATGTTCTGTCTCATCGTGGGTGTGGTCGGCTGCTGTGCAATGGGTTTTGCGACCACATGGCTGCCGTTCCTTGTGATCTTCGTTATTGCGAAGGTCGGATTCTCGGGCAGTCTGGTCTTTTACGATTCGATGCTGAGCGACGTCACGACGCCGGAACGAATGGATGAGGTTTCTTCCCGAGGCTATGCGTGGGGATATATCGGAAGCTGTGTCCCGTTCGTGGTCTGTCTGGCATTGGTGTTGGGCGCAGGCACGATCGGATTGTCCCAGATCACGGCTCTGAACATCGCGCTTCTCATAACGGCGGTCTGGTGGATGGTGACGACCCTGCCGCTCCTGAAAGGTTATCAACAGCTCCACTATGTTGAGGTGGAAAAGCACGCCATCCGCCAGAGCTTCGCGCGCATCGGACATACTATCAAGAACCTGTACCGAGATAAGCAGGTGTTCTGGTTCTTGCTGGCGTTCTTCTGCTATATTGATGGAGTGTATACCATCATTGAGATGGCAACGGCTTACGGTACGGCGTTGGGGCTGGACACCACGGGACTGCTGCTGGCTTTGCTCCTGACTCAGATTGTGGCGTTCCCGTCGGCACTGATTTTTGGACGGCTGTCCTCGAAGTATCCGTCCACGACCCTCATTCCGGTCTGCATCGCAGCCTATGCGGGTATTGCGGTCTTTGCGTTCTTCCTGACCCGGCAGTGGCAGTTCTGGGTGCTGGCGGTCGTCGTCGGCATGTTTCAGGGCGGCGTGCAGGCGTTGAGCCGCTCCCACTTTGCAAAGATCACTCCGCCGGAAAAATCGGGTGAATATTTCGGGCTGTTCGACATCTGCGGCAAGGGTGCGTCCTTCCTTGGCACGATGATCGTCAGCATCGGAAGCCAGTTGACCGGAAACGCGAATGTAGGCGTTGGCTCGCTGATCGTGCTGTTTGTTCTGGGATTCATCCTGTTCCGAGTGTCATGCAGAAAAGAACTTATTAAAGAATAAACCGCTCAGTCTCACATACGCTCGACAGCTCTCCTCGTAGGAGAGTCGGCAATGCGAAGCGTTGACGGAGAGGTTTGGTTGGCGGCTTGTCGGTTTTGACAAACCGCCAATTGTCTTTTCCCAATCGGAATGGTACAATAGAGCCAACAAATAAAATAAAGGAGAATAAACGCGATGAACTATCCCGGTTATACCCTTGTGCGCCGTGAGGACTGCCCGGAGCAGCACGGAATTCTGTCGGTGCTGACCCACGATGTCAGCGGTGCGACGATTCTGCTGGTGGAGAATGAGGATGTGAACAAGGCGTTCGGCATCGGGTTTGGCACGTTCCCGACCGATGATACGGGTGTGTTCCACATTCTGGAGCATTCGGTGCTGGCAGGCTCGGAGAAGTATCCGGTCAAGTCACCCTTTTTACAGGTGCTGAAAAGCAGCATGGCTTCTTTCCTGAACGCAATGACCTTTCCGGATAAGACGGTCTATCCCTTTGCCAGCCCAAACGAGACGGATTTCATGAATCTGCTGGATGTTTATCTGAACGCGGTGTTCTGCCCGCTGGCAATGGTCGATAGGAGCGTTTTTGAGCAGGAGGGTTGGCATCGTGACGCGGACGGCACGGTGAGCGGTGTTGTTTACAACGAGATGCAGGGTGCGCTGGCTTCACCAGACGCACAGCTTCAGAATGCCCTGGAACGGGCGATGTTTCCGGATACGGCGTATGGCTTTGTCTCAGGCGGCGACCCGGAATCCATCCCCGCGTTGACCTACGAAAAATATGTCCGGATGTACCGCCGTCATTACAGTGCGGATAACTGCTGCATCACACTGTACGGCAAGATGGACATGGGCGAGAAGCTGACCTTCCTCGACAAACATTATCTGAGCAAGATGCCAAAGGGGACGAGCCGTCCGCACCTGACCGTGCAGGATGAGCAGACGGGCGTTTCAGTGAAAATTCCTTATTATACTGAGAAACCGGAGACCGACCAGGTGCAGTGTGCATTGGCATGGTATACGGGCGCGTTTGCTAACCGGGAGCGTCAGCTGGGCGTGGAAATTTTGCTGGACGCTCTGCTGGGCAACAATCAGTCTCCCCTGAAAGCGGCTCTGCTGGAGCAAAAGCTGGGCGCGGATATTGACGTTGGCTTTGATGACAGCACGTTACAGCCGACCTTGGAGCTTGTCCTGCGCGGCGCGACAGAGGAATCCGCTGCAAGGTTTGCCGATGGGGTGAAGAAGGCAGTCGATGAGATTCTGACTGAAGGCATTCCGGAGGATCTGCTGCTGGCATCCCTGAACGCAGCTGAATTCGCGTCTCTGGAGCGTTCGGGCAGTTTGCCGGATGGTGTTCTGGATGCAATCAACGCTTCGACCGGCTGGCTGCACGCAGGGGATCCGGCTCTGTTGCTCCACACCAATGTTCTGTTTGCCGCACTGCGTGAAAAGCTGACAAAGGGGTGGTTCAATACGCTGCTGAAGGAGCTGTTCGGAGCGGCTCCGGTGCAGGTCATTCAGGTGCCGACCCTGCCGAAGCAGGAGGAAGAAACGAAGTCTGCCCGCATCGACGGTAAGCTCGTTCTCGACCATCCGCTGACTGTTGCGGATCTCGGTGAAGGCGAAATGACCCCAGAGGGCAGTGAAGAAAACATTGCGGGCGCGACCCTGCTGCGGCATCCGTCCAAGGGCAGCCTGTATCTGGACTTTTATTATGACATCGGCAATCTGACGCCGGAGGAGATGCAGTATCTCAATCTGATGACCGATGTGCTGAGCGAGCTGGACACCCCGAAGCACACAGCACGGGAGCTGAACACCCTGCGCAGTATCTGGCTGGGCGATAGTCAGGTCGCATTGGGGATCTGGACAGGTCGTCAGGAGGGAAACCCCTGCCACACCAAGCTGATCCTCGGGATGAAGCTGTTGGAACGCAGTCTGGAAAAGGCGGTCGAGCTGGGGAGCGAGCTGCTGTATGAGACAAAGCTGACCGGAGAAAAGGCGGAAGCCGCCTTTGAGCGGGTGCTGAATCAGCAGAAACTGAGCATGGAGCAGCGGTTCATCCAGCAGGGCAACTCCTATGCGATGGTTCGCGCCAATTCGCATTATTCGGTGGAATATGCCCTGAGCGAACGATTGAGCGGCGTGACCGGATACCATTTCCTGTGCGATCTGCTGGAACATGCCGACTGGAAGGCGATGGGCGAGAAGATGGAAGCTGTGCGCGCAAAGATCCTGAACCACGCACATCTCACCATCAGTCTGTACGGAAGCGAAGAGGCACGGACAAAGCTGAAGGAGTTGCTGCCCGATAGTGTTTTTGCGGCGGAAAACCGTGGTGAACCGAAGCCTTACACCGAGGAGTTGCCCGCCGCCGTAAATGAGGCGTTCGTCATTGACGGCGGCGTCAATTACAATCTGCTGGTCTGGCCGGTAAAGCGTCAGGCAGAGCGGCTGGTGCTTGCCCGAGTGATGAGCTACGAGTACCTGTGGCACAACATCCGCGAGATCGGGGGTGCATATGGCACGGGCATGGTGCTGCGGAGCGAGACGGAAGCCCTTTATACCTACCGTGATCCGCATCTGGCGGAAAGCTACGATATCTTTGCAAAAGGTCCGGCAGAGCTGGCAGAACGGGAGTACACCGAGAACGACCTGAATGAATTTATCGTGGGCACAGTCTCGGAAATGGATACCCCGCGTAAGCCATACGCCGAAGCGAAAGACACCGACCGGATGTATTTCAGCGGCATTACCGACGAAATGCTGGCTGCTGAACGGAAAGCGATCTGCGCAGTGAACGCCGAGACATTGAAGGCGCAGGCTGCCGCCCTGTCCGCACAGATGGCGAACGGTGTGCGTGTGGCATTCGGCAGCAAGGAATC
>CAVEGP010000015.1:0-10820 GCA_963615155.1 Bacteroides uniformis | reverse complement strand
GCGGCAAAAGAGCTGTTTGATCGGGTGGAAGTGCTGTAAAAAAGTTTGGAGCGTTCGTTGGATGCTCTCCCACAAAAAATAAGCGAAAAATCCTCTGTCTGCGAAAAAGAAACGCGGACAGGGGATTTTTATTTGTTGATTGCATTACGATTGGGATAAAACTGTGCAAAATATACCCTATGGGCCAGTAAAAAGACACACTGCCGGAAGCCGAAAAAACGTGGTATCTTTTTGTCAAGCCCAAAACGAAAGGATGTGATGACGCGGAATGGAGCAGAAAAAGCCAGCGCAGACGAAAAGTCTGGAAAGTCTGCACAGGGCGACAGACACCTTGAGCACGATGCTTGCGCAGGAGATCAAGGAGCTGAATGTCCGGCAAAAAGCCGCCCGAAAGGAGGGGGCGGATGCCGGAACGATGAAGGGATTGAAGGAGGCGACAGCGGTGCTCAAGGATCTGGCGGCTGTGACCAAGAGTCTGAACGAACAGGGAATGGAAACAGAAGAGAACGCCAGCGGCGTGGTGCTGCTGCCTCCGGTGGAGGAAGGATGAGCGAGGAAATGAAAGATCGAGTGCCTGTAGTCTGGAGGCCGCAGCCCAGACAGATGGAATTCATGCGTCGGTCGGAGCCGGAAGCTTTGTACGGTGGTGCGGCAGGCGGCGGCAAAAGCGACGCGCTGATCATTGAGGCACTGCGGCAGGTACACATTCCGCATTACAGGGCACTCATCCTTCGCAAGACCTTCCCGCAGCTGAGCGACCTTGTGGACAAGAGCCAGCGGTACTACCGCAGAGCCTTCCCGGAGGCACAATACAACGCCAGCAGTCATGTCTGGCTGTTCCCGAGTGGGGCGAAAATCTATTTCGGCTCGATGCAGCACGTTCAGGATCGGACGAACTATCAGGGCAAGGCGTTTGATTTCATCGGATTCGACGAGCTGACTCACTTTGAGTGGGAGGAGTACAGCTATATGATGAGCCGGAATCGTCCCACCGGATCGGGCACACGGGTGTATCTGCGGGCAACGACCAATCCCGGCGGCGTCGGACACGGCTGGGTCAAGGCACGGTTCATTACGCCTGCTCCGCCGGGGACTCCCATCGTGGAAGAGTATCCGGTGCGGATGCCGGACGGCTCGACCAGGATGTTCCGGCGGGCGAGAGTGTTCATCCCGTCAACTGTATTTGACAATGCGGCTCTGCTGGAAAACGACCCCGACTATCTCGCAAGTCTGGCGGCAATGCCGGAAGCGGAAAAGCAGGCGTTGCTTTACGGAAGCTGGGACAGCTTTTCGGGGCAGGTGTTCACCGAGTGGCGGAACGATCCGAACCATTATCAGGATCAGCGATGGACCCATGTCATTGCGCCATTTACCATCCCGAAGCATTGGAAGATCTATCGGGGATTTGATTTCGGATACTCGAAGCCGTTTTCGGTGGGATGGTATGCGGCGGATGAGGAAGGACGGCTCTACCGGATCAAGGAGCTGTACGGCTGCACTGGACGCCCGAATGAGGGATTGAAAATCGATCCGGTGGAGCAGGCACGGCGGATCCGTGAGGCGGAACAGAACGACCCGCTTCTGCGGGGAAGAGCCATTCAGGGCATCGCAGACCCTGCCATCTTCGACGAGAGCCACGGAGAGAGCATTGCGGCGATGATGGAGCGTGCGCCGAACTTCCTGCACTGGTCGCCCGGCGACCATACCCGATTGGCCGGAAAGATGCAGTTCCACTATCGGCTGGCATTTGACGCTGAGGGCAGACCGATGTTTCAGGTGTTCGACACCTGCAAGCATTTTATCCGGACCATCCCGAACCTTGTGTACGACGAGAGCAATGTGGAGGACATCGACACCCGACAGGAGGATCACATTTATGATGAGTGCCGCTATGTTCTGATGGAGCATCCGCTTTCGCCACCGGCACGGTCAGTGGTTGCTCCGGTGCGGGATGACCCGCTGGAGCTGCACCGGAAGGCAAGGTTTTATCGGGTTTAACCTCTCAGTCTGCTTCGCGGACAGCTCCCCTGGCAGGGGAGCCATTGGCAAAAAGAGAAAGCTTTACGGACTGCCCAAAAGCCTCTCCTACAAGGAGAGGTGGCATCCCGGAGGGATGACGGAGAGGTTGGATAAGAGCGAGCAACAAAAATGAGGTGAAATAAATGGAAGACGAAAAATTACCCATCGGACCGGAAGAAGTGGCGCGGGCGGCACAGATTTTGCAGCGGTACAAGTCGGGCAAGGCTGCTTTAGACGAGCGATTGGTGGACAACGAGCTGTGGTTCCGGATGGGACATTGGAAGAACTACAAAAATCCCATGATGGCAGGCAAGCCGCAAGGCTCGAGCGGATGGCTGTTCAACTCCATTGCCAATAAACATGCCGACGCAATGGACAACTACCCCGCTCCGAATGTCCTGCCCCGAGCGGCGGACGACGAGGAAACAGCACGGACGCTCTCCAGTATCCTTCCAGTGGTGCTGGAACAGTCTGACTATGAGCAGGTGTACAGCGATACCTGGTGGCGGAAGCTCAAGCAGGGTACGGGCGTCAAGGGCGTGTTCTGGGATCCGGAGCAGCGGGGCGGTGTGGGAGAGATCGCGATCCGCCCGATGAATCTCCTAATGCTCTACTGGGAAGCGGGCGTGGATGATATCCAGTCCTCACCCAATTTCTTCTCCCTGAGTCTGGAGGACACCAAGCAGTTGGAATCCCGTTGGCCGCAGCTGGAAGGGCACAGCACCAGCGCACTGGATGTACCAAGGTATCTCCACGACGGCGGGCTGGACACCAGCACCAAGAGCGTGGTCGTGGACTGGTACTATAAAAAGCGTTTGCCGAATGGACGGAGCATCCTACACTATTGCAAATTCTGCAACGGCGTTGTTCTCTACGCCAGCGAGAACGACCCGATGCTGGCAGACAGAGGCTTCTACGACCACGGAAAGTATCCCTTCGTTTTCGATCCGCTTTTCGTGGAAGAGGACAGCCCGGCGGGATTCGGCTATATCGATGTGATGAAGGAATGTCAGACTGCCATCGACCGGATGAATCATGCAATGGATGAAAATGTTCTGCTGTCGTCAAAGCAGCGGTATGTTCTGAGCGATACGGCAGGCGTCAATGAAGAAGAACTGACGGATTTTTCACGGGATGTCGTACATGTTTCCGGTCGCTTGAATGACGACAGCTTTCGTCCGATGCAAACAAGCGGTTTGCAGGGGAACAGCCTGAGCTACCGCAACAGCCGGATCGAGGAGCTGAAGGAGATCAGCGGAAACCGTGATATGACGCAGGGCGGAACGGCGGGCGGTGTGACGGCGGCTTCGGCGATCGCCGCGCTGCAGGAGGCAGGCTCGAAGCTGAGCCGTGATATGCTGAAAAGCGCGTACAGGGCGTTTGCGAAGGAGTGCTACCTTGTCATCGATCTGATGCGGCAATTCTACGACGAAGAACGAGTGTTCCGGATCGTCGGAAAGACCGGAGAAAACGAATTTCTGCCCTTTTCAGGTGCGGCACTACGGTCTCAGCCGACAGCAAGCGTCGGCGGTGTGGAGCTGGGAAGCCGTGAGCCTGTGTTTGACATCGTAGTGAGTGCGGAAAAGAAGTCTACCTTCAGCCGTTTGTCTCAGAACGAAACGGCGAAGGAGTGCTATCAGCTTGGATTTTTTGACCCGGCCAAGGCAGACGCGGCATTGGCGGCATTGGAGATGATGGATTTTGAGGGCATCGAAAAGGTCCGCCAGCGGGTGAGACAGAACGGAACACTGGTACAGCAGATGGCGCAGATGCAGGCACAGATGACGCAATTGACCCAGCAGATGCAGAAGCAGAACGTTCCCATCAGCGGCGCGGCGGAATCACTGCCGACCCGAGCCGCAGCGATAGGGATGAAGTAAACCTCTCTGTCAATGCTTCGCATTGCCACCTCTCCTGATAGGAGAGGCTTTGACAGTCGATTGAAGTGAGACTGAGAGGTTGAGGAAGGAGTTAGAGAATGATCAAAGTGACATATGCCGAGATGGATGGGCCGGATGGACTGACCTGTCGGTTGGAGGCAGCCGGACACGCAGGCTATGCGCCCGCCGGACAGGATATTGTCTGTGCAGGGGCAAGCACCCTGATGCAGACACTTATCTATCTTCTGGCGGGAGAAGCGGGAGTGAAAAGTGATGCTTGGGATGACCCGGATGGTCCGCGTCTGGCAGTGACGGCAATGCCGCCTGTTTCCCGAACGGCAGAGGATGCGTTTGAATTCGCAAAAGCAGGCTTTGCGCTGCTGACGGAACGCTACCCCGAATATCTGCGGTTTGCGGATACCAGCCGACGGGGTGAGCAGTGCATGATGGATCTGCAGCTCTTTGCCGGAAGCGATGGAGGAGAGGGGGCGGAAGCCGCCTCAGTACCCACGCTCAGTCCGGCGCAGGAGCGGCAGGCGATCGCGTCCGGAACGATGAAGCCGGACAGAACGGTCGAAGCTCTGCCGATACAAAAGCCCTCTGCGCCGGAGCGGACGGAAAAGCTGCCGGAAGCATCCCAAGAGCTGGAACAACCCCGATCTTTGCCACCGAGAATTCCGCCGATCGGACGGAATGTGGTGGAAAATCTGCATCGGCAGTGGGCGGCGGAGGAGCACGCTATCCGTCAGGAGGACCCGAGCTTCTCTCTCCGGCAGGAATTGCAGAACCCTGAGATGTGCCGTCTGATGCGGATGCCTGGAATGCGGATGCAGGACGCATATCGGCTGACACATTACGATGATACCCTCCGCAAAACGGCGCAGACTGTGGAACAGGGCGTGGTGGAACGGATCCAGCAGAGAGCTATGCGTCCGGCAGAAAATGGAACACGTCAGGGCGGCACAGCCGTCACCCGTGCCGACGTCGAACACATGACTCGTGCCCAGCGCGAAGCGTTGGAACGTCGGGCGATGCACGGCGCGACCATCCGATTCTGAAACTCTCGCAAGGAAAGCTTGAAGAAAACACAACAGAGAAAGGACAAAAACATGAAAAAGATCGAAATGAGACTGAATCTCCAAATGTTCGCAGACGCAAGCAGCGACTTAAAGAACACTACCAGCACCATGAGCGATGAGATGAAGACCTTCTACGAGAAGCGTCTCATCGATCAGGCGGAGCCGCGTCTGGTACACGATCAGTTTGCGGATTACTATCCGATGCCCCAGAATGGCGGCAAGACCATCGAATTCCGCAAGTATGACAGCCTGCCCAAGGCAAAAACTCCGTTGACGGAAGGCGTGACGCCCAATGGTCAGTCCCTTGTTGTCAGCACGATCACCAGCGACCTGCATCAGTACGGCGGATGGACTCCGCTGACAGATGTGCTCCAGATGACTGCAATCGACAACAATGTGGTGCAGGCGACCCGTGTGCTGGCAAGTCAGGCAGGGCGTACGCTGGACACCATCACCCGTGATGTGCTGGCGGGCGGTACGAATGTCATCTACGCACCCAAGATTGCGGCAGACGGCACGGAAACCGCAGTTACCAGCCGCCGCTCGATGGATAAGACCTGTACCCTGACCCCGAAGTTGTTCTTTCAGGCGGCGGCACAGCTTGGCGCAATGAATGCCGATCCGATCGGCGACAGTTACATCGCCATCATCCACCCGTATGCAGCCTATGACCTCAAGACCTCCAAGGAGTGGATCGAAGTCCATAAGTATGCTGCGCCGGAGGCGATGTTCCGAGGAGAGATCGGCAAGCTGGGCAACATCCGCTTCATCGAGACGAGCGAGGCGAAAATCTGGAAGGACAGTGGCTGTCCGGTCGCTGCCAGCGGCGGCAATCTGGCGGTGTTCGGCACGCTGGTGCTGGGTGCACATGCCTATGCCGTGACCGAGCTGGAAGGCGGCGGTCTGGAACACATCGTCAAGCAGCTTGGCTATGGCGACGATCCGCTGAACCAGCGCGCATCCGTGGGCTGGAAGGGAATGCGTGCGGCAGAGCGTCTGGTGGAGCAATATATGGTACGCATCGAAAGTGTGTCCAGCTACTCCGAGAGTGCGGCAGCGAACTGATCGCCCTCTCGGGTTGGAAAAGGACCTCTCAGTCTGCGCTGGGGCGCAGACAGCTCCCCTATCAGGGGAGCCGGATAGAGGAAAAAGAGATAGCCCAGCGGTAACGGGCAGAAAGGAAGCAGAATGAACGAGGAAAAGAAGAATGTGCACATCCGGCTGTTCAAGGACAACAGCCGCTATCAGGGGGATCTGTTCGTCAGCGTCAACGGCGTGAACTACAAGATCCGCCGAGGTGTGGAGGTGGAAGTCCCGCCCGAGGTAGCGGAAGTACTGGAACACAGTCAGCAGCAGGATGAGCACACCGCTGCCCGCATTGCGGCAGCGGAGAGCAGCATGCTGTAAAAACAAAAAATGAGAGGTTTGCCCGGCGGGGAGCTGCCCTGCCGGGAATTTTTGAAAAGGAAGGTGAGCTGGATGACAGCAGGAGAAGCTCTGGAACGGGTGGAACAGCTCCGACCGGGAAGCCGAGTCCCGCGCGAAATGCGTCAGCAATGGCTGCGGGAGGTGGATGGAATACTGAGAAACCGCTATTTTGAACGTAGCGATACTACGAAATACGACGAGGTTGGGGCAGACCGGAGCTGGGACAGAGGATTGCGGGATGAGATCGTGCTGCTGACGCCGGAACCATTCGATGCGCTTTACCCGCATTATCTCTGCGCACGAAACGACGCGGCTCTTGGTGAGACAGACCGTTATGCCGGAGAACAGGCGCAGTATAACAGCATTCTGGCAGAGCTGGCGGCATGGCTTCGGCGGGAGTATCCACCAAAGGCGAAAACACAATGGAACTGGTAGGGGGGAGAGATCATGATGTTGGCAAACCGCAGCCGTCTGCAAAACAGCCGCAATTTGCTGCGGGTGTTCGGTGGGCTGAATGAGACATACGGCTGCACCGAAGCGGAGTACAGCGCAGGCATCAATTTTTCGGCACGGAATTTTCCGGCACTGAGTACCCGCAAACCTCGCCGGAGACTGGGAGAGATGGCAAAGGTCAACGGGATGTATCACCTGAACGGATTGCTGATCGTCAGCGGAAAGGACCTGCGCTACACACCCGATGGGGAAGAGACGAAGGTGCTGGAAAATGCCGTCGCAGACAGCAAAAAGACGATGGTGGGTATCGGAACCAAAATCCTGATCTTTCCGGACAAGCTGGCTTATGATACCGCAGAACACCGTGTTTCGGCATTGGGCGCAGTCTGGGAAAACGGTACGGGCACAGTGGAGCTTGAACCCTGCGATGCTTCGGGCAGGACGTATGAGATCACCCGCTTCGGGCAGACAGAACCCGAAGACCCCGAGGACGGACAGCTTTTTCTGAAGGTGGCAGATTCCGCGGATCCATGGCGGAGCGACAGTGTGCTGGAGATGTACAGTGCCGTGTCAGGCAACTGGACGACGATCACACTGGACTATTGCCGTATCTCGGCGACAGGCATCGGAACGAACTTCCGAGAGTGGGACACCATTACTTTGAGCGGAACGGTGGCGGAACAAGCCGACCAATGGGACGAGCTGGACGGTGAGAGGATCGTCTATGAGGTGCATGAAAACTGGCTCAGAGTCAAGGCAACGCCCGACGGAAAGCGGTTTTACGGCAGGCTCGTCCACGAGGGAACGACCGCACGCTGGATCAGCCTGAACGGAAACAATACCAAGCTCTACCAAATGAAGGAGAACGTCCGGTTGGAACGCCGTATCCCTGACCTTGATTATCTGACCGAGTGCGACAATCGGGTCTGGGGGTGCTCGAGTGCGGAAAACATTATTTATGGCTCAAAACTGGGTGACCCAACCAACTGGTTCTCGTATCGAGGGATTGCGGCGGACAGCTACGCAGTGACGGTCGGTAGTGACGGCGCGTTTACAGGGGCGGCGACCTGTATGGGGGCGGCGTTGTTCTTCAAGGAAAACACGCTTCACAAGCTGTATGGTTCGCGTCCGTCGGATTTTCAGCTTAGCTCCCTGCATTGCCGTGGGGTAGCGAAAAATGCGGGAAAAAGTCTCTGTGTCCGGAACGAGACGCTGTACTATCTCTCGACCGACGGCGTGATGGCATGGGACGGCAGCCTGCCGACCAAGATCTCCAACGCGCTGGATTCCAGCAGGCTGGCGAATGCGCAGAAGGTCGCAGGCGGTGTGCTGGATGGAAATTACTATCTGCACTTGGAGCGCGGTGATGAAAAACGGCTTCTGGTCTATGATACCGAGCGTGGTCTCTGGCAGGAAGAGAATGTCTGCTCACAGGAAATGTGCTCGGCGGGAGGGCAGCTTTATCTTTGGGATGGGAAAAGTCTCTGGGCGGCTGATCCCAGCCGAGAACCTGACTGGGAGAATATGGACGGTGTGGAGAACGACCTGACGTTTGAAATGGTGACAGGAGAGATCGGTCAGAACGAGGCGGATGAAGAATATCTGTCTCGTCTGACCCTTCGGCTGGATGCGGAAGCGCAAAGTAAGCTCGAGGTCTTGGTGAGCTGCGATGGGGGGAGCTGGGAGAAGCTCGCAACGCTGACTACCGGCGGAAAGCGGCAGCGCATAGACCTGCCCTTTGTGCCGAGACGGTGCGACACCCTGCGGCTTCGTTTGCGGGGAACGGGACAGATCACTCTGCGGAGCATCGCAAGAACGATGGCGTCGGCAAAGGGAAATATCGTGGGATGAAAGGAACAGGCCAATGGCAAGCATCAGCGGACTGGGAAAGATCGGATTGCCCAAGCTCAGCGAAGAGATGAATCCGGAGGACGCTCGCGTTCTGAGAAATTATCTGTACCAGATGCAGGAACAATTGCAATACATCCTGTCCAATCTGGATATCGAAAATCTGTCTGATGAGCTGCAAAGTCAGCTTCGAGATCTGCAATAAAATGAGAGGTGAATTATGTCAAACCAGAAGAAGAAAGAAGAACAGCTTGTTCCGGAGGCGGAGAAGGCTTCGTACAGCACCGCCGGACTGAACAGTCGTCAGGACGTTGAGAACGCCCTGAAGGAGACGCAGTATCAGCCCTCCCAGAAGGTGCAGGAGGCAGAAACGGCTTTAAAGCAATGGCAGGAAAACCGTCCGGCAGACTATCAGAGCCGCTATCAGGATCAGATGAACACGCTGCTCGGCCAACTGAACAACAGGGAGAACTTCCGCTATCAGTACACGCTTGACCCGCTGTACCAGCAGTATGCGCAGATGTACGCTCAGAATGCCGCCAACGCCAGCGCAGACGCGGCAGCGCAGGCAGCGGCTCTGACGGGCGGGTATGGCTCGAGCTATGCGGTCAGTGCGGCACAGCAGGCGTATCAGCAGCAGATGAACGGTCTGAACGCAGCCATTCCGACCCTGTATCAATTGGCACTGGATACCTATAACAGCGAGGGAGACGCACTTGTGACCCAGCTTGACCAACTTGGCGTACAGGAGAAAAACGCTCAGCAGCTTTACAAGGATAAGCTGACGGATTATTACACCCAGTTGGAACAGAAGGGCAGTGAGTACAACACGATCTACGCTCAGGATCAAGGACAGTATCAGGATTATCTGAGCCGGCTGGACGATCTGCATGGATACTATTCGGCGCAGGAACAGAATGCGGCGGCGCAGAAGCAGCAGAAATTCAACAATGCGATGACGGCTCTGGGGCTGCTGGGAGATTTTGTTCAGATGATGTTTACGGGAACGGCAGGTCTTGGCTCGATGGCAAGCAGTCTGCTGAATACGGGCTATAACATCTATTCCGGCAATCGTGCTTATGAAGCCGAACGAGCAGATACGGCATGGAGCCAACAATTGCAGGAACAGCAGCGTCAGGAGAGTCTGACCCAGCAGCAGTACAAGAACGAACAGGCGGAACGTCAGTATCAGGACAGCCTGAAACAGCAACAGTTCGACAATAATGTGACGACTGAGAAGCTGAACATCGCCAAAGGGGAATGGGCATTGAAACAGCAAAAGGCGGCACAGAGTGCGGTCCAGACAAGCCGCGGGAGTGGGACAAAGACAAAAACAACAGACGCCAAGAGCACATCCACGGACGGCAAACTGACCGGAGGCAATTTGACGCTTGGCAAGAGCGCATCGATGGGAACCGTCATCCCTTATGAAGCGGCGCGACTGCGAAGCATGGGACGGAGCGACAGCGCGATCCGAACCGAACTACTCAAGAATGGCTATAACAACGCACAGATCACGATGATCCTGAAACAGATGAATTACTGAGCCCGCACAGAGACCGCCCGACAGACCGTCGGGCGGTCTTGCTGTAGGTGGTGGAATAAATAGTTCGTCTGAACGCTCAAAAATATAAAAAATAAAAAAGATGGTCGGAAAATTTAAAAAAATGTTGACAAACGAAAGACGCCATGCTAAAATAAACAAGTCGTCCGGTTTACGGATGACAACAAAATTGAATCTGGGCGTGTTCCCGAGTGGCCAATGGGGACAGACTGTAAATCTGCTGCTTTTCAGCTTCGGTGGTTCGAATCCACCCGCGCCCACCAAACAAGAAAAATCCGAACCTATTTCCGATTGGAGAAGGGTTCGGATTTTTTGTTTTCTTTGGGTACAACAATGAGGGTTCCCGTGGACGGCGCAAAATTCCGATGCCTTGTCATAGACCGTAAGCCGATAACAAGATTTGGAGGGTATGATTTATGAAGTACGATGAAAGAGCCTGCAAGTTTAATATGGACACTGGCTGCGTGGAACTGCTACTCCGGGATGGGAGAAAAATCGTAAGCGGTCAATAAGCACCCGGCTGTGAGGGAACTCAATTTAGTGAGATAA
>CAVEGP010000014.1:0-34173 GCA_963615155.1 Bacteroides uniformis | reverse complement strand
CACAGGCGGCATCCATCTGGACGGCTATGCGGATACCTGCGATGCGCTGTCCAGCTACGGAGACCGAGAAAAGAAATTGGAAATTCTGAAAGATCCGCATTGCGGGGCGTTTGCAGTCATCCGGCTGTGCAGTTATTTCGTGGCGTATTTCGGGCTTTCTGCCTGCGTGGAGTTCACGCCGCGGGTCGGTGCGCTCTGGACGCTGGCACTTGTTCTGGAACGCATTCTCTCCGGCTACGCAGTGGCGGCGTTTCCGCTGGCAAAAAATACCGGCTTGGCGCATACCTTTGCAACGACTGCAGACCGTCAGACCGTGCGCAGGGGGCTGATGGTGCAGGCCGCTGTGGTCAGCGTCGGGATGCTTGCGCTGGGCGGTCTCGGGCTGGCAGGGCTGGCGTTCCTGAGTCTTTTGCGGTATCATAAGGTGGCGGAAATGCAGTTCGGCGGTATCACGGGAGACCTGGCGGGCTGGTTCCTGCAAAGAACAGAGCTTTGGATGCTGGCGGCATTGATCGCCTGCCAATGGGGAGGGCTGTTATGACCTTTATCACAGGACCGTTGTACAGCGGCAAGCGGACATTTGCGCAGAAGCTTGACGGTACACGGATTTTTGATGTGCAGGAGCTTGCCGCACAGTCGCGGGATCTGGAGCAGCTGGCCGAGGAGCTGGCGGGATATGATATCGTCCTTGCGACCGAGGTCGGCGGAGGAGTCGTCCCTGTTGACGCAGAGCAGCGTGCGGCACGGGAGGCGGCAGGGAGGCTGGCTTGCATGCTTGCAGCCCGCGCGGACTGTGTGGTACAGATGTTCTGCGGTATCCCCACGATTTTGAAAGGAGAACTTCCATCATGCTGATTTATTTACTGCGCCACGGTCAGACGGAATACAACGCACAGAAACGCTATCAGGGACAGCGGGATATCCCGCTGTCGCCTGAGGGGATGGCACAGCTTCGCAGGGCGGATTTTGATCCGGAGGTGGTCTATGTCACGCCGCTTCAGCGGACGAGCCAGACCGCAAGGATTCTCTTCCCGAACGCAAAGCTCATCCCTGTCGATGGGCTGAAGGAGATGTGCTTCGGGAGCTTTGAGGGGCGGAACTTCGTCGAGATGGAGCATGATCCGGAATATCTCGCATGGGTCGAGGCAAACTGCGAAAGCTCCTGTCCGGACGGAGAGCGGAAGCAGGACTTCTCGGAGCGCATTTGTAAAGCGTTCTCCGAGTTGGTCGATAACGCCATTGCCGCCGGAGAAAAGAGGCTTGTCATCCTCGCCCACGGCGGAACGCAGATGGCTGCCATGGAACGATATGTTGTACCGCATAAGAATTATTACGAGTGGTGCGGTCCGAATGCGGGCGGCTATCTTCTGGACGCCCGAGACTGGGTTGAAAAGCGTGTGCTTTACGTCGTCAGGACAGTGCAGTACACCAAGGAGAGCGGATGCTGACCGGCTGGGCGGTCTTGGGAGGGTTCGTCCTTGACACGATCTTCGGCGATCCGGCGTGGTTGCCCCACCCAGTCGTTATCATGGGAAAAGCCATCTCTACGCTGGAAAAGCGTCTCCGCACCCATCTGCCCAAGACTCCGCAGGGGGAGCTGATGGGCGGAGCAGTGGTGGCGTTTGCCCTTCCAGTCGGGACATTTCTGTTCACCAGTCTGGTCTGTCTGGGTGCAGCGCGTATTTCGCCGTGGCTGGGGCTGGCGGTGGAAATGTTCTGGTGCGGACAGGCACTGGCGGCAAAGGGTCTGGCACAGGAAAGCAAACATGTCTATCAGGAGCTGAAAAAAGGCGACCTGCCTGCAGCACGCAAGGCGGTCAGCCGCATTGTTGGACGTGACACCCAGAACCTCACCGCCGAGGGTGTGACCAGGGCGGCGGTCGAGACAGTGGCGGAAAATGCCAGCGATGGTGTGATCGCGCCGCTGTTGTATATGCTGCTGGGCGGTGCGCCGCTGGCACTGACCTACAAAACCATCAACACGATGGACAGTATGCTGGGCTATAAAAATGAGAAATATTTCTATTTCGGGCGTGTTCCGGCAAAACTGGATGATATCGCGAATTATATCCCGAGCCGGCTGGCAGGGCTGCTCTGGGTCGCGGCGGCAGCTCTGACAGGAAACAGCCCATCGGGAGCATGGAAGATCTGGCGGCGTGATCGTCGGAACCATGCCAGCCCCAACAGTGCGCAGACAGAAAGTGCCTGTGCGGGCGCGCTGGGCGTTCAGTTGGCTGGACCTGCCTATTATTTCGGAGAATATTACGATAAACCGACGATCGGCGATCCGCTTCGCCCCATTGAGCCGGAGGATATCCTCCGCGCCGATCGAATGATGTATGCGGAGAGCCTGCTTGCGCTGTCGGTCGGATCGATTTTAAGAGGGCTTCTATGAAAACATTGGTACATGGTGGAGATTGGGCGGGCTACCGAGAACGATTTGGACGGGATGCGTTGGATTTTTCGGCGAATGTCAGCCCGCTGGGACTGCCCGCCGGGGTGGCAAAAGCTATCACAGTGGCACTGTCCACGGCAGATCGTTACCCCGATCCGCTTTGTCGGGAGCTGCGGGCGAGGCTGGCAAAGGAAGAACAGGTCCAAGCGGAACAAATTCTCTGCGGAAACGGTGCAGCCGATCTGATCTTCCGTCTGGTTCTTGCCGCAAAGCCAAAAAAGGCATTGCTTCCCGCACCGACCTTCGCCGAATACGCTGCCGCGCTGGAAACCGTGAACTGCGAGATAAAACGACACATTCTACAGGAAGCGAAAGACTTCGTGCTGACAGAGACGTTTCTGGATGAGATCGATGAGACGGTGGATATGGTGTTTCTCTGCCAGCCCAATAACCCTACAGGACAACTGACAGAGCTTTCGAGGGTGCGGGAGATCCTGAACCGTTGTCAGACGTGCGGGGCGATTCTGGTCGTGGATGAATGCTTTCTCGATTTTTTGCAAAACAGCGAGGAGTACTCCGCAAAAGCACTTCTCGACGCGAAAAATCTGGTGATCCTGAAAGCCTTCACCAAGCTTTACGGCATGGCAGGCGTTCGGCTGGGCTACTGTCTGAGCTCGGATGGAGCACTGCTTGCTCAGATGCAAAGTTGTGGTCAGCCGTGGGCGGTGTCCAGCCTTGCGCAGGCGGCAGGCATCGCCGCACTGGATGAGACGGAATACGTCTCGCAGGTGCGGGAATTGATCGAACAGCAAAGACCGGTCCTGACGGAGGGCTTGCGTGCGTTTGGTCTACGGGTGCTGGAAGGTAAGGCAAATTATCTGCTGCTTCAGGCGTCGGAGACACTGGGAGATACGCTTCGGGAAAAGGGCGTTGTTTTGCGAAGCTGCGCAAATTATATCGGGTTGGATGCCAGCTGGTATCGTACCGCAGTGCGCACTGAGGCGGAAAATCAGCAACTGCTCAAGACACTTTCGGAGGTGCTGAGATGAAAAAAGCAGCCTGCATTATGGTACAGGGGACGATGAGCGGCGCGGGCAAAAGCCTGCTGTGCGCTGCGCTCTGCCGCATCTTTGCGCAGGACGGCTATCGGGTCGCCCCCTTCAAAAGCCAGAATATGGCATTGAATAGCTTTGTTACCCGTGACGGTCTTGAGATGGGGCGCGCGCAGGTCGTGCAGGCGCAGGCGGCAGGCATCGAGCCGGACGTCCGGATGAATCCGATCCTGCTCAAGCCCAGCAGCGATGTGGGAAGTCAGGTCATCGTCAATGGCGAGGTGCGGGGACAGATGCCTGCTTCCGCTTATTTCAAGATGAAAAAAACGCTCATTCCGGATATCCTCGCAGCGTATGACAGCCTTGCGGAAGAGGTGGATATCATCGTCATTGAGGGGGCAGGAAGTCCGGCGGAGATCAACCTGAAATCGGATGATATCGTCAATATGGGGCTTGCCAGATTGGTGAACGCCCCGGTTTTGCTGGCGGGAGATATCGACCGGGGCGGCGTGTTCGCGCAGCTTTACGGCACCGTAGAGCTGTTAGAGCAGGAAGAGCGTGCCCGCATCAAGGGTCTTGTCATCAATAAGTTCCGTGGAGATGTTGAGATCCTTCGTCCGGGTCTGTCAATGCTGGAAGAAAAAACACATCTGCCCGTGCTGGGGGTCGTACCATATCTGAAGGTTGACATTGAAGATGAGGACTCACTTTCCGAGCGGTTGACAACACAGGATGCGGTGAAGCCGCTGGATATCGCGATCATCCGCCTGCCGCATATCTCGAATTTTACCGATTTCATCCCGCTGGAACAGCATCCGCTTCTGGGAGCGCATTATGTACAGAATCCACGTCAATTGGGAACGCCGGATCTGCTGGTTTTGCCCGGGACAAAGAACACAATCGATGATCTGCTCTGGCTGAGACAATCCGGTCTGGAAACGGCGATCCTGAAGCTTGCCGCAAAGGAAACACCGGTTTTGGGTGTCTGCGGCGGATATCAAATGCTGGGAGAACAGTTGGATGACCCGAACGGCTCGGAAAGCGGACGGGTACAGTCTTTGCGGGGACTGGGGCTTCTCCCGACACGAACCGTATTTTCTGCGCAGAAACGGCGGACACAGCAGACCGCCACCGTGCAGGCTGTGCCGTTTGCAGGCGCAAAATTGACGGGCTACGAGATCCACACCGGAAAAACCGAGGTGCAGGGTGAAGCATTCTGCACGCTGTCTGATGGTCAGCCGGAGGGATGCGTGAACGGAAATGTGTTCGGAACATACCTGCATGGTTTGTTTGATACGGGAGAGCTGACGGAAACACTGGCTGCTTTTTTGTGCCGGCGCAAGGGCATTGATCCGTCAGGAGCAGATCTGATCCCGATGGAGACATACCGTCAACAACAATTTGACCTGTTAGCCAATGGCGTTCGCCACGCACTGGACATGGATGCCATTTATCAGGCAATGGGAATGCGGAAGGGGGAGAAAAACGCATGACGCCACAGCATCATCTGCCCGCTGATATCGAGCGGACAAGCCTTTCGATCATTACAGCAGAGTTGGCTGAGATGGGGCTGACTCCGTCGCCGGAAACGGCTCCTGTCGTGAAACGGGTCATCCACACAACGGCGGATTTTGACTACGCAAAAAATCTCCGTTTTACGACGGACGCAGTGGAAAAAGGGGTTGCGGCACTGCGTGCGGGAACGCTCATTGTGACGGATACGAACATGGCTCTGTCCGGCATTACAAAACTAGGGCTTGCCAAGCTGGGAGGAACGGCTGCTTGCTATATGGCTGACCCTGAAGTAGCTGCCATTGCCCGGGAAACGGGCACGACTCGAGCGGTGGCTTCGATGCACAAGGCAGCCGCCGAGCATCCGGAGGCGGTTCTGGCGGTCGGCAATGCACCGACAGCTCTGCTGACGATCGCGGATGAGATCGAAGCGGGGCTGCGTCCGGCTCTTGTCATTGGCGTTCCGGTCGGTTTTGTGAATGTTGTTGAGAGCAAGGAACGTCTCTTCGCCGTCTGCGAAGCGCATGATGTGCCCGCTATTGTTGCCATGGGACGCAAAGGCGGCAGTAATGTTGCCGCCGCGATCTGCAACGCGCTGATATATTCCGCTGCGGAAATGCTCGATCCTACCGCAAGAGGATGGAAATAAAAAATGGAAAGCATCCAATCATTGGATGCTTTCCATTTTTTAGATATTCATATGGAGGAGTCTTCTTCAGTTTCGGCCGCATAATCAATATCGTCATCCTCAGTCTCAAGGAGATCCTCGGCGTGGATGCGCTTATGCAACCGACTGCGGAACTCCTCGGCGGGGATTCCGCTCTGATCCGGAGAAAGGTCAGGGGCAGGGTGTCCATCGGGTAGGTGCGCACCGAACGCGGGCACAAAGAAGAACTTGCGAACAAGGAAGATCAGGGCAATTGCACCGACGCTGAGCAGATTTTCGATGGCGGAATCATGACCGACGACCAGATGACGGGCAATGGCGTAGAGAAGAACTTCAAGACTGCTTCCGGGACTGTGCTTTGCCAGCATCTTAATGAACTCGATGCCGATTACAATGTCCAGTGACCGTTCCAGAAAGGCACGGATCTCAACATCATTGCCGTCCAGCAAAAGACCGGGCATCCATTGGACAAGGGGAACGATGCTGAGCAGTAGACCGATCAGGACGAGCCCGGACAGCAGAATTTCAAGCAGGGTGGAGGCTTCGATAATCTTGTTGCGCAAAGCGGTGCGGTGATGACTTTCGACACGGGAGAAATTTGACATGACAGAACCTCTCTTCTAAGACAAAATCTTCAAAAATTGTCAACTTTTATGACTCTATTTTAGCAAAGAAGGCTCTGTAAGTCAATTTCTTAACCGAAAATTTACCATGAAAAATGAGAATAAAGCGGAATCTGTAAAACCGTTCAGTTTGCTTCACAGATCACTCCCCTGTCAGGGGCGGTCAGGTGTTTTTTACCGCCACATATCCTGCCTTCTCGATGCAGGCATAACCGGCATCTGTGGAGAGCCAATCATAGACCTTCCGTTCCGGACTTCCGTCGGCGGAATCCTGCCGGATGGCGGCATAAAAGTCGTTGCAGAGGGGATAGCTCTGGTCGGCGATCGTGTCGTTGGAAGGGGTCACATCGTCAACCGCCAGCAGACGCAGACCGGGGCGGCTGTACATCTGGTCGATGTAGTAGTAGACCGAAAAACCAATGGCATTGGCGGAGTTGTTATAGGATGCGATGCTGTCCACAAGACCTCCCATTTCAGTGGGGGCAAGCTCGGTGGGAGCGTCCATCAGCTCGCCATCCTGAATAAGAAGCTTCTGGAAAAGAGTCTGACTGCCCGAGTTTTCGCCCCGCTGGAAGGGAACAATCTCGAGATCCTCGCCGCCGACATCTTTCCAGTTGGTGATCTTTCCGGCATAGATGTCTTTGAGCTGCTGTTGCGTCAGGCTTTTGACCGGATTTGAGTCGTTGACGATAAAGACCAGAGCATCCCGACCAATGGCTTTCTGCTCCAACGGTGCGCCGTCGGTTTTCAGCTCTTCTTTGACCGAATCGGATGCTTCATAGGCAATGATAAGTCTTACGCCGTCGTTCTCGTCGCTGTACAGTCCAAGGTTTCTCCATGCCCACGAGGTTTTGTTGGTGGAAACGCTGCCCTGCGCCTCGTCGAGAGAGAGTCCGGTGGTGTCGGCCATGATCTGCGCAATGAGCGGGATGCAGGCGGTGCTTCCATCGGTGCGGGGGAACTCGCTGATGCTGAGGATCGGCTCGACCGGGGTTTCAGAGCTGACTGCGCTGGATGCGGCAGGCTCAGAGGAAGCAGCACTGGAAGATCCGGCAGATGTTCCGCAGGCGGAAAGCAGAGCGGCAGAAGAGACTGCGCCCAGTCCAAGCAGGAAAGAGCGGCGGGAAATTTTGACCTTTTTCATATGATGTACCTCTCAAAAATCAGTAGTAATAGTTGATATCATCCTCGTCAGTGGCTGCGGAGAAAATGCTCTGGCAATAGACCCACTGACCGCTCAAGTCCATCCAGCCGTAATAGAAGCCCTTCTGTGCCACAAACACGCCCTCAGGCAGAGCATTCAGGCTGGAGGTATAGTAACTGTAGCAGGTATGCAGATTGGAGAGAATGACATTGCCGTGAGCGTCCAACACATCGTACAGAAGGATGCCGTTCACGCTCTGGCGAGATGCCTGAAAATAAGGCTGTCCATTGGCAAACAGCAGTGTCTCAATGGAATCATATTTGTCATCAAGGGTCGTTGCATCCATCTGACAGACAAGCCCCTCAGCGTTGTATTCCTGAACAAGGGGATAATCGAACGAACCGTTCTGGTTGAAGCGAAGGGCGACATAATCCTCACCCTGAGCAGAAACGGATACCGAGGACATGTTCTCGACGGGGTCAACGGTAAGGTCGGTCAGCAATGCGCCTGTGGTAAGGTTGTAGACCCGAAGTGTGCCGTCGGTGGCGTAGAATGCCAGTGTATTGTCACTGGTATCCGTGTTGTATACGGGTTTAACCTCACCGGTCGTCAAATCGTGGAACTCGTAGCGGTAATCATCGTGGTTCTTTGCGGAAAGGATCGCCACACCGGGCGCGTAATAGCTGATATTAGAATCGAATTCGCAAAGGACTTCGGGCTGCTCAGTGCTGGCGATATCAACAAGTTGGGTGCGACCCTCTTCGGTCGTCCGGCTGATGATGCCGTTGCCGAACGCCTGCCCGAAATGAGTCAGGGTTTCTCCGGTGAGCGTATTGTAAAGGAAGGAGCTGCCGAGCGAATCGTCCGCGGCATTGTTGCTGTAGGACCAAAGCTCGACCCATTCCGGAGAGAGTGTGCGGAGCTTACTGATGGCTTGAGTATGCTCGAAAGTTTTGAGAGTGTTTCCCGCCTTATCGCATAAAACTGTGCTATAGTGATAGTAGAAATCATCGTCATCTTCGCCGTCGGACAGTTCTGCAGGGCGTTCGTAGCAGCGGAAAACCAGGATATCTCCGGAAACGATGCAGCTGACAGCATTTTCCGGTTTGGGCAGCTCCTCGCCGGTGGAGAGATCGAAGACGCGGCAAGTGTATGGATCGGCGGATTTGTTATTGTACAAAATGTCGCTTTCGTTGGATAAGACCAATAGGTTGCCGACCGTTTCGGCGTAATAATCCCGATCGATGTTCAGAACAACATTCCCATTTTTGTCATAGAGGGCGGCAAGACGACCGTTCGGGGTCGTGTTGTCCGACCAGGCGACCATGTAATAGTTGACCTCTCCGGTCAGAAGATCCTCTACGAGTGAAATGCTATCGGTCGTCCGCCCTTCGTACAGAACGGTCGAGCCACAGAGGACAGTCGAGGAATCAGACAAATAGAGCTGACGGAGTTTGCCGTCGTTCAGGACGTCGGCATTGTAGAGCGGCTGCTCCTGCGTTTTTTGTTCCGGAAGCGGAGACGCTGCGGGAAGGAGAGAGCAGGAGGACAGCACGCCTGCGACCAGCAGGATGCAGCCTGCGCGAAGAAGGGGTTTTCTCATATGCGATACCTCACAAGTCATTGACAGATTTTTTGTTGTTCCAGTTTCTTATAATACGAATGAGCAGGGAATTCCATTGCAGAAAAAAGGTTGATTTTGGTTACAATTTCATGACAATAAGACCCGCTCCTCCACGGATGGTGCCGAGAGGACGGGTCTTGCTGTCGGAATGCTTGTCCGATAAAAGTTAAAGTGCGGCTGTCTTCTCTCAGGCACGTTCTTCATCGTCCATCCGGACAAGCTTGTGCAGGAAGGGGAAGAGGAAGGGAACGGACACGATGAAGGTCAGCACATCGGCAATGGGTTGGCAGATCTCGATGCCAGTCAGACCGAAGAACCGAGGCAGGGTGAGGATGAGCGGAATAAAAAAGACACCCTGACGGCAGCAGGCAAGGAAGGTCGCGCGACCGGATTTGCCGATGCTTTGGAACAGCATGTTGGCTGCGACGATGACAGGCTGTAAGAAAATGGCAAGGCACTGATAATGAAACGCAGGCAGTGCGATGGCAGTTACCTCGGGGTCGTCACGGAACAGGCGGATGAGGGGATCGCCGTTCATCCAGCAGATGGAGACGATGACAGTCAGGAAGCAAAGGCTCGTCAGCATGGTAAAGACGCAGGCCTGTTGCACCCGACGGTATTTCTTTGCGCCATAATTGAAACCGGCAACAGGCTGGAAGCCCTGACCGGTGCCGATGGCGACCGAGATGACAAACATGAAGATGCGGGAAACGATGCTCATCCCTGCGACGGCCGCGTCACCATAGCTGCGGGCGGCAATGTTCAGCAGCATTCCGCCGATGCTGTTCAGACCCTGCCGACCAAAGCTGGGAAGTCCGGTGAACAGGATCGTGCCGAATTCCGCAGGGCTTCGGGTGACGGCGGTGATCTGGAACTGACTGACCGTCCTGCCACGCAGGAACATCGAGAGCAGGATACAAAAGCTGACAGCCTGACTCAACGCTGTGGCGATGCCTGCGCCTGCCGTTCCCAGACCAAGACCGAAGATAAAGAGCGGGTCGAGCACCATGTTCAGGATACCGCCTGTGACAAGACCAATCATCGCAAAGCTGGCTTTTCCCTCATAACGAAGGATGTTGTTCATGACGAGGCTGGACATCATCAGCGGTGCGGCAATCAGGATTGGGCGCGCATAGGCACAGGCATGGGGCAGGATCGTTTCCGTGCTGCCCAGAAGCATCATGAAACCGGGCAGGGTCACGAGACCGCAGAGCATCAGGATGCAGCCCAACAGCAGCGCGGTGAAGAAGCTGGTAGACGCGAAGCGGGTTGCTGCCTTGGCATTCTTCCCGCCCAGACTGCGGCTGATGATACTGCCTGCGCCGTGTCCCAGCATAAAGCCGAGAGCCTGAATGATCGCCATCAGACTGGAAACTACGCCCACCGCACCGGATGCGCTGGTGGAGATCTGACCGACGAAGAACGTATCCGCCAGATTGTAGATGCTGGTGATGAGCATACTTAAAATGGTCGGTGCGGCAAGACTTAAAATCAGCTTCGGGATCGGCGTTTCGGTCATCTTTCGGAATTGCTGGGTGCTGCGGTCGTCGGTGCTCATGGGTAAAACCTCGCTTTCGATGTGTCTGAGATAATGGGCATAGAAAAGCCGCTCTTTTTCGGGAAAAGAGCGGTAATATCGGAATCAAATCCATTATAACGCGGTCTTGTCGAAATGTCGAGTGCATTTTCAACAGAAAAATACGGATAAAGAAGGAAATAAATTCATCATGAAAGCCGCAGAGCCATGCCATACTTTTTGGGGATTGAGCGCAAAAACAGGTTGTCAAAACAAACATTTTAGCTAAAATGCTAAAGGAATGTCGATTCTCTTGCGGAAAATTACGTCAAGTGGTATAATTTAACAAGATAAAGTAAGGGCGTTTATGAAATCGACCAGAGTTGGAGGGAAAGTACGAATGAAATCTGTTACACAGACTATGATCCGAGCGGATCGTTTTTATACCATTGCAGCCAGAACCGGCAGCGTCATTCAGGCGGTTGAGACGAAGGACAGCGGCGATATTCGTCTGGGTAAATATGAGCACAAGCCTGAGCAGGAGTGGGCATTCATCCGTGAGGGGGACGGCGTTTACCGGATCCGCAACCGTGCCAACGGTAAGCTCATCGACCTGATGATGACCGGCACAGCCAACGGCACATGGCTGCATCTGTGGGAGGACGTGAGCGGTACGTCTCAGATGTGGACGCTCCAGCCGACTCCGGAAGGCAAAGTCCGACTCAGCTCCTCTTGGGCGGGCGGCAAGTGCATTGACACCGTCGGCATGGGCGTTGCGGATGGCGCAGTGATCCAGATCTGGCAGGAGACTGCCGGTGACGATCAGCTCTGGACGATCTCCGAGGTCAAGGATCGCGCAAAGCGTGCCGTGAAGGAAGAAAGTGCTGACGCTGTTGAGCCTGTCGTGGAGACTCCGGTCGCCGAAGTGCCGAAGACGGAGGAAAAGATCGAGACGGTAGCAGCAGCGGCAGAAGCTCCTGCCGCCGAGGAGAAGGCTGCTCCGGTTGAAGAATCTGCAAAGGCTCCGGCTGCCGCAAGGATTGCAGCAAAAAAGACCACGGTCAAAAAGAGTCCTGTCCGCAAAAAGAAAACTACGGTAAAAAAGTGATTCGATAAAACAAATCTTGAAGAAAAACCTCCCGGCGCAGTTCAAAAGCTGCGTGGGGAGGTTTTTGCGTATTATTCAAAAAGTTTTCTGGTTATGCAGCCTGAGCGGTAGGCTGAGATTCTTTCAGCTTCTGCCGGACGACCAGCAGGCAGATGAGGTGGACAAGAGCCGTCAGAATCCAACTGAGGGGATAGCTGATATAAAGAGTCGTTGTGGAACGGAACAACTGGAACACAGTCGCGATCCAGACCAGCCGCAGCAGGCAACTGCCCACCAGACTGACGATCATCGGGAGAACCGAGTAGCCCCGACCGCGCAGACAGCTTGCAAGCACATCCATAATGCCGCAGAACAGATAGGTGGCGGCAATGACATGCAGGCGAGCCAGCCCTGCGGCGATGACCGTTTCATCGGAAGAGTAAAAGTGAAGCAGTTGCGCGCCCAGCAGGGATGCGCCACCGCCCAGCACCAGACCCGTCACGACGGCGCAGAGCAGGCAGTTGCGCATTACGCGGTCGAGATTGTCATACCGCCGCGCGCCCATGTTCTGGCTGGTAAAGGTCACGGCAGCCTGTGCGAAGGAGTTCATTGCGGTGTAGACAAAGCCCTCGATGTTGGACGCCGCCGAATTTCCGGCGACGATGGTGGAGCCGAACGAGTTGATGGCGGATTGGATCACGACATTCGACAGGCTGAACACTGTGCTCTGTAATCCGGCGGGGAGACCAATGCGCAGAATCTGGATCAGCGCACCCTTATGGAAACCCAGATGCCGCAGATTGAGATGAAGCGCACCCTTTTCACGGGTCAGGATCCAAGTGACAAGACAGGCGGAGACCGTCTGACTGATGATAGTTGCCAACGCAACGCCTGCGACGCTGAGGTGAAAGCCAATGACAAAAACGAGGTTGAGCACCACGTTGATGACGCCAGCCAGAGCCAGACAGTAGAGCGGGCGTCGGGTATCACCGACCGAACGCAGAAGGGCAGAGCTGAAGTTGTAGAGCATCGTCATCGGCATCCCGATAAAATATATTTTAAGGTAAAGGGTGGACAGATCAATGACATCCTCAGGGCAGGACATCAGCTCCAGCAGACCGCGTGCCGCAAAAAAACCGACGAACGCCAACAGAATACCGCTGACGATGCCCAAGGTGACCGAGGTCTGGACGGTGTTCTGAACGCCCTGCGCATCCCTTGCACCAAAACAGCGCGCGGAAACGACGTTTGCGCCCAGCGACAGACCGACAAACAGGTTGACGAGCAGATTGATCAATGCGCCGTTTGAGCCGACTGCTGCCAGTGCGGTGCTGCCTGCGAACTGACCGACGACCACAACGTCGGCCGCGTTGAACAACAGCTGCAAAATACTGGACGCCGCCAAGGGTAGTGAAAACAAGATGATCTTTTTCAGCATCGGTCCGCTGGTCAGATCTCCAGCTTGCGTGGATCGCACCATGAAAATTCCGCCTCCTTTGAAACTTCTTACACATGAACGAACAAAAAGCCCTTTGTGCGTCACGGCACATGGGCAGATACCTATTATAACGCGCAGGTTGGTAAAATACAAGATAGCTTTTGGTAAAAATTACGGTGGGGAGAAAACGCAAAATAGCGCGATGCGCTTGCTTGTCAGCGTGTCGGATTTATGTTATACTATCAAATTGTAATGATGGATTCTCCTTGCCCGTGCAGAAAACTGCTAAAGGGTATTTTAAATAGGAACAGGGTCAGAGAGAAAGGATTGGAAGATTATGGCACAGAATGATATCGGCATTGATTTGGGCACGACTACGATCATCATCGCGCAGGAAGGACAGGGCGTTGTCCTGAATCAGCCCAGCGTTGTGGCGGTGGATACCCGCAAGAATTCTGTTTTGGAGGTGGGCGACAAGGCACTGGCGATGGTTGGTCGCACACCAAATTATATTTCAGCTATTTTTCCGCTGAAGGATGGCGTCATCAGTGATCACACGATGACCCGTGAGCTGATCTGCCGCTTCGTCAATCAGGTGTACAGCTCTCACATGATAAAGCCCCGTGTGGCGGTTTGCGTTCCGGCGGCCATCACAGGCATTGAGAGCGATGCCGTGGTGGAGGCAGTCGTGGCGGCAGGCGCGCGCCAGGTCTATCTGATCGACGAGCCGATCGCGGCTGCGCTGGGCTCTGGCATTGACATCACCGTTCCGGATGGTCGGATGATCATCGACATCGGCGGCGGCACGACCGATATCGCAGTTCTGTCGCTGGGCGGCAAGGTCAAGGCGACCAGCGTCCGTGTTGCAGGCAACCACTATGACGATGAAATTCTGAAGCATGTCCGGAACAAGTTCAGCATCGCGATCGGTCAGCGCACCGCCGAGGAACTGAAAAAGAATGTCGCTTGCTGCCCGCAGAAAGCGGATTTCAACGAGACGATGGAGATCAAGGGGCGCAGTCTGCTGACGGGTCTGCCGGTCCGTGTCAATGTCTCCACCAGCGATCTGTATGAGCCGGTCATGATGCTGAGCGAGCAGATCGGCACGGCGGCGCATCAGGTTCTGGAAAAGACGCCTCCCGAGCTGGCAGGCGATATCTATCGAAACGGCGTCGTCCTGACGGGCGGCGGTGCGCAGCTCCACGGTCTGACTGAGTATCTGAGTCAGGAGCTGAAGGTTAATGTGACGGTCTCGCCCGATCCGGTCAATTGTGTTGCGCTGGGCACTGCCATGAGCCTTGGGATCGGCGACAAACTGGAAACCGGATTTACGGACGCAACGCCCCGTATCGGTCGCCGATAAGAGAAAGACGGCTTAATTTTTCTTTAATGACTCAGCATGATTTTTGTTCATACTTGTTGAATCGTGCCGGAAAATAATGTATAATACTTTCAAATCGCTTTTTGCTGTTCGGGTCGTCCGGAGGCAAAAAATAAAGTAAATAGGAGGAAGACCATGAATTTAGGTTATGATGTGATCGTCACCCTTTCCGGTATGGTTCTGGTGTTTATGATCCTCGTACTGCTGATGGCGATCATCACGCTGGAGGGCAAGATCTTCGACGCCATGAACGGCAAGAAGGCTGATGCCAAGGCTGTGCCAAAGAACGACGCAAAGCCTGCTGCACCCGTAAAGCCCGCTGCTGCCGCTCCTGCGCCGCAGGTCGAGGCTGGCATCCCGGGGGATGTCGTGGCTGCGATCATGGCTGCGATCACCGCAATGGGCAACGGTAAGTATGTCCTCAAGGCTGTGCGCCGTGGCAACAACAGCTGGGGCAAGGCTGGCGTCAGCGACACCACTGCACCTTTTTAACACGGGAGGAACAACATGTCACAGTTTATCGATACTCTGGTCGGTATTTTTACCAGTTCCGGCTTCGCACAGCTCGGTGAGCCGGGCGGCTGGCTGTATGCAATTATGATCTGCGTCGGCTGCTTCCTGCTCTACCTCGCGATCGTCAAGGAGTTTGAGCCTCTGATCCTTCTGCCGATGGCATTCGGCATGATCCTGGCAAACCTGCCGGGCAGCGGCATCATCCATATGCAGTATTTCGTCGGTGACGGTCTTGAGCACCCGATGTGGATCGAGATTCTGAACAACGGCGGTCTGGCGGACATGCTCTACATGGGCGTCAAGCTGGGCATCTACCCGCCGCTGATCTTCCTCGGCATCGGCACCATGACCGACTTCGCACCGCTGATCTCCAACCCCAAGAGCCTGCTGCTGGGTGCTGCGGCTCAGTTTGGTATCTTCGGTACTTATATGGGCGCGCGCCTGCTGGCAACCAGCGGTCTGGTCGATTTTACCCAGAAGCAGTCTGCCGCGATCGCCATCATCGGCGGCGCGGATGGTCCTACCGCGATCTTCGTTACCTCCCGACTCGCTCCGGAGCTGCTGGGTAGTATTGCAGTCGCTGCGTATAGCTACATGGCTCTGGTTCCGGTCATCCAGCCGCCGATCATGAAGGCTCTGACCTCCAAGAAAGAGCGCACGGTCGTTATGAAGCAGCTGCGCACGGTTTCCAAGACGGAGAAGATCGTCTTCCCCATCATGGTCACCATCATCGTTTCCCTGATCGTTCCCGATGCCGCCGTTCTGGTCGGTATGCTGATGCTCGGCAATCTGATGAAGGAATCCGGTGTCGTGGATCGTATCCAGAAGACCGCAGGCAATGAGCTGATGAACATCATCACCATCTTCCTGGCTCTGTCGGTCGGCTGCACCACATCCGCAAACACCTTCCTGAATTTCCGCACCCTGTTCATCATCGTGCTGGGTCTGATCGCGTTCTCCTTCGGTACGGCTGCCGGTATTGTCTGTGGCAAGGTCATGTACGCTGTCACGGGCGGTCAGGTCAACCCGCTGATCGGTTCGGCCGGTGTTTCCGCTGTCCCGATGGCTGCTCGTGTTTCCCAGAAGGTTGGTCAGAGCGAGAATCCGCAGAACTTCCTGCTGATGCACGCAATGGGTCCGAACGTCGCTGGTGTTATCGGCTCGGCTGTTGCTGCTGGTATCCTCATCAACATCTTCGGTTAAGTCTTTCTTAAAAATTAAATTTTTCCGCCCATTCTGCTGGCATCCCGCCGCGAGTGGGCGGTTTTTTTGTGGTAGAAGTCTGTGCAATGCTTGGGAAATGTGATATACTATACCTTAATGAGAATTGAGACAGAATAGGACGACAGGTGAAACAATGGCAACAAATCTCCAACAGGAATTTTGCGCTCTGCGCGATACCTATATTGAAAAGCAGTTCGGGCGGCTGAATGACATGCAGCGGGAAGCGGTGTTCACCACCAACGGCCCGCTCCTGATCCTTGCGGGCGCAGGCAGCGGAAAGACCACCGTTCTGGTGAACCGTATTGCGAATCTGATCCGGTTCGGTTCGGCGCACGGCTCAAAGTGGACACCCCGGGAAGTGACAGAGGATGATGTGAACGCTCTGCGGACAGCTGTCATGACCGGAACTGCTGCCCCTGCATGGCTGGATGGAATGCTCCGGCAGAATGCGGTGCGAAGCTGGAACGTGATGGCAATCACCTTTACCAACAAGGCGGCGGGGGAGCTGAAGGAACGTCTGCGGAATATGCTGGGAGATGAAGAGGGAGACGAGGTGTTTGCCTCCACCTTCCACTCGGCGTGTGTCCGTATCCTGCGCCGCTGGGCGGAGGAGATCGGCTACCCGAAAAGCTTCACGATCTACGACACTGATGATGCGCAGCGAGTCATGAAAAGTGTCTATAAGGAGCTGAGCATCGACGATAAATTCTTCCCTGTCAAAAGTGCCATCAACCAGATGAGTCGCTGGAAAGATCAGCTCGTCAGTCCGAAGGAGGCGTTGCAAACTCCGGCAAAGGATACCAAAGGCGCGCTTGCGGCAAAGATCTATGCGGCTTATGAGAAAAAGCTCCGTGACGCGGGCGCGTTTGACTTCGACGACCTCATTTATCAGACGGTGCAGCTTCTCGCGGAGCATCCGGATGTACAGGAATTCTATCAGACAAAATACCGCTATTTGCTGGTGGATGAGTATCAGGACACCAGTGTAGCGCAGTTCCGCCTTGTCAGCCTTCTGACAGGACCGGAAAAGAACATCTGCGTTGTCGGCGATGACGACCAGAGCATCTACCGTTTCCGTGGTGCGACCATCGAGAATATCCTCAATTTCGAGCGGATCTATTCGGGAACAAAGACCATTCGTCTGGAACAAAACTACCGCTCTACGTCGAATATTTTGAATGCGGCAAACTGCGTCATCCAGCATAATACCGAGCGGAAGGGCAAGACCCTCTGGACGAAAAACGGGGAAGGCGATAAGGTGCAGGTCTATACTGCCGAAAGTGAGCAGGATGAAGCGAGCCATATTGCGGACATCATCGGTCAGCATTTGCGGGAGGGCGGACATCTGTCCGACCATGCGGTGCTTTACCGGATGAATGCGCAGTCCGCTCCCATTGAAAGCTATTTCACCCGAGCGGGCATCCCGCACAAGATCGTGGGCGGACAGCGTTTCAACGACCGAAAAGAGGTCAAGGACATCCATTCCTATATGTCCATCGTGGCAAATCCTCGGGATGATGTTCGTTTGCGCCGAATCATCAACGAACCTGCGCGAAAAATTGGCGCGACAACGATCGACGTAATCGCTGACCTTGCCGCTCAGGAAGGGGTTGGGATGCTGGAGATCATCAGCCGTGCCGACCAATACGCTAAGCTTTCCCGCGCCGTGATGTCGCTGCTCAAGTTCTGGCAGATCTATCAAAATTTGCAGCAGTCGCTGGAGACACGAACCCTCGATGAATTTGCGTCGGATGTGATCGAGATCACCGGCTATAAGGCGATGCTCGAAGCGGACGTTGCGAAGGGGCATGAGGATGCGGCGGATCGTTTGCAGAACCTCGGTCAGCTTGTCAATAATGTCAAAAATTACTGCGACCAACACGGCGAAGACGCCAGTCTGGAAGGATATCTCGAGGACATTGCCCTCATCAGCGACATCGACAGTTACAACGAAAGTGCCGATCAGGTGGTGTTGATGACCATCCATTCGGCGAAGGGCTTGGAATTTCCCTATGTATTCCTCATTGGCATGGAAGAGGGCGTTTTCCCGAGTGAGATGAGCAAGTATTCGGAGGCGGATCTCGAGGAAGAGCGGCGACTGGCGTATGTCGGTATTACCCGCGCTAAGAAGGAACTGTACATCTCCAACAGCGTTACCCGAATGCTGTATGGACGAACGCAGCGGAATGAGCCGAGCCGTTTCCTGCGGGAAATCGAGCCAGAATACCTCGAAGAGACGCGCAGCCCGACCTTGGAACAGCGTTCCCGGCTGGGCGGCTGGGGCTATGGCTCCGGCGATACCGTTCCGGGTGGCGCATCCGGCTATTCGGGTGCGTCCGGCTGGGGACGCTCGGCATCCGGTTATGGCAGCAGCTATGGCGGATACGGTTCGGGTTACGGCAGTCGTGGCGGGTACCTGAGCCGAGAATACAACGCCGGAGAACGGAGCGGCGGCTTTGGCGCGGGCTATGCCCGAAGCGGTCCGACTTCGGATAGCTCCACACCTCAGCACAGCAGCTTCGGAAGCGGTTATGCCCGTCCGACTGCCCCAAAAGCCCCGGCGAAAAAGGTCGATTTCGGCAGCGTGCAGACTGCTTCGGCTGCACGTCCGGCAGCAGACCAAAGCAAACGTTATGAGCCGGGTGATATCGTGGAGCACAAGGTCTTTGGTCGTGGCAAGGTCATTAAAGTCAAAGCTGCCGCAGGCGACCAGATCGTGGAGATCAATTTTGAAAAGGTCGGCGTGAAAAAGACGATGGCAAACTTTGCGCCGCTGACGAAAATAACGACGGAGGAATAACCAAACATGATGACCGTTCGATTGATAGCGTATACTCCTGAGCCGGAAAAGGTGGTGGCGGCAGCGGCAAAGCTCTGCTATTCTGACGCTCATATCACCGACCTGCTGGACGGGCTGGATGACGAAAAGACGGCTCGCTTCCTGAATATGCTGAGCGACCTCGGTCATGCAAGCCCCATTGAGCACGCAAGCTTCACCTTTGGCATCGAGGGCGTCAGCCGTACCCTGTTGGCACAGATCACACGGCATCGCATTGCGTCGTTCAGCGTTCAGAGTCAGCGGTATGTCCGGCTGGACGATTTCCGTTATGTGATTCCGCCCGAGATCGAAGCGATCCCTGAGGCGAAGGAGGCTTTCCTCGAGAGCATGAACGAGGACGCAAAACGGTATCTCGACCTCGCCCAAAAGCTGGAGGACGGGCATACCGCACGGCTGATGGCGGAGGGGATGCCCGAAAAACAGGCACGCGCCAAGGCTTCCAAGCAGGCAAATGAAGACGCGCGTTTCGTCCTGCCGAACGCATGTGAAACAAAGATGGTCGTCACGATGAACGCGCGTAGCTTACAGAATTTCTTCCACCTGCGGTGCTGCAACCGTGCCCAGTGGGAGATTCGGGAGCTGGCTGAGAAAATGTTTGCGCTGGTCTATCCGGTCGCACCTCATATTTTCCGTACGGCTGGTCCGGCATGTGTGTCCGGTCCTTGTCCGGAGGGAAAGATGTGCTGCGGAAAGATGGCGGAAGTCTGCGCAAAATATGCCGCGCTGAAAGGGGAACAGACCGACCATGCGTAAAAAAAAGGGAATCCTGATCGTTCTGGAAGGTCTGGATGGAAGCGGAAAGGCGACGCAGGCGAAGCTTTTGGCTGCAAATCTGACTGCGCAGGGCAGGCAGGTGCGGGAGATCACATTCCCTGATTACGCCAGCGATTCCAGCGCGCTTGTCAGGATGTATCTGGCGGGACAGTTTGGTGACAAGCCCGATGATGTGAATGCTTACGCTGCATCGAGCTTTTATGCGGTTGACCGCTATGCCAGCTATAAAAAGGACTGGGGTAGCTTTTACAACGATGGCGGCATTGTGATCGCCGACCGCTATACCACCTCGAATGCCGTCCATCAGTGCTCCAAGCTTCCGCCAGAGCAATGGGAGAGCTTTTTGAACTGGCTTTTTGATTACGAGTTTCACCTGCTGGGGCTGCCCGCACCTGACCGAGTCGTTTATTTGCAGGTCGATCCAGCAGTCAGCCAAAAGCTTATGACCGGACGCTACCATGGGGACGAAAGCAAAAAGGACGTCCACGAGAAGGATCTCGAATATCTGGCAAGAAGCCGGAAAGCGGCGGAGTTCTGCGCGGCGCATCTGGGCTGGAAAACTGTTCACTGCACAGAGGGAGAGACTATGCGTACCATCGAGGAGATCCAATCCGAGGTGCAGGCACTTGCGGCGGAAGCACTGAACTGACGGAGCCGCATAACAAATGATGAAGGAGGCATCCTATCTGATGTACCGTTTGATGCAGCCGTCTGACATGGCGGCGGTGCTCTCGCTTTGGAAGCGGGAGCGGGGAGAAACAGAGGGATTTGCAAAAACTGCCATCGAGCGTTTTGCCGGTGTGCAGAATGTCTATGTTGCGGAAGAAAACGACCGGATTGTGGCACTTGCGATGGCGGTCCCAATCACGCTACAGGGCAGACAGGGCAGCTATCTGTATGGTCTGTGCGGACAGGGCAGCCTGCTTCTGGCGGGACTGGTGGACCATCTCTGCGCGCAGCAGAAGCAGCGGGGCGCAGGCTTCACGGTCACTGTCCCCAGCAGTGCGGAACAGGGAACTCTGCTCGAGGACAAGGGCTTTCAGCGGGCATTCGCACTGCGCTGCCTGCCCCGTGAGGTCGAGCGAAACCTGTGGAGTCAGGCGGAATTCGACACGGTAACGGCGAAAAAGCTTTGCGAGTTGCGGGCGAGATTCTGGCCGGATACGGTGCAGTTCACGCCCGACCGGATGGCTGTGGTGCTGGGCGATCTGTATTCCCGCGGTGCGACGCTGGTTTCCAGCGAGAGGGGCTATGGCGTCTATTTCCGTCAGGAGGATACCCTTTATTTCGTCGAGCTGATGGCTGAGGATGATCGTTCTGCCGAGAAGCTGATGGAAGCTGCCCGTGAAAAGGAAGTGATCGTCGAAAAGGCGGTCATCACGGTTGGAGCAACGCAGAATCTTTTCCTCGGGGAAGGCAGCCGGCAGGACTACGGTCTCATTCGCTTTGAGGGTGAGTCTTTTGATGTGTCCGAGAGCTACATGCGGCTGATGATGGATTGAAAAAAGGAAGGTGCATATGGCGCAAAAAGCGACCCACGCCCGCAGAAAAAAAAGTGGTGCGGGGAAGATTCTGCTTGCCTTCATTCTGCTGCTGATTTTGGCGTCAGGGTGTGTGTTCCTGCTGGCGAAGCAGGAGATCCGCGGCAAGGACGGCGGCAAGACCGTCATCGTTTCCATCGAACAGGGAAGCGGTGTGGCGACCATCGCGAAGAAGCTGAAGGCGGCGGGGGTCATCCGATCCCCGCAGCTGTTCCGGTGGTATGTCGGGCAGAATGGTGCGGCGGTCAAGCTCCAATACGGCGAGTTTACCCTGACCGAGGGAGAATCCTATGAGGATATCATTGCCAGTTTGTCGGTCTATGCCAAAGCGGAGTCGGTGCGTCTGACCTTTCCGGAGGGAACGACTGCCATTGCAATGGCGCAGAAGATGGAAGAGGCGGGGCTGTGTACCGCTGAAGAGTTCCTCAAAGAGGCGAACACAGGGGATTTCAGCGAGTACAAATTCTGGAAATATATTCCGGACGACAAGGACGCACCCGACCGCTTTATGAAATGTGAGGGCTATCTCTTTCCAGATACCTATGAATTTCTGGTGGATGATACCGTTCATAATTATGTTGCGACGTTTTATGCGCATTTCGATAAGCAGATCACCGACGCAATGTACAAAAAGCTTGACGAGCAGGGGATGACCCTGTCCGAATTGATCACGCTGGCATCCTTCGTGCAGGAGGAGGCGGGCAACGATCAGGACGCGAATGTCGCACAGGTATTCCGGAACCGTCTGGCGGAGGGGTCGCCTTACCCGAAGTTGCAGAGCAATACGTCCAGCTATATCCAGAGCGATGCGGATAACAATTATCTCTGGAACTGGGTCGCGCCTTACTATGGCGGCTGGGAGAAGATCCCGGAAAATATCATCAATGCGTATGATACCTACACCTGTGTTGGTCTGCCGGCAGGTCCGATCTCAAACCCGGGGATGGCTGCGATCGAAGCCGCCCTTGACCCGGAGTGCGACCCGGAGGTGGAAGACTGCTACTTCTTCGTTACTGATCTGTCCGGTCATTATTACTATGCCGAGACCTACGCCGAGCATACGGTCAACTGTGAGAAAGCCGCCGCAGTCAATAAAAATTACAGCGGTTCTTCGTCCCAAAACTAAGAGAGAAGGAATGTGAAAACCATGCTTCAGATACCGGAACTTCTGTCCCCGGCAGGCGATCTGGAACGCCTGCATTATGCCATCAACTATGGTGCGGACGCTGTTTATTGCAGTCTGCCTGAGTTCGGGATGCGCTCCGCTCCATCCAACTTTACGCCGGAGCAACTGGCAGAGGGGGTCATTTATGCCCATGCCCGTGGGCGCAAGGTCTATCTGACAATGAACACTCTGCCGACGAATGAAGAGGCTGACCGTCTGCCGCAGGCGATCGAGGATGCCGCTGCCGCAGGTGTGGATGCGTTTATCGTGGCGGATCTCGGCGTGCTGGACGCTTGCAAGACCTTTGCGCCCGAGATTGATGTGCATATGTCCACCCAGACGGGTATCACTAACTGGGCGGCGGCAACCGCAGCCTACAAAATGGGAGCGAAGCGTGTTGTGCTGGCACGGGAGATGACCTTGCAGGACATTGCTGTTATCCGTGACAAAACGCCGCCGGAATTGGAGATCGAGGCGTTTGTTCATGGTGCAATGTGCATGAGCGTTTCGGGCAGATGTCTGCTGTCCAATTACATGGCTGGTCGTGATGCGAACCGTGGTCAGTGTGCGCAGCCCTGCCGTTGGAAGTATTATCTCAGCGAGGAGACCCGCCCGGGTCAGCTGTATGAGATCGGAGAGAATGAAAACGGCAGCTACATCCTGAACGCAAACGATATGTGTACGGCACCGTTCCTTGATTTGATCTGCAAGGCAGGTGTGGACAGCTTGAAGATCGAGGGACGCGCCAAGACATTTTACTATGTTGCCAGTGTTACGGCAGCTTACCGCAAGGCACTGGATCAATATCTGACCGACCCGATGAACGAGGAGTTTGAGCTGCCTCAGTCGGTTCTGGAGGAATTGACCCGCACCAGCCACCGCCACTATTCACCCGGCTTCTATTTCGGTCGGGAGCAGGTGCGTCAGGCGACGGACAGCGCAACTTACATCCGTGAGTGGGAGTTTGTCGGCACAGTAGACAACTGGGAGAATGGCGTTGCCCATTGCCAGCAGCGCGGTAAGTGGAGCCTTGGCGATACGCTGGAGGTTCTCTGCCCGGACGGTCGCAGCATTCCGCTGAATCCGGAATGGATCAAAAACGAAGCAGGGGAAGAGGTCACTTCGACCCCTCACGCAATGGAAAAGTATACCATCCCGACCCCGGAACTTCCGCCGATGAGCCTGCTCCGCCGGAAAGTTTAATAAGCAATGAAAAAAGGACTGCCGACGGCAGTCCTTTTTCGTTGCTTACTCTTTGGTGGTAAAGGTCAAATCCAGCACAGGGCCGAAGGGGTCGAACACGAGGTTCTTGATGCCGTTTGCAATCAGAAGACGTTTCTGCTGAGCAAAGAGCGGAACGACTGCGCAATCGCCGACGATCTGACGTTCGCAGGCAGCCAACAGAGAACAACGTGCCGTTCCGGTCACGGTAGTGCTGGCATTCAATTGAGTGGAATAGGACAAATTATCGTAATTTGTCAGCCCGCCACCTTGCTCTGTGAATTGATTCAGGATGCTGTACACACTGCCGCTTTCCGCACGGATGGGGGCAAGGGCGATGGTGTAATCCCCGCTGGAAAGACGCTTGTCAAATTCCTCCTGCTCGACCTCTTCAATGGAGAAGAAGAGCGAGAATTGTTTCTGCCACTCTCCGTTGATCTGCTCGGCGGCTTGTGTCAGACCGCTTCCGGCGGGGAGTAGAAGTGTGATCTTGTTGAAATCGGAATTCTGCATTCCCTGACGAGCGGTCAGATAAAGCTGCTTTGCGTCGGAGATTTCGGGCGTCGGGTCTCCGGCAGCGTTTCGGTAATTGATGCCATCCACGGTCAGACCGTCAGGGATCAGTCCGTTCGCAGCCGAGAATAATCCGGTCGAAGGCACTTCAGCAGCATCTCGGGCAACACCTGCCAATGCCTGCCGAAGCTCTGTTGAGGAAAAGACGGAATCGCAATTGAAAAGCAGACTCCATGTGGTATCGGAATAGGAGATGCTCTGAAGCGAAGTCTTTTCGCCGGACGTATCCAGTGCGGCAGAGCATTTTTCATTGCTGATGAGCTGCTCCGCAGTCTGTCCGGTGGAGCTGGTGTTCTGGACGAGCCGCAGATTGTTGATAAGGCTTCCGGATGCTTCACGACGCAGAAACAGACCGCTGGACGTCCAGTTGTAGATGTAGAAGCTTCCGCTGGACAGGGTGGAAGCAGTCGTCAGACCATATGTGCCGCGCGTGCTTTCAAAAAAAGCTTCATCGCAGGGCATTGCGCCGGGCAGCGTCAGCTTGGAGAGAAAGGTTTCGTCCGGCGTACTCAGATGAAACACCAGTGTTGTGTCATCGTGTGCCGATACGCCCAGTGAGGTCTCCGGCATCTGACCATTCAGGACGGCGGAGCTGTTTTCGATGGCGGAAAATTCAACGGCGTAGGGAGAGTTCGTCTCGGAGCGGAACATCCGCCGGAACGCAAAAACGAAATCATCGGCGGTGATCGCGTATTGGGTAGCCGTGCCCTTTGCGGCAGTATAGGTCAGACCGGCCTTCAAATAGAATGTATAAGTGCGCTTGTCGGAGGAAACCTCCCACCGTTCGCAAAGCTCAGGAACAAACGCTCCGGAAGTGTCTTTCCGGACAAGACCGCTGTATAGATTTTCACAGGCGATGACATCCGAGGCGGCGGTGGCGACCTGCGGATCAAGGTTGGCAGGAATGGTATCCACGAACCATGTGAAGCTGTTGGTACCGGAGCCGCAGCCCACCAGACTCAGCGCAAACACAGCGACAAGCAACGCTGCGGAAAAAAATCTCAAATGCTGTTTCAAGAGGATAAAGTCCTTTCAGGATGATGAAAGTGAGGTCGAGAATGGCGCAGGAACAAAAAATCCATGCTCTAAGTGTAGCAGAAAGCGTCGAAAAAGACAATTATCATTTTGTGGATTTCAATGGGCATTTGTGACATGGTTTTGGGTTTTCCGTTGCCAATTGAGAGTAAAAGGTGTAAAATGAGAAATAAGCGAGGACGTTTTGAATTGCCAGAGCCTCTCCTACAAGGAGAGGTGGCAATGCGCAGCATTGACGGAGAGGTTGGATAAGCTGAATTTTTCTCTGAACGGCATCTGTAAAACCTCTCAGTCTGCTTCGCAGCCAACTCCCCTGTTAGGGGAGCCTTTAGAAAAAATGTACCTGACGAAAATACTATCGGATACTACTTATTATAGAGGAGGTTCTGTTTTTATGCAGAAAGAACAGCAGAAGCTGACCGAACTGGTCAAGGGCAAAAAGGTCGCATTCATCGGCGCAGGCGTCAGCCACAAGACCCTCATCGAGGAGTTTGTGGGTCTGGGTGCGATCGTGACTCTCTGCGATAAAAAGAAGAGCGTGGATGAATTCGGCGATTATGCCGACACCATCCGCCGCCTCGGCATCAATCTCAGCCTTGGCGACAACTATATGGATGGCTTCCAGGGTCAGGATATTATTTTGCGCACCCCCGGCTTCGAGTATTTCCAGAAGCCGCTTCAGGAGGCCATTGCCGCCGGAACGATGGTGACAAGCGAGGTCGAGCTTTTCTTCGACTTCTGCCCCTGTGAGATCGTCGGTGTGACCGGCTCGGACGGCAAGACCACCACCACCACCCTGATCTCTAAATTTTATGAGGCGGCAGGCCGCAAGGTACATCTGGGCGGCAACATCGGCGCAGCTCTGCTCCCGATGCTGCCGGATGTCGCACCTGAGGATGTTGCTGTTGTCGAGCTGTCCAGCTTTCAGCTCATCAGTATGCGCAAAAGCCCGAAAATTGCGGTCGTGACGAACGTCACGCCCAACCACCTCGATCACCACAAGGATATGCAGGAGTACATCGACGCAAAGCGGAATATTCTCATCCATCAGGAGCCGCCCTGCCGTGAGGTTCTTGGCTTTGAAAATGACATTACCCGTGGAATGCAGACCGACTGCAAGGGCAAACAGGTCTGGTTCACCCGCCTGCACACCACCGACAATGGTGCGTTCCTGAGGGATGATGGGATGCTCTGCATGGCGGAGAACGGTGTTGTGACGCCTTTCCTCGCACAGAAGGATGTCAAGCTGCGTGGTCTGCACAACATCGAAAACCTGCTGGCGGCTGCTGCCGCTGTCTGGGGCGAGGTGCCGGTCGAGGCCATCCAGAAGGTCGGCAGTACCTTTACCGGCGTAGAGCATCGCATTGAGCCGGTGCGTGTTCTGGAGGGGGTTACCTATTATAATGACTCCATCGCATCCAGCCCCACCCGCACCATTGCGGGTCTGCGCAGCTTCGACCAGAAGGTCATTCTGATCGCAGGCGGCTATGACAAGAAGATTCCCTACGAGCCGCTTGCACCCGAAGTTTTGCAGCACGTCAAGACGTTAATCCTGATGGGTGCGACCGGTCCTCGCATCGAAAAGGCTGTTCGGGAGCATCCGGATTTTGCCGCCAGCGGTCTGGTGATCCAGCACGCTGACAATATGCAGCACGCCGTCGAGCTGGCACGTGCAGCGGCAAAGCCCGGTGATATCGTTACGATGTCGCCCGCAAGTGCATCCTTTGATCTTTACCCGAACTTTGAGGTGCGCGGATGTGACTACAAAAAGATTGTCAACGCTCTGAAATGATCGCGCAGGTAACGGATCCACACCAGAAACGGCGGTTTCTCAATGCCTGCCGTGATAAGCTTTGCTTCGCAGCCAAGATGCCACTGTCGCTGGAGCTGTTCGGGAAAAGTCAATCCGGATGGTTCTTTGCCGGACCAACGCTGGCGGTTGAGCTGAGCGGAAGCACGGCGTGGATGGCGGGTCATGCGAACCCGGATGAGCTTGCCAGCTTTTTGAGCTTCTGCGGCTGTCACGCAGTGGTTCTGGATGGGGCTGAATGTCCGCCGCCAACAGGCTGGATGCGCAGGAAAACGTATTCGGTTTTCGGTCTGCTGCCCGGACAACAGCTTCCGCTTCCGGCTGTGGAAGAGACCCTCTGGAACAGTTTGACATGGGATAAAGAACCGCCCGCCTTTCCGGTGGCGGAATTCCTCTTTCCCAATCGCCCCACCCGGAGGGACGACTTCTATTCAGAGCTGTGTACCAAGCGTAGTCGGGGGAAAGCAGAGGTATGGACGCTGGAACGGGAAGGACACATCGTCTGCACCATCGGGGCATATGCCGTCGCGAACGGTCAGGCATATATGGCTTGCGGAGAGACGAAGGAAGCTTTGCGGGGCAGAGGGATCGGTGGTCGGCTTATCGTCCGGATGGCGAATGAGCTTTCCGCTCAGGGGCAGCAGCCTGTGTTCCTTTGCGGTCCGGAACGGGAGCATTTTTATACGGGACTCGGCTTTTGCAAGCTGGACGAATACGCACGCTACGAAAGATAAAAATTTAGGAAAAAATCAGATATGTCGATGTTGAACCATTTTTTCGATTTCAAACCCGAGGTGCTGGCACTGGATGAAAAGGCAATGGAGCTGTGCCAGCCCTATTTCAAGCACATGGAGGAGATCCGTGATTTCAACCAGCTCAAGATGCTGAAAGCCTTTGCGGATACTCAGATGTCCTCCACTGATATGCTTGGCACGACCGGATATGGTCTGTGGGACACCGGACGTGCCAAGCTGGAACAGATCTTTGCCGAGGTGATGGGCGCAGAGGATGCTCTGGTGCGCAGTCAGTTCATGAGCGGCACGCACACGCTGGCGGTCGCCCTGTTCGGTCTGCTCCGGACGGGCGATACCCTGCTGGCAGCGACCGGACGCCCCTATGATACCCTCGAGGGTGTGATCGGCCTGGATGGCAAGGGCAAAGGTACGGGTACACTGATGGATTATGGCGTGCTCTATGACGAAGCTCCGCTGAAATTGGACTTTACCCCTGACTATGACCTCATCGCCCAGAAAGCACCGGGCGCAAAAGTCTGCCACATTCAGCGCAGCCGTGGTTATTTGCAGCGGAACGCTTTTGATCTGGACACAATCCGGAAGATCGCTGACACGGCCCGTGCCGCAAATCCGGACATCATCATCTTTGTGGATAACTGCTATGGTGAGTTCACCCAGACGAAAGAACCCTGTCAGGCAGGCGCAGATCTCGTGGTCGGCAGTCTCATCAAGAACCCCGGCGGCGGTATTGCGCCCACAGGCGGTTACATCGCAGGTCGGCACGATCTCGTAGAGCAGTGCGCCTATCGTCTGAACGCTCCCGGGCTCGGCAAGGAGCTGGGCTGTACGCTGGACACCCCTCGCGATATGTATCTGGGCTTTTACTATGCGCCCGGTGTGGTGTGTGAGGCGATCAAGACCGCAATGTATGCTCAGTGTCTGCTGGAGCTGCTGGGAAAAAATCCCATCCCGCGCTACTGCGATGACCACAACGACATTGTGACCTGTTTCGATGCGGGCACAGCGGACGCTTTGATTGGTTTCTGCCGCGGTGTGCAGGCGGCAAGTCCGGTGGACAGCTATGCTGCGCCAGAACCTTCTCCCGAACCGGGCTACACCGATGAAGTCATCATGGCAAGCGGAAGCTTCACGCAGGGCAGTACCATTGAGCTTTCCTGCGATGGTCCGCTCCGTGAGCCGTATACCTGCTATCTGCAGGGCGGTCTGAACTTCGCCGCCAGCCGCGCGGGTGTCCTTCTGGCTGTGCAGAAAGCGTATTTTGAGTAACCCTCTCAGTCAATGCTCCGCATTGCCAGCTCTCCCGGAGGGAGAGCCATTGGCATATCGGGCAAGTTTCTGCCGCGAACGCAAGGTGGATAGCCCTGCTGTGTGACGAAATAGCTGTGAAGAAAGAGAGAATAGCGTATCTATGAGAAAACTAAGCGACCGTGTGGGAACCTTCACGGATTCGGTCATTCGGCGGATGACCCGTATCAACAATCAGTATGATTCCATCAACCTGTCGCAGGGCTTCCCGGATTTTGACCCACCGAAGGAGCTGCTTGACGCGCTGGCAAAAGCGGCCTACAATGGTCCCCACCAGTATGCGGTGACTTTCGGCGCAAAGAATTTCCGGGATGCTCTGGCGAAAAAGGCCAGCCCGACCCTGCGTCACGAGGTAAACCCGGACACCGAGATCTGTGTGACCTGCGGCGGCACCGAGGCGATGATGGCCGCCATGATGACCATCTGCAACCCGGGCGACAAGGTGATGATCTTCTCACCGTTCTACGAGAACTACGGTGCGGACGCCATCCTGTCCGGTGCGGAGCCGATTTATATTCCGCTGGTTCCACCCGAGTATGAGTTCGACCTGAGCCTGATTGAAAAGGGCTTCCGGGAGGGTGCAAAGGCACTCATCCTCTGCAACCCGTCCAATCCCTGTGGCAAGGTCTTCTGCCGGGATGAGCTGGAAGCCATCGCCAGGCTTGCCATCCAGTACGACACCTTTGTGGTAACGGATGAGGTGTATGAACACATCGTCTACGCGCCCAACGAGCATGTCAGTATGGCGTCGCTGCCCGGCATGTTTGAGCATACCATCACCTGCAACTCGCTGTCCAAGACCTACTCCATCACCGGCTGGCGTCTGGGCTACCTCATCGGTCCGGCGGAAGTCATCGAGGCAGCGCGGAAAGTGCATGACTTTTTGACCGTCGGCGCGGCGGCACCGCTGCAGGAAGCCGCTGTTGTCGGACTGGAAATGCCGAAGTCCTATTACGAGAGCGTGCAGGCACTCTACACCGAAAAGCGAGACCATTTCCTTGCCGGGCTTGACCGCATCGGCCTGAAGCATAATGTGCCGCAGGGAACCTATTTTGTCATGATCGACATCTCGGATTTCCTCGCACTGCCGCAGTTTGCCGGCTGGACCGATCTCGAGTTTTGCGAGTGGATGATCTGGGAAATCGGCGTGGCGGCGGTACCGGGTTCGAGCTTCTTCCGGGAGCCGGTCAACCACCTCATCCGGATGCACTTTGCCCGTGGCACCGAGGTGCTGGATGAAGCTGTCCGCAGACTGGAAAAGCTGACAAATTTATTAAAATGATGAAAGTGTGACGTACATGAACAAGGTGACTCCCATTGATCCGGAAATGCTGACCCGTTTTGAGAAGAACTATGACGCAAAACCGGAACTGCAGACCATCTCCAACGCCATCTTCCGTACCAGTCTGGAGGATGCGGCGTTTGTTCCGGCGGCTGCGGCAAAGCTGCGGATGGATTTCTCGGTTCTTGTGCCGACCACAGAAGTGACCTGGCAGCAGCAGAGCGGACGCTGCTGGATGTTTTCGACAATGAATGTCTTGCGTCAGCGGGTCATCAGGAAGTGTGATCTGAAGGACTTTTCCTTCTCGCAGACCTACCTCGCGTTTTATGACAAACTTGAAAAGGCAAACCTCTTTTTCGAGAATGTCATCCACTTCGCCGATCAGGAGCTGGATGACCGTGAAACCTTCGAGCTGATGGGTCATCCGCTGCCCGATGGTGGTCAGTGGGATATGGCGATCAGCCTGACAAAGAAATATGGTCTTGTCCCGAGCTGGGTCATGCCGGAGACGGCAGCTTCCACCGCAACCGCAAAGTATCTCCCCATCCTGACCCGCAAAATGCGGGAGGATGCGCTGGAGCTGCGCAGACTGGTGCGGGCGGGGAAAGACCCTGCTGCCCGTCGGGAGGAGATGCTGGCAGAGATCTATACCGCACTGCGTGTGCTGTACGGTCAGCCGCCCAAGACGTTTGATTTTGAATATACCGATAAGAATAAGGTCTATCACTGTGACCGTGGTCTGACTCCGAAGAGCTTTATGGAAACGTATGTCGGCAACGATTTTGATGACTATGCCGTTATCGTTTCATCGCCCATCCATGAGTTGAACCGCACCTATTGCCAGCCGTTCATGGGTGATGTGGTGGAGGAAAATATGTTCTGGCTCAACCTCTCGCAGGAGGAGCTGGAAGATCTGACGATCCGCCAGCTTCAGGCAGGCGAGGGCGTCATGTTCAGTTGTGATTGTCATCCGGACGGCGACCGGAAGAACGGCTATTGGGATCCGGATTGCTTCCAGTATGGCGAGCTGCTGGGCGGCATGACCTTCCATATGACGAAAGCGGAGCGTCTGCTGACCCGAGACAGCACCATGAACCACTGCATGATGTTCTGCGGTGTGAATCTGGATGAAAACGGAGTGGCAAACCGCTGGAAGATCGAGAATAGCTGGGGGAAGCAGAACGGGCAGGAGGGCTGCTATGTCGCCAGTGAAAAGTGGTTCAGGGCGAATGTCTATCAGATCACGGTCCGTAAGAGCCTGCTGAGCGATGCGCAGCGCAAGCTTCTGGAGCGGGAGCCGTTGCCCATGAAGCTATGGGATCCGCTTGCCTGAAAAAAGCGTTCTGACGTGATAAGTTTCCATCCGGAAGGATCAGGGAAAACACGGATTTACAAAAGAAGCGAAAATGTTTCAAAAAATCTGAATTTTTAAGCAAAAAACAGTTGACAGATCCTGCCCGATATGTTATATTAGTGTCGGAGAAAGAAATTCTGATGAAAGAAAATCAGAACGGAATATTAGCAAAGCAGTCGAAAGGCTGTGACGCAAAGCTAAAGGGCCTGTAAAATGGTAGCCAGTTGCGCTTGAGAGTTTTCTTAAGGTTGTTGATGGCATTGCTTTGCGTGTTGACGTTCAGCGGTGCCTTTTTTCTTTGGAATTTCCGGATCCTATTCGTTGAGAAGAGTATGTAAAATTTCATAAATCGGCAAAGCAGTCGAAAGGCTGTGACGCAAAGCTAAAGGGCCTGTAAAATGGCAGCCAGTTGCACTTTGAAAGAGTATTGTAAATGCGCTTTTGGGTGCGTTTGCAATACTCTTCTTTTTGTTTCTGACGCAATTACAAAAGGAGTATCTTATGCGTATCAGTTATGAAAAGAATCTTTTCACGGTAATGTTCTGCATTATGCTGTTCTGTGCCGGAACAGTTTGGGCAATGCCCGCATCGGCAGACTTTGGCAAGGAGCTGGCTGAGCAGGAGCGTTTCGTTCAGCTCATCAATATGGAGCGTTCCAAGGCGGGCGTTCCGTCGGTGTCCGTTGGCAGTACTGAGCTGAATGCTGCTGCCACTGCCCGCGCTGAAGAGCTGTCTCAGAATTATTCTTACCTTCGTCCGAATGGCAAGCGCGAGTTTACCATCCTTGCGGAGTACGGTGTCAATGATATCTCTGTGGGCGAGGATTATTGGGCAGGCTGCGAGACAGCAGAAGAGGCTGTCAGCGCATGGATGAATTCGGATTATTTCCGTAACTGCCTGCTGAACGAGAACGCTGTCAGCATCGGCGTCGGTCACTATCAGGGTGGCATCTATCAGAACTATTGGGTCGTTATTTTTACATATCCGGATAACACCAGCAACAGCCAGTTCGCAGAGGAAGTGCTTCGTCTCGTCAACGTTGAGCGTGCAAAGTATGGTCTGAATGCTCTTGAGATGGGCAGTGCCAACATGAATGCCGCCGCAGAAGAGCGTGCGAAGGAGATTGCAGAGGTCAACTCTCATACACGTCCGGACGGAAGCAGCTGCTTCACCGTTTTTGAGCAGTACAACGTTGAGGAAACCGCTCTTGGCGAGAATGCCGCTTGGGGCGAAACGACTCCGGAAGAGGTCGTTGCAGACTGGATGGCTTCGGAAGGTCATCGCGCAAACATTCTGGATCCCGAGGCACGTCAGATGAGCGTGGGCTACTACTACAGCAGCTCCAGCCAGTATGGTCATCAGTGGGTACAGCTCACTGCACGATAAGCCACAATAAACTTTATTACGATTCTAAAAAAGCTCCCGACAGATGTACCAACCTGTCGGGAGCCTTTTTGCGTCTATGACAAAGAGGGAGAAGTTTACTTAACGAATCGTTTCAAGAAACCGCACGAATCCAACTCGTCCGGCTTCATCCAGCTTGTACACACCAGCATCCACAAGGACTTCGGCGAAAACAAGACCGATCTCATCCTGCAGGATAGCATGGACGTTTTCAGCACTGAGATCGGGATACTTGGTAAGGATCTCGGTTGCCCATTCTGCGTGTTTCTGGATGGCTTCGCCATATTCCGCAGCAGGAGTGCGGTTTACCAGAGCCGTTTCCAGCTCAGCCATCTCACCCTTCAGGCGGCTGGGAAGGACAGCCAGACCCATGACTTCGATCAGACCGATGTTCTCCTTCTTGATGTGATGAAGCTTGGCATGGGGATGATAAACGCCGAGCGGATGCTCCGGCGTAGTGATGTTGTTGCGGAGAACAAGGTCGAGCTGGAATTTGCCATCCCGCATTCGGGCGATGGGGGTGATGGTATTGTGCGGCTCACCGTCGGTCTCAGCAAAGATGAAGCAGCTTTCATCGGTATAGCCACGCCATGCAGCCAGAATTTTATCTGCCAGCTCCACCAGACGCTCGTCGTCAGCGCAGGTCAGACGGATGCAGCTCATCGGCCAATGAACGATGCCTGCTTCTACGTCCTCATAGCCGGGGAAAGTCCAGCTCTTTTCGATGGGAGCTTTTGCCATTGCGAATTCGTAATGACCGCCCTGAAAATGATCATGGCTGAGGATGCTGCCGCCGACAATGGGAAGGTCGGCGTTGCTGCCAACGAAGTAGTGGGGGAAGAGGGCGACGAAATCCAACAGCTTGCGGAAGGTCGCCCGCTCGATCTTCATCGGGGTATGCTGATCGTTGAACACAATGCAGTGTTCATTATAATAAAC
>CAVEGP010000013.1:0-35977 GCA_963615155.1 Bacteroides uniformis | reverse complement strand
CCGATTAGAACCTGAATCTAACGCGTCTGCCAATTCCGCCATATCCGCATATTCTATTTTTGTTCAAGCCGCTTGACTCGGAACGATAATTATTATATCACGGATAGAAGAAATGTCAAGCATATCCTGCAAATTTTTCAGAATATTTTTTTGCTGTCCTTTGTCCGTCTCGTACAAAGGATAAGGGAACGAAAAGAATCTGGTTTGAATTGGAAAAAGAAAACCCGAAGGGCTGGAAACACAGCTCTTCGGGTTCTGGCTATTCAGGGGGATATCAGGGAATCAGGTCTGCACACCTTCAAACTGACTGTTGTATAGCTTGGCGTAGAAGCCGCCCTTTGCCAGCAGTTCATCGTGATTTCCCTGCTCGACGATATGCCCGTCCTTCATGACAAGGATAACGTCAGCTTCACGGATCGTGGACAGCCGGTGCGCAACGATAAAGCTCGTGCGGCCCTTCATCATCTGGGCAAATGCCGCCTGGATCCGGACTTCGGTGCGGGTATCGATGGAAGAAGTCGCTTCGTCCAGAATCAGCATCGGGGGCAGGCAGAGCATGACGCGGGCGATGCAGAGCAGCTGTTTCTGACCCTGGCTGATGTTGCCGCCATCCTCTGCAATCACCGTGTCATAGCCATTCGGCAGACGGCGGATGAAGCTGTGAGCATGGGCGGCTTTTGCGGCCGCAATAATCTCTTCATCGGTAGCGTCCGGTTTGCCGTAGGCGATGTTCTCCCGAATCGTTCCGGCACGAAGCCAGGTATCCTGCAAAACCATGCCGTAGCTACCGCGCAGAGAAGCGCGGGTCACATCCCGAATGTCCGTACCGGAAACTCGGATGCTGCCGCCGTTGACGTCATAGAAACGCATCAGCAGATTGATGAGAGTGGTCTTGCCACATCCGGTCGGACCGACAATGGCGATACGCTGACCGGGCTTGACATCCAGAGACAATCCCTCGATGAGGGGACGGTCAGGCAGATAGCGGAAGGAGACATTCTCGATCTGAACATGCCCGTCCGGAATGAGCTTCACGGCGTTGCCGGCTTCAGGGATCTGGTCGTCGGCGTCCAGCAGCTCAAAGACACGGGCTGCGCAGGCCAAAGCGTTCTGCAGCTCGGTGACAACGCCCGAGATCTCATTGAAAGGCTTGGTATACTGGTTGGCATAACTGAGGAAAATGCTCAATTGACCGATGGTGATGCCGCCGCGCACCGCATACAGCGCACCGACCAGACCAACGCCTGCGTAAACAATGTTGTTGACGAATCGGGTCGCAGGGTTCGTCAGGCTGGAGAAAAAGATCGCCTTCAGGCTGACGTCCTGCAGTTCGTTGTTCACCACGTCGAAGTCACGCAGGTTCTCGGTCTCGTGACCGAACGCCTGCACGACCTTCTGACCCTCGATCATTTCATTGACAAAAGCGGTCTGTTCGCCACGAACCTTGCTCTGATTCTGGAAGTAGCCGTAGCTCCGCTTTGCGAGGAAGCTTGCCACCACAAGGCTGAGCGGGGTGATGCAGACGACCACCAGCGTGATGGGAACATTCTCACTCAGCATGAACAGCAGCGTGCCGAAAATCGTCAGCAAGCCGGAAAACAACTGGGTGAAGCCTACCAGAAGACCGTCCGCAAAGGTGTCCACATCGGCGATCATTCGGCTGACGATATCTCCGGATGGGTGACTGTCGAGATAGGACAAGGGGAGCGACTGAATCTTCCGCAGCGCGGAATTCCGCAGGTCACGGCTGACCGAGAAGGTGATGCGGTTGTTGCAGACGCTCAGCAGCCATTGCGCAAATGCCGCGATCACAGCGATGATCAGAATCTGGAGGATGATCTTCATGATCGCAGCCATCTGGACGTTGCCTTTGCCCAGCATATAATCAATGGCATTGCCGCAGAGGATCGGGATATACAGTTGGGCGGCAACGCTGACAGCAGCCACGACCAGACTGCAAATGACATAAAAGCTGTACGGTCTGATGTGCCCCAGAACTCTGCGCAGGGTCGCGTTGCGCTGCTCAGGCGTCAGCTTGGATTTTGCTTTCGCGCTCATTGCTCCGCTTCTCCTTTCTTGAACTGGCTGGAATAGATCTCCTGATAGACCGGACAGGTCCTGAGCAGCTCATTGTGATCGCCAAGCCCAACCATCCTGCCATCGTCCAGAACGATGATCTGTTGGGCATGCTGCAGGCTGGCGGCACGCTGGCTGACGATAAACACGGTCAGGTCGCCGGGCAGAGCGGCAAGAGCCTTCCGCAGGGCGGCGTCGGTGGCATAGTCCAGAGCGGATGCGCTGTCGTCCAGAATGAGAATCTGCGGCTTGCCGACCAGAGCGCGGGCAATGGTGAGACGCTGCTTCTGACCGCCGGACAGATTACGTCCGCCCTGCTCCACCGGTTCGTCAAGACCGAGCGGTTTGGAGCGGACGAACTCGGCAGCCTGTGCCGTCTCCAGAGCAGCCCACAGCTCCTCGTCCGAGGCGTTCTTGTTGCCCCAGAGCAGATTAGAGCGGATCGTTCCGCCGAAGAGCTGAGCTTTCTGCATGACAACGCTGACTGCGCCGCGCAGATTTTCGCGAGGATAGTTCTGCGCGGGACGGCCAAAGATCTCGACCGTGCCCTCCGTTGCATCATAGAAGCGGGGGATCAGGCTGATGAGACTGGATTTGCCTGAGCCGGTGCCGCCGATCACGCCGATGGTCTGACCCCGCTTTGCCGTGAAGCTGATATCGCTCAGGCTGGGTGCGCCTGCGCCTGCGTAGGTCAGAGAAACATGGTCAAAACGAACCGCATCGTCGGATCTGTCTGCAGAAACTTCACCCAGAATCTTCTCGGGGAAGCTCATACCGGGCTTGGTGTCCAGAACAGCCTGTACACGACCCATGCATGCCAGAGCCTTACTGACCTGAACGATCAGGTTCGCCAGCTTGACCAGTTCGACCAGGATCTGGTTCATATAGTTGACGAGCGCGATGACGTCACCCGAAGCCATACCGCCGATATTGATCTGGATGCTGCCGACGTAGAGCAGGGCAATGATGGCAAGGTTGATGATGACATAGGTCAGCGGGTTCATCAGGGAGGAGATGTGACCGACATGAAACTGCATTTTCGTCAGAAGGGCGTTTGCGTTCTCAAAGCGGTCGATCTCGCTCTTCTCCTTATCAAAAGCGCGGACAACGCGAACGCCGGTCAGATTCTCACGGGTCAGACCGAGAACACGGTCCAGACGGCTCTGCACCGTCTTATACAGCGGGCGGGTAATGACCATGATGCCGAATACGATCACCGACAACAGCGGGATTGCGACAACAAAGATCACCGCGGCTCTGGCGTTGACGGTAAACGCCATGATCATCGCGCCGAACACGACAAACGGACTGCGCAGGAACAGGCGGAGAAAGAGATTCAGACCGCTCTGCACCTGATTGACGTCGCTTGTCATACGGGTGATGAGAGTGCTGGTGCCGAGGGTGTCCATCTCGGTAAAGCTGAGACTCTGGATGTGTCCGAACAGCGCATGACGCAGGGCGGTGGAATAGCCCACCGAAGCCTTTGCCGCGAAATACTGTGCCGTCAGGCTGCACACCAGACCGATCAGTGCCAGAAGCAGCAGGATGCCGCATCGGACAAGGATGTAGTGGAAATCATGGGCTGCGATGCCGACATTCACGATATCTGCCATGACCAGCGGTACGAACAGATCGAATGTAGCTTCCAGCATCTTGAAGAGCGGCGCAAGCACGCTTTCGTGCTTGTAGTCGCTCAGGTAGCCGAGCATTTTGTTCAAGCGAAAACTCCCTTTCTTTTTACAGAATGATACCAAAAGTTTCGATACCGTTTTATTATAATATAACTGAGATAAAATTGCTATGGATTTATCAAATATGTTTTTGTCCGGTCAGCAGGTCGGCGAGAGAAACGACCGTCCGCCCATTTTTTCCGGTAACAGTCTCGGCGTGGAGCAGAGAGCTGAGAACGCTTTCCTCCACACATTCAGCCACTGCCTGAAACAGCGGGTTGATCGCGTCGTCGTAGAGCATGGTCATCGGAAGAATGGCGTGATCTGCGTAGTGTGGGACACGGTTGGCCGTCGTGAAGGCAAGCACGATCTCGCCGCTTCCGTTGCCGCAGGCGGAGCCTGTCCGGGAAAGACCGACCAGCGCACGGTGACAGAGCCGCTTGAGCTGGCGTTCGCTGAGAGGGATATCTGTCGCGATGACCGTAATGATCGAGCCTTTGTCCTCGTGGGGAGGGATACGCTCGTCGAGCAGCTCATGGATGGGTCTGCCGGCGATCACCAGATCGTCAAAGATCGCATGATTCGAGAGAACGAGCGTCCCGATGGTGTACGGCTTTCCGTCAAGCTCCAGAATTCGGGATGCCGATCCGATGCCGCCCTTCAGCCCATGACAGCGCATCCCGCGTCCCGCGCCAACGGCTCCTTCCGCAAAATCGGCTTTGCAGTCAGCCAGAGCGTCAAAGACATTCTGCTCGGTGACATGCAGACCACGGATGTCATTGAGGGTACTGTCGTTGCACTCGCAGACGATCGGGTTGACGCTTCCGGTCGTTTCGCAGATGTCGGGATTTTTGTCCAGCATGTATTTCACCAGTGCCGTTTCGACCGTTCCGACGCTCAGTGTGTTGGTGAAGAGGATGGGCGTTTCGATCGTCCCCAGTTCTTCGATCTGAACCAGTCCGGTGGTCTTGCCGAAGCCATTGATGACATGACAGGCTGCCATCACTTTGTCGTGAAAGAGATCACCCAAATGGGGAAGAAAGGCGGTCACACCTGTCTGGACTTCTCCATTTGCCAGAGTGCAGTGCCCGACCGTCACGCCCGGCACGTCACTGATCTTGTTCCGCTCCCCATGCGGCAGCTTGCCGATTTTGATGTTCCATTTTGCTTCGATGCCCATAATCATTTTCCTTCCTGAAAACACCCCGACAGAGAATCCGTCGAGGTGTTCAAAATCTTATTTCCCCTCGTGCTGGACACGTTCGATCGTGTCCAGATCATAGGGAGTGTTCTGGTAGACATAATAGTTCAGCCAGTTCTCATACAGCAGGTGTGCGTGGGCGCGCCAGCGGAAGAGCGGCGGCTGAGACGGGTCGTCGTTGGGGTAGTAGTTTTTGGGAACTGCGATGGAAAGACCCTTTGCAGTGTCCCGCCGATACTCGGCATCCAGTGTATACTTGTCGTACTCAGGATGTCCCATGACGAAGATCTGACGACCGTTCTCAGTGCTCATCAGGAAGGGACCGGCTTCGTCGCTTTCAGCCAGAATGCGGAGCGCAGTACAGTTCTGGATGTCTGCCCGACTGCTTCCGGTGTGGCGGCTGTGGGGGGCAAAGAAGACCTCGTCGAACCCCCGGACAAGCGGGTTCGAGGGTCGGACGACCCGATGCTCAAAGATACCGAACATCTTCTGGGGCAGGATCTCTTTCCGGACACCGTAGTGATAGTACAATCCGGCCTGCGCACCCCAGCAGACATGAAGGGTGGAGTAAACATTCGTTTCGCTGAAATCCATGATCTCGCACAGCTCCGGCCAGTAGTCCACCTGCTCGAAGTCCATCGTCTCGACGGGTGCGCCCGTGATGATCATGCCGTCATACCGCTTGTCTCGGATCTCGTCAAAGGTCTTGTAGAATGCTTCCAGATGGGCGGAGGAAACATGGGTCGCCTCATGGCTGGCGGTCTGGAGCAGGGTCATATGGACCTGCAGTGGCGTATTTGCCAGCAGACGGGCGATCTGTGTTTCCGTTGCGATCTTGGTCGGCATCAGGTTCAGGATCAGGATCTCAAGCGGGCGGATGTGCTGGGAGGCGGCTCGTTCCCGGTGCATGACGAAGACATTTTCTTCGTAGAGGGCATCGTAAGCGGGCAGGGTCTTGGGGATGATAAGAGGCATAGAGGGAACACCTGTCTTTCGTAGAGAGTATGGATTTTGTCAAAGGCTCTCCGGACAGGAGAGCTGGCGGACGGCAGCGAGACGAAAAAACGCTTCAGATTTGATCCAGTGCCTGCGCGATATCGGCGATCAGATCCTCACTGCTTTCCAGACCGCAGCTCATCCGAACCAGTTCAGCCGGAACACCGGCAGCCTTCAACTGCTCGTCGTTCATCTGACGGTGGGTGCTGGACGCAGGGTTCAGGCAGCAGGTGCGCGCATCGGCAACATGCGTTTCGATGGCAGCCAGCCGGAGCGCCTTCATAAAGGTGCTGGCGGCTTCACGACCGCCTGCCAGACCAAAGGAAACGACGCCGCAGCTTCCGTTCGGAAGATATTTCTGCGCCAGTGCGTGATACGGGCTGGATTCCAGACCACAGTAGTTGACATAGGCGACCTTGGGATGATTCTCGAGGAAGGTCGCGACCGCCATGCCGTTTTCACAGTGACGCTGCATCCGGACATGCAGGCTTTCCAGACCGAGGTTCAGGATAAACGCATTGGCGGGGGACTGCATCGAACCAAAGTCACGCATCAGCTGTGCGGTAGCCTTGGTGATGAATGCGCCTTCGTTGCCGAAACGCTCCGCGTAGGTGATGCCGTGATAGCTGTCATCCGGTGTGCAGAGACCGGGGAACTTGTCGGCATGTGCCATCCAGTCAAATTTGCCGCTATCGACGATCGCACCGCCCAGAGCTGCGCCATGACCGTCCATATATTTGGTCGTGGAATGGGTCACAATGTCCGCGCCCCACTCGAAGGGACGGCAATTGACCGGAGTCGGGAAGGTGTTGTCAACGATGAGGGGCACGCCGTGAGCGTGCGCAGCCTTGGCGAACTTCTCAATGTCCAGCACCGTCAGAGCAGGATTTGCGATCGTCTCACCGAAAACGACCTTGGTGTTGGGCTGGAAGGCGGCATTCAGCTCCTCCTCGGTGCAGAGAGGGTCAACAAAGGTGGCGGTGACACCCATTTTTGCCATCGTGACCGAGATCAGATTAAATGTGCCACCGTAGATCGTGCTGGACGCCACGATGTGATCGCCCGCATTGCAGATGTTGAACAGCGAGAAGAAATTCGCCGCCTGACCGCTCGAGGTCAGCATTGCGGCTGTGCCGCCCTCCAGCTCGCAGATCTTTTTCGCCACCATATCGCAGGTGGGGTTCTGCAGACGGGAGTAGAAGTAGCCGCTGGCTTCGAGGTCGAACAGCTTGCCCATGTCCTCGCTGGTGGCATACTTGAAGGTGGTGGATTGGATGACGGGGATCTGGCGGGGCTCGCCGTTGCCGGGGGTATAACCGCCCTGCACGCAGATGGTATCACGGTTCATGAAACATACTCCTTTACTTGGTTGTTCGGAATAGCACAATTCCCCGCCGGAGGACAAGCCTCGGCAGGGAATTGAAATACAAATTTTAAAAACCGACCGAGGGCTCTCCTGCTTATTTTCTCAGCCGCTTATCGCTCTTGGTCGCCCAGAGCGTACCGAGCGACTGGAACGCCTGCACGAGCAGGATCAGCAGAACGACGCAGATGATCATGATGTTGGTCTGATAGCGGTAGTAACCATAAGAGATCGCGACCTTGCCCAGACCGCCGCCGCCGATGGCACCGGACATTGCGGAATAACCAAGGATGGTCGTCAGCGCAGTCGTCATGCTGGAGATCAGACCGGGCAGGCACTCGGGGATCATGACCTTGGTGATGATCTGGAAGGGGGGTGCGCCCATGCTTTGCGCAGCTTCGACCACGCCCTCATCCAGCTCACGTAGACTGGTCTCGACCAGACGCGCGACAAAAGGGAATGCGGCGCAGACCAGAGGAACGATGGTGGCCTTTGTGCCGACAGTCGTGCCGACGATGGCACGGGACAGAGGGAACACGCAGATCATCAGGATCAGGAAGGGAACGCTTCGCAGAATATTGATGATGATGTTCAGAATGTGCATCAGCCAGCCTGGAAGCGGCAGAACGCCGTCCTTGTCACCAGCGACCAGCAGAACGCCCAGAGGCAGACCGATCACCAGCGAGAACGCTGTGGAAAGAAGTGTGACATAGAAGGTCTCCCAGACGGCAAAGCCGTAATCCGCAATCGTCATTCTCCCGTCACCTCCTCAACCGTCACGCCCGACTGGGCGCGCATGTAAGCCGCCGCCTGTTTTGCTTCGTCGATATCCTTCGGGAGTTTGAGCAGCATACTGCCGTAGCACTGACCGCTCAGATCCCGGGTATCTGCGCTGAGGACACTCACCAGAATGCCCTTTTCCGCAGCAAGACTTGCCACCAGCGGCTTTGCGGTGGACGAGCCGTTAAAGGTAACACGGATGACATGATCGTCGGGCGCAAAACTCGAAATGTCGCGCGCTGCGCTGCCGCCGTTCGGAGCGACAAGACGCTTGGCTGCAGCGGTCTTCGGATTTGCGAAGATCTGACGCACCTCGCCCTCCTCCACGACAACACCGCCGTCCAGGATCGCGACATGGTCGCAGATCTCTTCAACGACGCTCATCTGGTGGGTAATGACGACCACTGTGATGCCCAGCTTGCGGTTGATGTCTTTAATAAGGGTCAGGATGGAGTGGGTGGTGTTGGGGTCGAGCGCGCTGGTCGCCTCGTCGCAGAGCAGGACCTTCGGGTTCGTTGCCAGCGCGCGGGCGATGGCGATGCGCTGCTTCTGACCGCCGGACAACTGTGCGGGATAGGCGTTTGCCTTGTCTGGCAGACCGACCATCTCAAGCAGCTCTCTGGCACGCTTTTCAGCGTCGGCTTTTTTGATTCCTGCCAGCTCCATCGGGAAGCAGATATTCTTCAGGCAGCTTCGCTGCATGAGCAGGTTGAACTGCTGGAAGATCATGGTGATCTCCCGACGGCGTTCCCGCAGGGCGGCAGGGCTGAGCGTTTCCATTGCCGTGCCGTCAATGATGACGCTGCCCTCGGTGGGACGCTCCAACAGGTTGATGCAGCGCACCAGCGTGGACTTGCCTGCGCCCGACATGCCGATGATGCCATAGATCGAACCATCGGGGATCGTCAGGTTGATATCGCTCAGCGCGTTCACCGCGCCGTCTTTCATCTGAAAGGTTTTGGAAAGGTGTTTGATCTCGATCACGGAAATGCTCCTTAGTTAAGCCTTTTCCCCGAGGGGAAAGCGGATTGCCGCAGCACAGCAAGATGGATGCGGTGGGATCAGCCCTCGATGGGTGCAAGGCTGTCCTGCTTGCCGCCGTAAACGCCCATCGGCTCGACATGGATGCCGGCGACGGTGACAAGGTGAGTTCCCTTCTCCTCGTTGAAGTTGTCCAGATACGGCTGATGCTGGAAGTAGTTGGTATCGACCTGACCGTCCTCAACAACGGTGTTGGGGATCACATAGTCGTCGTACTCCTGAATATCCAGCGTGATGCCCTTTGCGGCGAGGATCTCCTTGCAGACCTCCAGAACCTCGCAGTGGGGAGCGGGGGTAGCTGCGCAGCTCACGGTCTCGCCGTTCAGCGCGTCGTAGTCAATGCTGGAGTCATAGCCGTCGGTGGGGTTCTCAACGACAGAAACGACTGCGCCCTTGTAGTTCTCGACCATGAAGTCCTTGACCTGCTGGCTTTCCAGGGCCGCGACCAGAGCCTTAATCTTCGGCTCCTCCTCGTTGCCCTCCTTGCAGACCAGAACGTTGACATAAGCGGAGGTGCCATCCTCCATTGCCAGAGCGTCGGTCATCGGGTCGAGACCGGCGGAGATGGCGTAGTTGGAGTTGATAACAGCATAATCCTCATCCTGCAGGACATTGGGAACCTGAGCAGCCTCCACTTCATCGATGGAGACGTTCAGCGGGTTTTCCTCGATGTCGTTCTTGGTGGCAGTGATGCCAGCGTCAGCCTTCAGTTTGAAGAAGCCGTTTTTCTCCAGCAGGGTCAGAGCGCGTGCCTCATTGGTGGTGTCGTTGGGGACTGCGACCGAGATCTTGTCCAGTTTAGCGGCAGCAGAGGATGCGACGGTGCTGGAAGCGGCAGAAGAAGCGGTGCTGCTTGCGGCGGAAGAAGAGCCACCGCAGGCGGTCAGAGCAGCGGCAGCGGCTGCAACACCAGTAACTTTCAGAAAATCGCGACGAGTAATCATAATCTTTTCCCTCTCTCATTTTTAAATAAAAAATTTGCGTTTTGCGCTGTGCGGCACAGCTCCGCACCTTTGCGCATCCGGAAGCAACAAAAAAACTTCCGTCCTCACCGGGCAACGCCCTGCAAGGACGGAAGCGTAACTCTTCCGTGGTACCACCTTGTTTTGCCGCACCCTTGCGGATGTCAGCCTCGAAGCTGCGGCGGACATCCTCCTCGGGATATGCGCTTACAGCCGGACGCTTTAACGGGCGCACCCGTCGCAGACTTAGAACTCTTGCTCCTCGTCCGCGCAGCTCCGAGACCATTTTCAGTTCCCTGTTTCCTGCCCTTTTCCACCGGCCGGGCTCTCTGGAAGGATCAATGCGAAAACCTACTCTTCTCTTCACAGCCATTTTTGTGATATTGCCTATATTCTAACCAACCCGATAGGATTTGTCAACAGGAAAATAAAAATTTTTCCCTGTTGCGAGCAAATACATGCTCGAAAACCCGCTTGCGGGGCAGCATCATACATGCTATACTGGATCCAATAGCCCTTGGCAGGTCGGGAGGCGTTCCGCAAAGATCATAGCTGCCGTTCCCCGCGGTCAAGGGCGATCTGATCTGTTGATAAGAAGGAGATCCTGTTTATGTCCATCATTGAAACAATGAAGACCCGTCGGACGTATCGTCGGTTTGAACCAAAGGCTGTGCCGCAGAACGTAGTCGAGGACATCGTGGAGGCTGTCCGGTTGTCCTCCTGCGGGGCAAACCGTCAGGCGATCCGGCTGGTGGTCGTCCGGAGTCCGGAAATGGTCGCCAAGGTTCAGCCGCTGGTGAAATGGGCGGCGTATCTGCCGCCGGAGCAGGGAACGCCCAAGGCGGACGAACTGCCTACCTTATATGTGGCGGTTCTGCAGGACACATCCATTTCCGGCGACCTGAACACTGACACGGGTATTGCGCTGGCAAATATGACGATGGCCGCATGGGATTCCGGCGTCGGCAGCTGCATCATGGGAGCCATCAACCGCCCGGCCCTGACCGAGCTGCTGGACATCAAGGAACCGGAAAAGCTGGCCTTCATGGTGGCGTTCGGTTATCCGACCCATAAATCCTACGTTGTTCCGCTGACCGAGGAGACCGGCGTGAAGTATTATCTCGACGAAAATCGTGACTACTGCGTGCCGAAACGGAGCAAAGAGGAAATTGCAAGAACAATCTAATCTGTACAGCAAGGCCCACCATTTGACGTTTTTGCGCTCAAAGCTGCCCGACATGCCAATGGCTCTCCCTTTGGGAGAGCTGTCTGCGAAGCAGACTGAGAGGGTGGTAACTGTATATATTCACATCAAAACCCCGAATCTCTGCATAATTGTTCTCAATTTGGTTTCAATTTTACGGAATTTTTGCACAATACTTGACTTTTGAATTTGTACAACATATACTAAGTTCACTCTTCGAATTTTCGATGATTCGCATCGTGACGGAGAATGAAAGATTATACAGTTCATTAGAGGAGTGTTTGAATATGAAAAAGATTTCTCGTCGCAGCTTTCTGGCTGCTGCTGGCCTGAGCGTGGCTGCTTTGGCACTGACCGCTTGTGGTGGTTCTTCTTCCAGCACCGCTTCTTCCGTTGCAAGCAGCGCAGCTGCATCCAGCGAGGCAGCTTCTTCCAGCGCATCTGCCGCTGAGCTGACCACCGTTGAGGCCGGCAAGCTGACCATGGCGACCAACGCAGCTTTCCCTCCGTATGAGATGACGACCGATGCAGGCGACTTCGAGGGCATCGACGTTGAGACCGCTCAGGCAATTGCGGACAAGCTGGGTCTCGAGCTGCAGATCGACGACATGGATTTCGACGCTGCGCTGCTGAGTGTTCAGCAGGGTAAGGCGGATATCGTCATGGCAGGTGTTACCGTCACCGACGAGCGCAAGAATGTCATGGACTTCTCCGACAGCTACGCTACCGGCATCCAGTCCATCATCGTTCCCGAAGGCTCTGACATTACTTCTCCTGACGATCTGGCAGGCAAGAAGATCGGCACCCAGCGTGGTACCACCGGTTACATCTACTGCTCCGATGATTTTGGCGATGATTCTGTTGTCGCATATGACAACGGTCTGACGGCTGTTCAGGCTCTGAACAACGGTCAGGTCGACGCAGTTGTCATCGACAACGCTCCTGCCAAGGAGTTTGTCGCTGCCAACCCGGGCCTGGTGATCCTGGAGACCAGCTATGCGGAAGAGGATTACGCGATCGGTATGGCCAAGGGCAACACCGCTCTGGAGGACGCTGTCAACGCTGCTCTGGCAGAGCTGAAGGCAGACGGCACGCTGCAGTCCATCGTGGACAAGTACATCGCTGCTGAATGATCAGCAAACTGCTTCCGCAGAATGGGGAGGCGTCCCACTGGGGACTCCTTCCCTTTTTTGGAAAAAATAGGTTACAAAATTTTGACAAAAACAGAAAGTGAGGATGCGAATGGCCGCACAATACGAACTGCTGAGCGAGCTGCTGAAAAGCGGAACGAAGCTCAACTTCTGGCAGGATCTTTTCCTCAAGTTTTATCAGGCGTTCGTCCTGAAGGATCGCTGGCTCCAGTACATCGAGGGTGTCGGTACGACGCTGTTCGTCACTGCGATCGCACTGGCACTGGGCGTGGTTCTGGGCAGCGTGGTCGCTCTGGTGCGTGTTGCGCACGACCAGCAGCGTCCGGGACGAAAGAACCCGCTTCTTGGCTTCTTCAATGCCATTTGTAAGGTCTATACCACCATCATCCGTGGTACGCCCATGATGGTTCAGCTTCTCATCATGAGTATGGTGATCTTCGCCAACAGCCGCAACTTCACGATGGTCGGTGCTCTGGCACTGGGCATCAACTCGGGCGCGTATGTTTCCGAGATCGTCCGCGGCGGTTTGATGGCGGTTGACCCGGGTCAGATGGAAGCAGGTCGCAGTCTGGGTCTGAATTATATGACGACGATGGTCGTTATCATCATCCCGCAGGCGATCCGTGCCGTTCTGCCGGCACTGGGCAATGAGTTCATTATCCTGCTCAAGGATACCTCCCTGATCACAGTCATCGGTGGCAAGGAGCTGCTGTATGCGGCACAGGGCATCATGAACCGTACTTACGAAGCGATGTTCCCCCTCTGCGGCGTTGCGATCATCTATCTGCTTCTTGTCATGCTGTTCACATGGCTGCTGGGTAAATTTGAGAGGAGGCTGGCACAAAGTGACCGATAAAATTCTGGAAGTCCGTGGTCTGACCAAGACCTACGGTGGCGAAAAGAAGCCGGGCGCAAAACAGCCCACCCCGACCCTCGATGTCCTCAAGGGTATTGATATCGACATCTACCGCGGCGATGTGGTCTGTCTGATCGGACCCTCCGGCTGCGGCAAATCCACCTTTCTGCGCTGTCTGAACCGTCTGGAGATCCCCTCAGGCGGCAGCGTCAGGTTTGAGGGCGTAGAGGTCGATGAAGCACATATCGACGCGGTACGCCAGAAGATGGGCATGGTGTTCCAGCACTTCAACCTATTTCCTCATCTGACGGTCAAAAAGAACCTCTGCCTTGCCCCGGAGTTGCTCAAGCTCAAGAACAAGGAAGAGGCTTCCAAGCGTGCCGACGAGCTTCTGGCGCGTGTCGGTCTGTCCGATAAAGCCAACGCTTACCCGAAGAGCTTGTCCGGCGGTCAGCAGCAGCGTATCGCCATTGCCCGTGCTCTGGCGATGGATCCGGATGTGATCCTTTTCGACGAGCCGACCAGTGCCCTTGACCCTGAGATGGTCGGCGAGGTTCTGGAGCTGATGAAGGAGCTGGCACACACCGGCATCACCATGCTAGTCGTTACCCATGAGATGGGTTTTGCCCGCGAGGTTTCCAACCGCGTTATCTTTATTGATGAGGGACGCATCGTGGAAGATGAGCCGCCGAAGGAGCTTTTCTCTAATCCCAAGCATCCCCGCCTGAAGGCCTTCCTTTCCAAAATGCTGTAACCTGTTTTTCGAGGCACAAAAATAAAAAGTCATATTCTTGCGGGAACGAGCGGGAGGCGTAGAACTATTTTTCTGTTTCATCCGCAGTGCATCAGTGCATCCACTCCGGCACCAGATAACTGTAATACTCCGTTTTCCCTGCAAGAACATCATCGTAAAAGCTCTGTTTCCAGTCGATGTAGTTTACGGCTTGCCGTAATTCTTCCATTGATTGGAGCAGGGCTTTCTTCTTTTCGTTCAGGATTTCTTTTCGTTCTGGGATGGTGTCCGGACCTTCCATACATAACCGCAGGTACTCTTTCATTTCAGAGATTCCCATCCCGCAGTTCTTCAGGCAATGCAGGCTTTTGATCCAGTTGATGTCGTGTTCATCGAAAACACGGTAGTTGTGGCTGTCCCGTTTGACATTTGGCACAAGACCCTCATTGCAGTAAAATTTCAGGTTCTCATAGGTCATGTTTGTCAGGCGGCAGGCTTCTTTCATGGAATACATCAAATTTTCCTCCCGAATTTTTCAAAAAAGCTATTGACCGGTAGCAGCTACCGGGTGGTAAAATCATACCGCAGAAGGTTCTTTCTGTCAACTAAAACAAACGGGAGGTTCTCTTTATGGAATATGTTACCTTATCGAATGGAGTTAAAATGCCCCAGCTTGGCTATGGTGTTTTTCAGGTCACGCAGGACGAATGTGAACGCTGTGTGCTGGATGCTTTGAAGGTCGGCTACCGTTCGCTGGACACCGCGCAGAGCTACTTCAATGAAGAGCAGGTAGGTTCTGCCATTGAAAAGTCCGGCATTGCCCGCAAAGACATTTTTCTGACAACGAAAGTCTGGATCGAGCATTACGGCTATGAAGAAGCCAAAGCATCCGTGCTGGATTCCATGCGCAAGCTGCGCACCGATTACCTCGACCTCTGCCTGCTGCATCAGCCGTTTGCCGACTACTACGGTGCATGGCGGGCATTGGAGGAACTGTACGAGGAAGGGAAGATTCGCGCCATCGGCGTGTCGAACTTCTATTCTGACCGCCTTGTTGACCTGTGCAGCTTTGCTCGTATCAAGCCGATGGTAAATCAGGTCGAGGTTCATCCTCTGCATCAGCAGGAAGAAGCGAAGAAGTGGATGGAAAAATACAACGTCCAAATCGAAGCATGGGCACCGTTTGGCGAGGGACGCGGTGATATGTTTGCTAACCCGGTGCTGACAGAAATCGGCGCAAAATACGGCAAGACCGTGGCGCAGATTATTCTCCGCTGGCATTTGCAGCGTGGTGTTGTAGTGATTCCCAAATCTACCCATGTGGAGCGGATGCAGGAAAATCTGAACGTGTTCGACTTCACCCTGTCGGATGAGGATATGGCAAAAATTTCGGCTCTGGACACAAAGACGAGTGCTTTCTTCTCTCACAACGACCCCGCTATGGTGGAGTGGTTCGTGAAGATGGTTGAAGAGCGCAAACAGAAGCATGACTGAAAAAATGAGATAGGCAGCCCCTTTTCGGGAAAGCCTATCTCATTTTTTGCTCTTTGGTGATATGCTATAAAGTTCTTTATCGGTTCAGAAGCTGTTTCAGATCCTTTTCCGGCGTGGTGATGGGGGCGATGCCGAAGTTTTCCACAAGGTAGGTCAGCACATTGGGAGAAAGAAACGCAGGCAGCGTGGGACCGAGACGGATGTTCTTGATCCCCAGATACAGCAGGGTCAGCAGGATGCACACGGCTTTTTGCTCATACCAAGAAAGCACCATGGACAGCGGCAGATCGTTCACACCACAGCCGAAGGCATCGGCGAGGGCAACAGCGATCTGAATGGCACTGTAAGCGTCGTTGCACTGTCCCACATCCATCAGACGAGGCAGTCCGCCGATCGTGCCGAGGTCGAGGTCGTTAAAGCGGTATTTGCCGCAGGCAAGGGTCAGTACCACGGTGTCGGCGGGCGTCTGCTTGACAAACTCGGTGTAGTAGTTGCGTCCGGGGCGCGCGCCGTCACAGCCGGCAACCAGGAAGAAATGCTTGATCGCACCGGACTTGACCGCCTCGATGACCTGATCGGCTACACTCAGCACCGTGCCACGAGCAAAGCCGGTCATGACTGTGCTGCCACCGTTGATGCCCGTAAATGCCCGATCCTCGGCGTAGCCGCCCAGCATCAATGCCTTTTCGATGACAGGCGTAAAGTCTTTGTTCTCACCGATGTGCGTCATTTCGGGGTAGGAAACCACCGCCGTGGTAAACACACGGTCGGCATAGCTTGCCTTCGGCGGCATCAGGCAGTTGGTGGTGAACAACACCGGTGCGGGAAGCTCCGCAAATTCTTTTTGCTGGTTCTGCCATGCCGTGCCGAAATTGCCCTTGAGATGGGAATACTTTTTCAATTCGGGATATCCGTGCGCGGGAAGCATTTCGCCATGGGTATAAATATTGACCCCCTTGCCCTCGGTCTGCTCCAGCAGCAGCTTGAGGTCATGAAGATCGTGTCCGGAGATCACGATGAACGGTCCCTTCTCCACGGTCAGGGGAACGGTGACAGGCGTGGGGATGCCGTAGCTTTCGGTGTTCGCCTGATCCAGAAGTGCCATGCACTTGAGGTTTTTCTCACCGACCTCCATCACGATAGGCAGCAGCTCGTCCATGCCCCAATCCTCGCCAATGGCGAAAAGTGCCTTGGCGAAGAAGCGGTTCACTTCCTCGTCGGTATAATCCAGCACCATAGCGTGATGTGCGTAGGCTGCCATGCCGCGCACGCCGAACAGAATGAGAGATTTCAGGCTGCGGATGTCCTCCTGCGCATTCCAGAGCAGAGCCATGTCATAGTCGCCGCTCCGACCGCAATGAGAAGCGGTGACAATGCGCGCTTTTTCCTCATGCACACGATCGATCTGCTCTCGGATGGTCTTTTCGTTGAAGTTCACATTGGTGACTGTCGTAAACAATCCTTCGATCATCAATCGCCATGTGTTCTCATCCCCATACGGTGCGTTGTCCACTGCCCGTGCGAGACCGATCAGCGCACCCGTCAGCTCGTCCTGAAGCTTTGCCACATCGGCTGTCTTACCGCATACACCTGTTTTTCCGGTGCAACCGGTGCATCCTGCGGTCTGCTCACACTGAAAACAAAACATTTTTTGATCCATTGGAAATTCTCCTTGCGTTTTTGATTCTATTATAATACAATAAAATCAATAAGTCGGTCGATTTTTCAACGAAAGAGAGACTTCATGAAAGATTTTTTACCTATAATTCGTTCTTCTCACCTTTTTTCAGGCGTTTCCGAACCGGAGCTTTCGGCGATGCTGTCCTGTCTCGATCCGAGAAAGGCGGACTTCCCGAAGGATGCTTTTTTGATGCGTGTCGGGGATACCGTGGAATCGATCGGTCTTGTGCTGTCAGGAAGTGTCCTGATCCTACAGGAAGATATCTGGGGAAATCGAAATATTGTTTCCAAAGCCGGAGCGGGGCAGACCTTTGCTGTTGTGTTTGCCTGCGCGCCCGGCGCAAAACTGAATGTGAGCGTTGTGGCGGAAACGCCTGTCACGGTCATGTTCTTGAATGTAAAGCGGATCCTGAATATATGTCCGTCCGCTTGTGCGCATCACAGCCGGATCATTCAGAATCTGCTGGGGGAGCTTGCTGAAAAAAGCCTGCGTTTCAACGAAAAATTGACACATATGGGACAGCGCACGACACGGGCAAAGCTGATGTCCTATCTCTCCGCGGAAGCGCAGCGTCTTGGCACTTATGAATTCGATCTTCCATTTTCGAGGCAGCAGCTTGCGGATTATCTTGCGGTCGAGCGCAGCGGATTATCCCTGGAGCTGGGAAAAATGCGCAAGGAGGGGATCCTTGATTTTCACAAAAGTCACTTTATTCTGAAAGTATGACAAAGAGCAAGCCCCCGCTTAAGGAAACCACCGTGCTCCGAGGATTCCGGCAGGAGTTTTGGTGATCGCCAAGGCGGTCGGGTTCAAACATGAAAGGGGAATTTCAGATGGGTCCTTGGTATTATGAGGTCGTCAGCTTTGACGGCGATTATGTCAATCTGCGTCGCACCGACATCGAAAGCGACGAGCTGAATCCGGTGGCATTCGCACTTCTGCCGCCGGAGATCGAGGTCGGCAGTAAGCTCAAGTGCGAATATTTTCAGTATGAGATCATCTGATTGACATTTCTCCGAAAAGATTTACAATAGTCTCAGCAAACCGACGTAAATGATTTTCGGAGGACAAGAAAATGGCTTGTACTACAATTTTAGTTGGTAAAAACGCTTCTTATGATGGCTCGACCATGATCGCCCGAAATGACGATTCCGGTTCGGGTCATTTCACGGCAAAGAAATTCGTGGTCGTGCAGCCGGAGGAGCACCCGGCAGTTTACAAATCGGTGATCTCGCATGTCGAGATCCCGCTTTCCGGCGATTCCATGCGGATGACTGCCATGCCGAACGCCGTCGAGGGCAAGGGCATCTGGGCGGCTTCGGGCGTCAATGCGGTCAATGTCGGCATGACTGCCACCGAGACCATCACCTCGAATCCCCGTGTTCTGGGGGCAGATCCCTTGGTCGTGTATCAGCCCGCAAAGGATGGCCAGCCGGAGGTTCCCGGCGGCATCGGCGAAGAAGATATCGTTTATCTCGTTCTGCCGTACATCCATTCGGCACGAGAGGGCGTTCAGCGTCTCGGCAGCCTGCTGAAAACCTATGGCACATATGAGATGAACGGTATCGCGTTTCAGGACGTGAACGAGATCTGGTGGCTGGAGACCATCGGCGGACATCACTGGATGGCACGCCGTGTGCCGGATGACGTCTATGTCGTTATGCCGAACCAGCTGGGCATCGACCGGTTTGACCTTGAGGATGCTTTTGGTGAGCAGAAGAACTACATGTGCTCAGCGGATCTGAGGGAGTTCATTGCAGAGAACCACCTTGATCTGTCGATGAATGGGGTGTTGAATCCCCGTGACGCCTTCGGCAGTCATGAAGACGCCGACCATGTGTATAACACGCCCCGTGCATGGTACATGCTCCGCTACCTGAACCCGCACACCAAGGTATGGGACGGTGCGAACGCCGACTTTACGCCCCGTTCGGACGACCTGCCCTGGTGCATGGTGCCGGAAAAGAAGATCACCCCTGAGGATATCAAGTATCTGCTGTCCTCGCACTATCAGGGCACACCATACGACCCGTATGCCAGCTATGGCGATCCGTCCATGAAAGGGGCATACCGCTCCATCGGCATCAACCGGAACGATTTCGTGGCACTCATCCAGATGCGTCCGGATGTTCCGGAGGAGTATCGTGCCCTCGAGTGGATCGCTTATGCGTCCAATGCGTTCAACACGATGGTCCCCTTCTATGCGAATGTGAACACCACTCCGGCATATTTGGCTTGCACCACCGGCGAAGTCTCGACCGACAGCTTCTACTGGGTCAGTCGGATGATCGCAGCGATGGCAGACGCCAGCTATGGGAAGTCGATGTTCCACATCGAGCGTTACGAGCTGGCAGTCCTGTCGGCGACCCGCGCGCTCGTAAAAGAATACGATAACCTGCAGAAGGCGGAACCGGATGCCGCCAAGCGTGCGGCTCTGCGTGAAGCCGGCAATGAGGCGATCGCGAACGCGCTGAAAAAACACGCTTCGGATACGCTGGATAAGGTTTTGTTTGAACTCAGCAGCGGCATGAAGAATGCTTATTCCCGTTCGGATGCGTAAATAAGATATCATGAGGAAAGGCCGGAGGGCGCAGATGCGTTCTCCGGTCTTTCTCTATGCCCTTGTATCCCACGGTCTGTGCAACCTGTCTAAATTTCAGAGAGAAAATTTGGGAGAGGATATGACGGAATGTGATTGATTTTGACGGGGAATCTGGTATAATAAAATCAGAAACAAGCAAAATGCGTCATAATCAATCAAAAACAATCAAACGGAGGGGCTGAAGATGTTAGCGGAAGAGCGGTTCGCTCTGATCTTGGATCTTCTGAACGAAAAGCGGACGGCGACGGTACAGGAGCTGTGCGAAGCACTGAACGCCAGTGAGTCCACGATCCGCCGTGACCTCAACGAACTGGATCGGCTGGGAAAACTGAACAAGGTGCATGGCGGCGCGACGCTACCGGACAGCCAGTTTCTCGCCGATGAGCCGAGTATGAGCGCGAAGGAATCACTGGCGATCACCCAGAAGCAGAGCATTGCGAAGGCGGCTGCTGCCCTGATCACATCGTCGGATTTCATTTTTCTCGATGCGGGCACAACGACGCTGGCAGTCGCAAGAGCCATCAGCGGAGCGGCATTGGAGGCAAGCTATCTGACGAACGGTGTTGCCCATGCCCGCATTCTGGCGCAGAAGGGCTGCAAGGTCTTTCTTCCCGGCGGGCTGCTCCGCCCCAACACGGAAGCCATCATCGGGGCGGCGGCGTTGCAGAGCCTGCAGCAGTATAATTTCACGAAAGCGTTTCTCGGCGCGAACGGGATCTCGCTGGACGCAGGCTTCACGACCCCTGATCCGGAGGAAGCGGCGGTCAAAGCGGCGGCTGTTCAGCGAGCGAAGGAAGCGTGGTTTCTTGTGGATGATTCCAAGTTTGCCCGTGTGTATCCGGCGGTCATTACAGCGTTGCACAGCGGCGCGATCCTGACGAATCGCTGCCCGAATCCCAAGTATAAGCAATTCACATTTGTAAAGGAGACAGAAGCATGATCTATACGGTAACATTCAATCCGGCGATCGACTATGTTGTGCGGCTGGATACGCCGCTGGAGGTCGGCGAGGTCAACCGTGCTAGGGGCGAGGATTGTGTGCTGGGCGGCAAGGGCATCAATGTATCCGGTGTTCTGGCTGAGCTGGGCTGCAAAAGCGTTGCGCTGGGCTTTGTGGCAGGAGAGACGGGCGCATGGCTCGAGCGCGGTCTGACTGCGCAGGGCATCGAGACGGATTTTATCCACCTCGAAAAGGGCATGACCCGCATCAATGTGAAGATCAAAGCCGGACAGGAAACGGAGCTGAACGGCGCAGGACCGGACATTCCGGAAAGTGCGATGGAAGCCCTCGAGCAAAAGCTGGACGCTCTGCGGAAGGATGATATTCTGATCCTGGCGGGCAGCATCCCGGTCAGTCTGTCCCAGACGACCTATGAACGGCTGCTGGCACGACTGGAAGGAAAGGGCGTCCGTGCTGTAGTCGATGCCACACGCGACCTGCTGGTGAATGTCCTGCAATATCACCCCTTCCTCATCAAGCCCAACAATCACGAGCTGGGCGAGATCGTCGGCAAGGTCCTCAAGAGCGACGAGGAGATCATCGCCGCCGCAAAGACCTTGCAGGAGAAGGGCGCGAGAAACGTGCTCGTCAGCATGGCGGGCGATGGAGCGCTTCTTCTGGATGAACAGGGCGAAGTCCACCGCATCGGAACACCCAAGGGCAAGGTCATCAACAGCGTCGGTGCGGGTGACAGTATGGTGGCTGGTTTTGTGGCAGGCTATCTCCAGACCGGAAGCTATGATACCGCTCTTCGTCTCGGGACAGCATGTGGCAGTGCGACCGCATTCAGTCTCGGTCTTGCTAAGAAAGTGGATATCGACAGACTGTTGAAAGAGATCTGATGAGCGTTCCGACTCCGTTATCGCAAAGCGGTCGGGGAGAGGAAAAGCTCAAAAATAGAGGAATAATCAGAGAGAGGAGAACACCCTATGCGTATTACGGAATTGTTCACCGCCAAATCCATCGCGCTGGATGTGGCAGCGAAAAACCAGACGGAGATCATCGACTGTCTGGTGGAATTGCAGGCGACACATGGCAACATCACGGACAAAGAGGCTTATAAGAAAGCTCTCTATGCCCGTGAAGCCGAGGCTTCGACCTACGTTGACAATGGCATCACGGTCCCGCACGCGAAAACGTCCTGTGTGACCCGCCCGAGTCTGGCTGCGCTCCGCCTGACCGAGCCTGTCCAGTACAACAAAGAGGACGACGGCAAGACGGATCTGCTCTTTGCCATCGCTGCGCCGGAAAACGGCAGTCTCCATGTTGATATGCTGGCTCGCATGATGCAGATGCTGATGAACGAGGACTTTGTGGAAAAGCTGCATGCAGCCAAGACTCCGGCGGAATTTCTGGAAGCCATCGACGCACAGGAGGATGCACAGTTCGGCGAGGAAAGCTTTACCAACCAGAACATCCCGCAGAACGGCTACCGTATTCTGGCGGTCACTGCCTGCCCGAACGGTATCGCCCACACCTACATGGCGGCGGAAGCTCTGACAAAGGCGGGCGACAAGCTGGGTCTGCTCACAAAAGTGGAAACAAACGGCTCGGACGGCGCAAAGAATGTCCTGACAAAGGCAGAGATCGCTGCCTGCGATGGCATCATCATTGCGGCAGATAAAAATGTGGAGACAGCTCGTTTTGATGGCAAACCTGTTATCTTTGCCCGCGTTGATGACGGCATCCACAAGCCGGAGGAGCTGATCAAGAAAATTGCGCACGGCGAAGTCCCGACCTACCACGCCAAGGGTGGCGCACAGGCACAGGACGAGGAATCCGGCGCAGGCGACACCATCGGTCATGCGCTCTACAAACATCTGATGAACGGCGTTTCCCATATGCTCCCCTTTGTGGTGGGCGGCGGCATTATGATCGCGCTGGCGTTTCTGCTGGATGATTACACCATCGATCCGTCCAACTTCGGTATGAATACCCCGCTTGCGGCGTTCTTCAAGACGGTTGGCTCTGCGGCGTTCGGCTATATGCTTCCCATTCTTGCGGCGTTTATCGCAATGTCGATCGCTGACCGTCCGGGTCTGGCAGTCGGCTTTGCCGGTGGTGTTCTGGCAATGAACGGCACAAACTTCGCCGGCATCGCAAACGGCGAGACGACCGGCATCTCGGGCGGATTCCTTGCCGCTCTGTTGGCGGGCTTTGCCGCAGGCTATATCGTCCGGTTCTTGGTTCGCATTACTGAAAAGCTCCCCGCAAGCCTGAACGGCATCCGCCCAATGCTGATCTATCCGCTTGGCGGCATCCTCATCATCGGTGCGGTCATGTGCGGCGTCAATCCGGTCATGGGCATGATCAACACCGCAATGACCGACTGGCTGAACGCAATGGGCGGCACATCCAAAGTCCTGCTGGGCGCGATCGTTGCCGGCATGATGAGTATTGACATGGGCGGTCCGTTCAACAAGGCAGCGTATGTTTTCGGCACAGCGGCTCTGGCTTCCGGCAACTATGAGGTTATGGCGGCGGTTATGGTCGGCGGCATGGTTCCTCCCATCGCCATCGCTCTGTCCACCACCTTCTGCCCCAAGAAGTGGACGCCCGACGAACGCCGCAACGGCATCGTCAACTATGTCATGGGTCTGTGCTTCGTCACGGAAGGCGCAATCCCTTACGCAGCGGCTGACCCGCTCCGCGTTCTGCCGAGCTGCGTCATCGGCGCGGCTCTGTCCGGCGCATTGTCCATGACCTTTGGCTGCGCTCTCCGCGCGCCTCATGGCGGCATCTTCGTGTTCCCGGTCGTTGACCATGCTGTGATGTACGTTGTCGCTCTGGTCGTCGGCAGCGTTGTCGGCGCAGTCATCCTGAGCCTCCTCAAGAAGAATAAGACCGAAGCATAAAATCAGGAAAGCAAAATTTCAGCTCAGGCATCAACAGGGAACAGAAGCGAATCAATCCAATCAGAAGCTTCAGAAAATTTTGCTCCGGTGCAATAACCCGATGAAAAATCGTCACTTGCGGACAATGGGGGGATTCTGTTACCATAGGGGCAGAGAAAGCGGCATGACCGCGAAAAATATCCTCCTTCGGAAGGGATCTACAGGAGAAGATTTTGATGAAATGGAATCGGAACAGCTTTGTCCGTAAACTGGTCGCTGCTGCTGTTGTGGCGGCTGCCGCTGCAGCAATGGCGACCGCGGCATTTGCCGCGGAAGGCGATGACGGAATTGCCGGCTATCTGCCGCCGATGCCGGAGGATCAGATGATCCAGGGCGATATCATGATGGTGAGCGCAGGCAATGAGACGGTTGAAAAAGTCCCGCTGGCTGCCGGTCTGACGATGACCGCACCGTTCTGGAAGGAAGTCCTTTTCACTGCCCGACAGAATGGCTCTGTCCTGACACTGGACGCACCCGAAAGCACGGTCACTGTCAAGGGAACCATCGGCGACCTGCGTGCGCAGATGGCACGGGACATCAGCACCCTGTCCGTTGTGAGCGAGAAGAACTCCACCACATTGAATCTGACCCTGATGTGTGAAGGCTATTCCGATCATACCCGCTTTACCCTGCGTCAGATCGGCAGCCATACCTTCCTGACGATCGGCGGACGCTGCCGCCGAGATCTCATCGTTGGTCGATGACACACAAAAAACGCATCATATAGTGTGATAACAAACGAGCCTCCGGTAAAGTGCCGGAGGCTCGTTTGTTATCTTGTGAAATCAGGCGCGAGGACCTGGATGACGATCATGCTGCTGATGATACGCCTTTTTCTCCTGATACATATTTGCGTCCATCTCGTTGAGAAAACGTTCCGTGCTGTGACCATCGTATCGGGCAGAGCCTATCGAGAAGGAGAGCCGAAACGGTGCGGTGGTCGTCTGGTTGAAGGCTTGGAGATGAGTCTTGATCGAAGCGGATACCTCGTCCAGCTTGGCGTCGGAACGAGAATGGAACAGGACGATGAATTCATCTCCGCCGACCCGCAATGCAATCGCGTTTTCCGGCAGAGAGGATGAAAGGATGCGCCCCACAGCCTGAAGTGCCTGATCGCCGACCGAGTGCCCGTAATTGTCGTTGATGCTCTTGAAATCGTTCACATCCAGCATGATGCCGTAGAGGTCACGCGGACTCTGCTTGTGGGCGCGCTCCAGACAGAAGGTCAGATACTTCCGGTTGAAAAGACCGGACAGCTCGTCGATATAGGTGTTGAAGTTCTGAAGCTGGATATGGACGAACACGAAGGAGACCGAAACGGCAAGCCATCCGGTGGCGATGCCGTAAAACAAGCTTTGAACGACTGTGCCGATGATGCAGGGGACGACGAAGTAGAGGATGGGGAAAAACTTTACCGTCAGTCCATCATGTCTGGAGCGACGAACGGTCAGGATGCTGTTGACATAATAAACAAGAAGCAGGATATAGAGCAGGAGGTTCAGCGATCCACGGCTGTAGACATTCTGATCGGAGAGGGAGAAAATAATCCCTGTTCCGAACAGATTGATCCCCAGAAAACCCATGATGATAAAAAAGGGGAGTCCCAGCGCAACGAACTTCTTACGCAGACGGTTCAGATTGCGGTATATCCGGAAATCGACAAAGAGACACCAGACAAAGCCGACATATGCCGACGCTCCGGTGCAGAGCGTATTCGTCAGATAAAGCAGGAAGCGGCATCCCGTGAACATCCGACCATCAAGGAGAAAGCTGAGAGTTTCGGTGATCAGCGCGAGAAGGGTGGCGATCAGAGCACTGTCGTTGAGCCATGCGCCGACCTGTTTGGTCTCACTGTTCTGGATGCGCATCAGGAACAGAAAAATAATCAGGATCGCTCCGGTGCAATTGGACACCAGAATTTCGGGAAGATTCATTCGTTTGTTCTCCATCAGGGGGAATATACGCCCAATAAACCTACTCGTGCAGTTGTTTTGCCGGAGACCTATTCCCCTTTTCTACAAGCTCATTATAATATGTTTTTTGGGATTATACAATATCCTTTACGAAAAACACTTGATCCTTTACGAAAAACACTTGTTTGGACCCGAAAATAACCGTGTTTCTTTTTGCTCTGTCGGAGGCGTTTTGTGGTAGAGCAGACCAGAGCCATTTATCCATTGTGAAGGGGCACTCTTATAAATGCAATCTGTGTCAGAATTGTAAAATATAAAATATTTTAGCTATTTATATTGACTTATCCGACGATTTGGGTATAATGGTCGTGTTCGCAAGAAACTTCAAAAAATTTAGATATTCAAAAAATATAAGTCCAATAAGGGAGGACACTACCATGACGTTTGAAGAAATGAAGAAGATCGTTGTTGATACCCTGAACTGTGAGGAAGACAAGGTGACGATGGAAGCCAGCCTGACCGGGGATCTGGAAGCCGACAGTCTGGACGCTGTGGAGCTGAATATGGCACTGGAAGATGCCTGCGGCGTATCCATCCCGGACGAGGAGCTGTCAAACTTCAAGACTGTGGGCGACATCTACAACTACATCACTGCACACGCCTGAGCTGCACGATACGAGGCAAAGAGCAATGAACGATATCCGAGATCTGTTTCCCAATCGGATGCGGGAGCGCAGCTTCCAGCTAAAGGCTAAGCGGGATTCCGGAGCAGTCTGGCACGAACCTCAGTTTGTGGAGTGCAAGCAGTGCGGTCGTCGTGCTGCCCGCACCCTGTGGACGAAAAGCCTGTATGTTTGCCCCAACTGCGGCTATCACATGCCCATTGGTGGATACTATCGGCTCAGTCTGGTGCTGGATCATGGCAGCTTCCGAGAGCTGGATGCCGACCTCGCCCCGCAGGACGTGCTCCACTTTCCCGACTATGAGGAAAAACTTGCCGCCGCTCAGAACAAGACCGGTTTGCGTGAAGCCGCTGTGACAGCCACAGGGCGCATCGGCGGAGTGGCATGCGTAGCCGCTGTGTTGGACAGCCGATTCTTCATGGGCAGTATGAGCACAGCCGTGGGCGATAAAATCACCCGCGCGACCGAGTACGCCACGACCAGGCGGCTTCCGCTTGTTATCTTTTCCGCCAGTGGCGGCGCTCGGATGCAGGAGGGCATTTTCAGTCTGATGCAGATGACCAAAACGTCTGCCGCCATCCAGCGTTTTTCGGCAAAGGGCGGGCTGTATGTCAGTGTGCTCACCCATCCTACCACTGGCGGTGTGACTGCCAGCTTTGCAAGCCTTGGCGATATCATGCTGGCAGAACCCGGCGCGCTCATCGGTTTTGCCGGACCGCGCGTCATCGAGCAGACCATCGGCGAAAAACTGCCCGCCGGATTCCAGCGCAGTGAGTTTCAGATGGAGCACGGCTTTGTGGATCAGGTGATCCCGCGCAGCCAACTGCGGGATACGCTGATCCGGATCCTGCAGCTTCATGTCGGAGGAAAACGCGCATGATCAAGGAAATTTTAGAGCAATTGGCTCCGCTGGACGCACAGATCTCCGCACTGAAGGGTACGGGAAATGACATGGACGCCATTACGGCTCATGCGTCCGAACTGGCAGAGCTGGCGGTGGAAGAGGACGAAATCCTGTGCTCCTGCGGTCCGCTGACCGCTGAAGACAGGGTCTTTCTGGCTCGGCACCCGAACCGACCCCACATTGACGAGATCATTTCCGCTCTGTTCACCGATTTCTTTGAGCAGCGTGGTGATCGGCAGTGCAAGGAGGATCGCGCCATTCTGGGCGGAATTGCCCGCTTCCACGGGATGCCAGTAACGGTCATTGGGCACCGCAAGGGCTCTACGCTGGAGGAAAATCTGGCTTGCAACTTCGGAATGCCCGGACCGGAAGGCTACCGCAAAGCCCTGCGCCTGATGCGGCAGGCTGAAAAGTTCGGACGCCCTATCATTACCTTCATTGATACGCCGGGCGCATACCCCGGCAAGGATGCGGAGGAACGCGGACAGGGGGAAGCCATTGCCCGAAATCTGATGGAGATGAGCGGTCTGACCGTACCGATCATTGCTGTGGTTACTGGCGAAGGCTCTTCCGGCGGTGCGCTGGCACTGAGCGTGGCAAACCACATCCTCATGCTGGAAAATGCCGTTTACTCCGTCCTTAGTCCGGAGGGCTTTGCCAGCATCCTGTGGAAGGACGCTTCCCGCAGCGGCGAAGCCTGCGAGCTGATGAAGCTGACCGCACAGGATTTATATAACGATGGCATTGTGGAGGAAGTGATCCCAGAGCCGGTGGGTGGTGCTCAGCGCGGACACGCGGCACTGTTTGAGCGCATGGATGTAGCTCTGCGTACCCACTTAAAAGAGCTGTGCCGCATGAATGGTCGGCAACTGACCGATCAGCGTTACAAAAAATACCGTCAGATCGGAGAAACGAGGAACGCATGAAGGGTTTCCAGTTACTTGCCACCGGAGGGGCATTGCCAAGCCGGACGGTCACGAACGAGAATCTGAGCCGTATGGTGGACACCAGCGATGCATGGATCACCAGCCGCACCGGCATCTGTACCCGACACTGGTGCACGGAGGAGGAAAATGCCGCCACGTTGGCAATTGCCGCCGCGAAACAGGCACTGGAACGCAGCGGACTCACGCCAGCGGACATTGCATGCTGCGTCTGTGCCACATTGTCCGCGCCGGATGCCACGCCCAGTGTGGCGTGCCAGGTACAGGCGGCACTGGGTCTGCCGGAGAATCGACCTGCGCTGGATGTCAATGCGGCGTGCTCCGGCTTTCTCTACGGGATGGCCGTGGCGCGTGGACTGCTGACAACGCTGGGCGGACAGTATGCTCTCGTCATTGGGTGCGAAGCACTTTCCCGCCTGATGGACCCTGCCGACCGCACCACTTGTGTGCTGTTTGGCGACGGAGCGGGTGCTGCTATTTTCCGGCTGGCGGATACCCCCTTTGCGCTCACCTTGGGGGCGCGCGGCAGCGAGGTGCTCCATGCGGGAGGACCGAACCGCGCAGGCTCTGCACCCATCACGATGGACGGCAGGGCGGTGTTCCGCTTTGCGGTGGAGATTCTGCCCCAATGTCTGCACACCGTGCTGGACGAAGCGCGCCTGACCCTCGATGATCTGTCGTGGGTGGTCTGCCATCAGGCCAACAGCCGCATTATTGACCACTGCGTCAAGGCACTGCAAGCCGACCCGACCAAATTTTATAAGAACATGGATCGCCACGGAAACACCAGTGCCGCCAGCATTCCGGTCGCCCTGAACGAGCTGGTCGAAAACGGGAAGCTCGTTCCGGGCAAACCGTTGGTCTGCATCGGTTTTGGCGGCGGTCTGACATGGGGCGGAGCGGTATTTACGTATAAAGGATAAGTTATGAAACATTTGAACGAGATTCTGGGCATCAGATACCCTATCATTCAGGGTGGTATGGCTAATATTGCGACCGGTGAGTTTGCTGCCGCCTGCTCCAATGCAGGCGCGTTGGGCATCATCGGCGCAGGTGGAATGAACGCCGACACCCTGCGTGAAAACATCCGCCGCTGCAAACAGATGACGGATAAGCCTTTCGGCGTGAACATCATGCTGATGCACCCGCAGGCGGACGAATTCGCAAAGATCGTGGTGGAGGAAGGCGTGCAGGTGGTCACGACCGGCGCAGGCAATCCGGGTAAATATGTGCCTATGTGGAAAGCCGCTGGCATCAAGGTGATCCCCGTGGTGGCTGCCGCTGTGCTGGCAAAGCATCTGGAGCCTCTGGGAATCGATGCCGTCATCGCCGAGGGCACTGAGAGTGGCGGTCATGTGGGCGAAATGGCTACCATGGCACTGGTGCCGCAGGTAGTGGACGCTGTAAATGTGCCCGTCATTGCGGCGGGCGGCATTGCCGATGGGCGTCAGATGGCGGCGGCACTGGCACTGGGTGCCTGCGGCGTGCAGGTGGGCACCTGCCTTCTGGTGAGCGAGGAGTGCCCCATCCACGAAAACTACAAAGCCGCCCTGCTCAAAGCCAAGGACAGCGACACCGTCGTCACCGGACGCATCGGCGGCTCTCCCGTGCGGGTGCTGAAAAACCGCATGAGCCGAGAATATATCCGGCAGGAAAAGGCAGGGGCAGAAAAGATGGAGCTGGAAAAGTACACGCTGGGCAGTCTGCGCAGGGCTGTGTTTGAGGGCGATACCGTTACCGGCAGTCTGATGGCAGGGCAGGTGGCAGGGATGCTCCACGAGGTGTGCCCGGTGGCTGACATCCTTGCCGACTTGTATGAAAGTGGGAGGCAGCGCATCCGTGCGCTGAACGAGGAATGCTGACCCTCGGAAAAAAGACCCTGTCCGTGCCCATCCTGCAGGGCGGCATGGGTGTGGGCGTTTCCCTCGGCGGGCTGGCGGGGGCAGTGGCGGCGTGCGGCGGCATGGGGTGCATCTCCACCGCCGACGCCGGCTACCGAGAACCGGATTTTGCCCGGGATCCGGTCAGTGCCAACCACCGCGCGCTGGCGGCGGAGATCCAAAAAGCCGAGCGGATCGCAAAGGGGGCTGGCATGGTGGCAATCAATGCCATGGTGGCTACGCAGGACTATGCCGCCGCCATCCGCACCGCTGTGGAAGCAGGTGTGGATGCGGTGGTGTCCGGTGCGGGTCTGCCGCTGGAGTTGCCCGGTCTTGTGAATACGCCGGAGGTCTCCATTGCGCCCATTGTTTCCAGCGGGCGGGCAGCGAAACTGATCTTGCGCCGCTGGGCGAAGGAGTTTGACCGCACCGCCGATTTTGTGGTGATCGAGGGCTGCAAGGCAGGTGGACATCTTGGGTTTGCCGAAGACAATCTGCTGACCGGAACCTGCCAGACACTGGACGAAATTCTTCCCGAGGTGCTGACCGAAGTAAAGCCTTATGAAGCCCAGTTCGGTCATCCCATACCGGTGTTTGTGGCGGGCGGGGTCTACACCGGAGCCGATATGGCTCATTTTACAAAGCTGGGTGCAGCCGGCGTGCAGCTTGCCACCCGATTCATCACGACCTACGAGTGCGATGCGTCCCAGGGATACAAGGACGTTCTGCTGAATGCGAGAGCGGAAGATGTGCGCATCATCCACAGTCCGGTGGGAATGCCTGGTCGGGCATTGAGCACACCACTGGTACAGGCACTGGCGGAGGGAAAACGCCTTCCGCCAAAAGCCTGTGCCCGCTGCCTGAAAACCTGCGACCCCGCCAAGGTGCCCTACTGCATCACACATGCGCTCATCGAAGCCGTAAAAGGCAATGTGAAAGAAGGTCTTTTCTTCTGCGGGGCTAATGTTGGCAGGCTGGATCGGATGTACACCGTCCGTGAGCTGATGGACGAACTTGTGACCGAATGGAGGCAAAACCAATGAAACTTGCCGTTTTGTATGCCGGTCAGGGTGCTCAGTACCCCGGCATGGGCAAAGAATTTTACGAAACATCTCCCGTGTTCCGGGCGGCATTCGACAGCGCGGTACTGGATTTTGACCTGCACCGCATCTGCTTCGACGACCCGGACGGCGTTCTGAACCAGACTGAATACACCCAGCCCTGCATGGTGGCTTTCGCCTGCGGTGTGACTGCGGTACTGGCGGAAAAGGGCATACAGCCCGCTTATGTGGCGGGGCTTTCCCTCGGTGAATATTCCGCGCTGGAAGCCGCAGGGGTGTTCACCGACAAGCAGGCGATCGAACTCGCCGCCTACCGCGGCAAGGTCATGGCGGATGCGTCAAAGGGCATCGACTGCGGCATGACCGCCGTGTTGAACCTTGACCGAGAAGCCCTTGCCAAGTGCTGTGAGCAGGCTTCGGATCTGGGCTGTGTGCAGATCTGCAACTACAACTGTCCGGGTCAGTTGGTCATCGGCGGCGAAAAAGCAGCCGTAGAGAAAGCGGCTGAATTGGCAAAGCAGTCCGGTGCCCGCCGCTGTATCCCGCTCAGGGTCAGCGGACCGTTCCACACCAAGCTTATGGCTCCTGCCGGGGACGCCCTTGTCAAACGATTTGAAACGGAACACTTTGGTGTCATGAAGATGCCGGTGTTGTTCAACTGTCTGGGGCGTGAAATGTCCGAGAAGGACAACATCCCAGACCTGCTGGTGAAGCAGGTGCAGAGCAGTGTTTATATGGAAGATACCCTGCGCCGTCTGGGCGAACTGGGTGTGGATCATATTCTGGAAGTCGGTCCGGGCGGCACGCTGTCCGGCTTTGTGAAAAAAACTCTGCACGGTGTGGTATGTGCCGCCGTGGAAACCCCGACAGAGTTGGATATTGTGCTGACCGCATGGAAGGAAGAACAATGAGCGAAGAAAAAATCATCCGCACCGCCGTTGTCACCGGCGGCAGCCGCGGCATTGGGCGGGCGGTGTGCGTTGCGCTGGCAAAACAGGGCTGCAATGTGGTCGTCAACTACTGCCACGGCGAAACTGCTGCCGCTGAAACAGTAACACTGTGCCAAGCCGAAGACGCGAACGCCGTAGCCGTGCAGGCTGATGTTTCCACCGCCGAGGGCGGCAAGCATCTCTTTGAGGAAGCCGTCCGTGTGTTTGGTCGGGTGGATATTCTTGTGAACAATGCGGGCATCACCCGAGACAACCTGATTTTGCGCATGAGCGAAGAAGAGTTTGACACCGTGCTGAACGCAAACCTGAAAGGTGCATTCCTCTGCTGTAAGGAAGCCGCCCGACGCATGGTGCGCCAACGGTATGGTCGCGTTGTCAACCTTTCCAGCGTGGTGGCTCTGCGGGGCAATGCGGGTCAAGTCAACTATGCCGCCAGCAAGGCGGGACTCATCGGTCTGACCAAAAGTCTGGCGCGGGAGCTGGCAGGTCGGAACATCACGGTGAACGCCGTAGCTCCCGGTTTGATCGAAACTGATATGACTGCAGCTCTGCCGGAAACGGTCCGTGCCGAAATGGTAAAGGACATCCCGATAAGCCGTGCCGGACGACCGGAGGACGTAGCGAACGCCGTGGCGTTTTTCGCCGCAGAACAAAGCAGCTATCTCACAGGGCAGGTGCTCTGTGTGGACGGCGGCATGGCAATGTGAAAAAGGAGAAGCTTCTCATGGAAAAACGCAGAGTCGTGATCACTGGTCTTGGCACTGTGAACCCGCTGGGAAACAATGTTTCCGACAGTTGGGTCGCCGCCAAAGCAGGCAAATGTGGCATTGGTTTCATTACGCAGTTTGATACCACGGATTTCAAGTGTAAGCTGGCGGGTGAAGTGAAACACTTTGACACGGAAACGATCGTGGACAAAAAGGAAGCCCGCAAGATGGCACGCTTCACCCTGCTGGCACTGGCAGCCGCAAAGGAAGCCATTGCGGACAGCGGTATTGATACCGAAGCGGAGGCAAAAAATACCGGAGTCATCCTTTCCAGCGGCATTGGCGGTCTGCCTACCATTGAGGAACAGCACACCCGCGGCGAGGAAAAGGGGATGGAAAAGGTCAGCCCCTATTTTGTGCCTATGTCCATTGCCAATATGGCGGCTGCACAGGTGGCCATCCGCTTTGGGCTGAAAGGCATGTGTACCTGTCCGGTCACGGCCTGCGCAGGCGGCACCAACGCTGTGGGCGATGCGTTCCATCGCATCCGTGACGGATATGAGACTGCCATGGTCTGCGGCGGTACGGAAAGCTGTATCAGCCCGCTTGGGATTGGCGGCTTTACCAGCATGAAGGCGCTTTCCACGGCCACCGACCCGAATGCCGCCAGCCTGCCCTTCGATGCGAGGCGCGGCGGTTTTGTCATGGGCGAAGGCAGTGGCGTTCTGGTGTTGGAAGAATTGGAGCACGCCAGAGCACGCGGCGCGCGTATTTATGCGGAAGTAGTGGGCTACGGTGCCAGCTGTGATGCCTACCACTTTACCGCTCCGGCTCCCGACGGCGCGGGTGCAATCGACTGCATGAAACTGACGTTGGAAGATGCCGGCATCACGCCGGAACAGGTGGATCACATCAACGCCCACGGCACGGGTACCCACATGAACGATGCCTGCGAGACTGCCGCCATCCATGCGGTGTTTGGCGAACATGCAAAGCGGCTGACTGTGGTCAGCACCAAGAGCATGACCGGTCATCTGCTGGGCGGCGCAGGCGGCATCGAAGCTGTGTTTACTGCGCTGACCCTGCGGGATCAGTTTGCCCCGCCCACCATCCACTACGCTCAGCCCGATCCGGAATGTGATCTGGACTATGTGCCGAATGTGGGCAGGGCGCAGACCATGACCTACGCCCTGAGCAACAGTCTGGGCTTTGGCGGGCACAATGCCTGCATCGCCCTGCGCAGATGGGAGGGTTGACCTATGGCAGAACCACGCACTGTGCGGGAACACGCAAACACTCTGAACAGTGAGCAGATCGCAGCCATTCTGCCGCACCGTTATCCCTTTTCCCTTGTGGATCGTATTCTGGACTACGAGCCGGGGCGGTGGGTCATCGGTCGCAAATGTGTTTCTCGCAATGAGGAATTTTTCTGCGGGCATTTTCCGGGTCAGCCGGTGATGCCCGGGGTGCTCATTCTGGAAGCACTGGCTCAAACTGGAGCCGTGGCTGCTCTGAGTCTGCCCGAAAACAAGGGCAAGCTGGCTCTCTTCGGCGGCATCAAAAATGCCCGCTTCCGCAAACAGGTCACTCCCGGAGATGTGCTCACGCTCCACTGTGAGCTGGTGGAACAGCACGGATCGGTGGGCATTGGCAAAGCGTCCGCTTATGTGGACGGCAAATGCGCTGCCACGGCGGAATTGACCTTTGTGCTGACGGAAGTGGGAGCGGAAACCGAAAGCTACTGATACGCAGCGAGTTACACGAAATACACAATATAAATAGACAAGTAGAAACGATCAAGTTCATGTACGGTGAATTTGATTCTAAAAAAGGCAGGGTATTACAATTTCGGTGATACCCTGCCTTTGATGCTTCTTGTTGGGGGCGTGCCTGCTCCAAACCCTGTCGGGAACGCATGCGGAAAACTGGAAGCGGTTTGTCAGATTCCGACTTTTCTCAGAAACTTTTCCATCAAGTCAATATAGTGATCAGACTGAACGATGAACCCTGCGTGCCCGCCCGGAACACTGAGGATCTCTGCATCCAGTTTGCTGAATAGCTCTACAAGACGGTTCTGATCTTCTTTTTTGAACATGTCTTTCTCCGGGACGAGAACCTGTATCTTTCCTCTCAGATACTCAAAATCATCTTCTTTGAAAATTGGATAGTCCTTCAGTATATAGACACACTTGAAACTATGAATAAACCGCTGCTTATAGTTCAAGTCGGAAGCCACCGTTTCATAGAACCCTCTGCCATAGTTCCGGTCCTCTTCGGATTCACATTCCAGAAATCCATCACTCTTTTTTAATAACAAGTTCAACTCCGTTTTTGCAGGAACTAATTTGAGCAAAAGCAGGAGCAGCGGAGTGGAAAAGCGTTCTTTTTGGATATCTCTGACATAATCTGAATCCACCGTCAACGTGGTCGTCAGGATCATTGTCAATACGGCTTCCGGATGCCGTTTCGCAAAAATCTGGGCATATATACCGCCATCACTTGCACCGATCAAGATCACCTTTTCAATCGACAATGCTTTCAATAATTTTGCGGCAAAGTCGATCTGATCGTCCGGGTTGGTGGTATGGAACGGATATTCATAAATCAGAAAGCTGTATTTCTTTCCAAGCTTTTCGGCATACGGCATCCACATTTCCTGCATCTCTAATCCGTTGAAAAAGAGAATGACGGGTGCATCCTTTTTGCCGCCGTATTGGTATTTTACTTTTACACCGTCAACAACTGCCGTTTGATACGGAGTTTTGGTCAAAAAGACATCATATTCTTTTTTGAAGTCTCTGCTGTCAGTCACGATCATCATCCTCCCAAACTTCGATTTGTTGAGTTAAGTATAACATACTTCTCGGTGAAAGGATAGCCCAACACAGCAAAAGGCAGGATACCACCGCCATGGTGATACCCTGCCTTTTAAGTTGATTTGAAATAAGTCTGCCGCCAACGAACGTGGTACGGAAGATGACGCCGAAAAGGCAGTCATCCTGGTAGTGTGTTCAGGAGGTCGGCAACCACGGGCTAATCAAAGCCCCACTGGGGCTTTGATTGCCTTCGCTGCGCTCGGCATGCCCTTTCGAGTCCTATACCGTCCGAGGCTCCAACGTAAGTTGGCAGCAGAGACAACAAAAAAGCCTCTAACTTTCGTTAGAGGCTTTAATTTGGTGGACGGTACAGGACTCGAACCTGTGACCTCCTGCACGTCAAGCAGATGCTCTA
>CAVEGP010000012.1:0-38708 GCA_963615155.1 Bacteroides uniformis | reverse complement strand
GCACACAGGTCTGCACCTGCTGGCAAAGCTGAATGCCCCGCCGAGCGATGAAGCACTTCGGGCGGCGGCAGAAGAACAGGGTGTCCGGCTCAGTCTTCTGAGCGATTATGACCTGACGGGCGGTGGAACGGAATGCCCCGGTACGTTGGTGCTGGGTTACGGTTCGCTGGAGGATGATGCCTGTCCGCTGGTGGGCGAGACATTGAAAAAGGTTTGCACTGCTGCACGGGAATCTTCGTTCAAACGATAAAACGCGCCGTCTGTTTCCCCGGGGAGAGCGTCGGACCGGACGGATGCGGCGTTGTTGGCGAGAAATTCCAAGATCGTCTCTAATAAATAATAGTCCTGCGCCGTCAGGTCGGTCAGCAGAGAAGAGCTGTTTTCCCGCAATGCCTGTGGTAAGGCAGTGGGAAGAAACTCCAGATTCTGCCGGAAAAACGCATCCCAAAGAACAGCGCGTGCCATTGCCCGATGCGCAGAGGGGATATTCTGAGAGAGGTCGCGGTCGAGCAGGGCTAAAAAGCTCTGCGCTTCGGCGGAGGACAGACCTTCAACGCCATTGGAACGGTCACAGACAGCCAGCTCTTCAGGGGTCAGCGCACCGGAAAAGCCGACCCGAAATGAGCCGTACCGATCGGTCAGCCTTTCCAGCAGAGCAGGCGAAAGGGCAAGATATCGGGTATCCTCAGGGAGAGAGAGAGGCTCAAGCAGAGCCTCACGGCAGCGGGCGGGACCTGCGGCGGTGTAGCACTGCGCAAGGGCAGTGTCTTGCCCGCCAAAATCAACGCAGGTTTCCGCAGGGAGTGCCAGCAGGTCGATGCAGTTCTGCGCAGCGTTGAGATAGAGCAGGACAAAGCCCGGCTGCTCGCTCGCAATGCAGACCAGAAGCGTCATCTGGTCAGTGGTTTTCGGCAGAGCGACAGGGACGCCGCTCTGTGATTCTGCGGTCTGAATACGGCTTCGGGTCGCCCGACGAGTCAGCAGGACTGTGCTGACCATCAGTGGCAGCAGCACCAGCAGCGTTGCGCCCAGTGCCGCCCAGAACGGTTTCCATCTATTTGTTCGCATCTGAGATTCTCCTGTTTTTTAGAGATTCTTCCCAAACGGAACGAGCTTATACGGAAAAGTCATACAAAAATAAAATTCATCTGCCAGAATAAAAGATGAAAGCTGGACGTAAAATGGACTGAGACTCTTGCCAAGGCGTGGAAGATATGGTAAAGTTTCTTTAACGTGTACGAAATGAAAACAACTGTACACGGTGGAAGAACTGATCTGCGCACAACGGTGTGTGTCTGCCTGAGACAGACTGCGCACGGGGTGCGGTCGAACGTAAAAAATCTGCGGGCAGAGCCTTTGAGTTGGTTCTGTCCGCATTTTCTGTCAGAGGGGGATTTTTTATGCTCGAAACGATCACGAGAGTCAACAATGCGGTCAATGGTGTCGTCTGGGGACCGATCGGTCTGGCGTTGCTGTTCTGTGCCGGATTCATTATGACGACCCGCACCGGACTGTTCCAGTTCCGGCATTTCGGTTACTGGATGAAAAACACCATCGGCGCAATCTTTGCCGACAAGCATGTGACGGCGCACACCGGACAGGACGAAAAGGCGATCAGCCAGTTCCAGAGCTTGTGTACGGCACTGGCTGCCACCATCGGCACCGGCAATATCGTCGGCATCGCGACGGCGATCATCAGCGGCGGTCCGGGCGCGATCTTCTGGATGTGGGTCATGGCTCTGCTTGGCATGATGACGAACTATTCCGAGAATGTTCTGGGCATCTTCTACCGCCGCAAAAATGAAGCGGGCGAATGGTCGGGCGGCGCGATGTATTATCTGTCCGATGGTCTTGGCTCGAAAAAGGGCTGCAAGGCACTTGGAAAGACGCTGGCGATTTTATTCTCCTGCTTCTGCGTGCTGGCGTCCTTTGGCATCGGCAACATGAGCCAGATCAACTCCATCGCGGGCAATATGGAATCGGCGTTCAATGTCCCGACCATCGTAACAGGCGTTGTGCTGGCGATCCTTTCCGCACTGGTGATTCTGGGCGGTCTTAAGCGGGTGGCGGCTGTTACCGAGAAGGTCGTGCCCTTTATGGCAATCTTCTACATTGTCGGCGCGCTGGTCGTGGTCTGCACCCATGTTACTGCCATTCCTGCGGCGTTCGCGGCTATTTTCAAAGGCGCATTCGGGTTCCGTGCTGCCGGCGGCGGTGTGTTGGGCTACGGCGTCAATGCAGCCATTACATGGGGCTTCAAGCGCGGCGCGTTCTCCAACGAGGCAGGTCTTGGCTCCTCGGTCATGGTGCATTCGTCCTCGAACGTCAAAGAGCCGGTCCAGCAGGGCATGTGGGGCATCTTTGAGGTCTTTGCGGATACCATCGTGGTCTGCACCCTGACCTCTCTTGTGATCCTGACGACGGGTCTGGTTGATCTCGACACCGGCATGATGTTGACAGAGGTTCAGGGCAGCGCTCTGGTTGGTGAGGCGTTCGCAACGGTGTTCGGAAGCTTCGGTCCGAAGTTTATCGCCATCTCCATTTTGCTCTTTGCCTATTCCACGGTTCTGGGCTGGAGCCACTACGGCACCAAAGCATTCGAGTATCTGTTTGGCACAAAGGCAAGCGTGGGCTATAAGGCGGTGTTCGTTCTGATGACGATCGTGGGCGCGACCATGAAGCTGGGGCTTGCCTGGGATTTGTCCGATACCTTCAACGGTCTGATGATGATCCCCAACCTCATCGGCGTCCTCAGCCTGTCCGGTACGGTGGCGAAGATCACCAAAAACTATACTGACCGTAAGTTCCGCGGCATTGATGTGAAGCCGATGTACTCGGCGTTCGAGGAGGAAGAACCGGAGAAAACAAGAAAATCGGCATAAAACCGTAACAAACAAAGATCTCCCGACAGTGATGCCGGGAGATTTTTTCATCCATGAGATTTTTGGATTTTTTTTGCTGCATCCCGTCCGGCGGCAAGGCCGGAGCCGAACGCCCAATGCAGGTTGAAGCCACCGCAGGTGCCTGCGCAGTCCAGTGTTTCACCCACAAAATAGACACCATGGCAGCCTTTGAACTGAAAATTCGGTTCGATCTCACGCAGGCTCAAGCCGCCGCCGGTGGTCTGCGCCTGTTTCCAGCCACAGGGGGTCAGATCCTCGAAGCGCCAATGCTTCACCGTGTGAGCAAGCTTGCTCCATCCGGAGGAGGAAACGCTCGTGACGGGGCGATCCGGAAGCTTTGCCGCTGTCCAGAGTGCCTTTCCAAGCTTTGGATGGATGAGGCCGAGCCAGAAATCCGACGGAGTCTCGCCCGGAAGAATGGAAAGACGGCTCAGGAAAAGCTCCAGCAGCTCTTTTTCGCTCATGGACGGGAAGAAATCCAGCTCAAGGACAGGCTGCAGGGGTGCGCGCTTCGGGACAAGCAGACCGGAAAGCTGCATGATGCAGATGCCGGACAGACCATATTCGGCGAACTGGACTTCGCCGCTTTCCTGCGCAAGAGGGCGGCTGCCGTCCAGAAGGGTCGCTGTCGCTTTGGCACGGATACCGGCCAATGATTTGATGGGCTTTGCGACTTGCAGGGCAGTCAGACAGGGATAGAGCGGCTCGATCTTTCCGCCGCACTGGGCGGCAAACCGTGTTCCAAAGCCGTCTGTGCCAAACTGAGGACCAGCCTCGCCGCCCATCGCGCAGATGACGGCATTTGCCCGCTGGGTGATCGTCTGCCCCTCACCATCGACATACTGGACGGCGTAGCCGCCCCGTGTCTGGCTGAGAGACCGGACGGTACAGCCCAGCCGGATCTCCACACCCAGACGCTCAAGGTGGCGTTCCAGCAGGGCGAGAACATCGGCAGCCTGATTGGAGTAGGGGTAGACCCGTCCGGACTCGTCTGCCCGTGTGTAAAGCCCCAGTGAGTTGAACCAGCCCAGCGGGTCGGTATGGTTGACCGCACGCAGAAGGGGCAGGAGGGCGTTTCGGTCGGACGTGAAATACCGCTCAGGCACGATCTCTGTGTTATCAAGATTGCAGCGTCCGTTTCCGGTCGCGAGAAGCTTCTTCCCCAGCTTCGGATTTCGTTCAAGGAGGATGACTTTTCCACTTCCCGGGCGGAGATTCTGCGCGGCAGAGAGTGCCGCCGCCAGTCCTGCGGCTCCGCCGCCTAGAATAAGTATCTGCTGCATACCGATCAGCCTTTCCTTTGACGCTCCGATTGTAACCGGAGCGTTTTTTCTTTCAGAATGCTTCTATTGTAGCATGCCCGCCTTTTCTTGGCAACGAAATTTGATGACAGAAATGAACGGATGGGAAATGTGACCTGAGCGGATAAAAAATCTTGGGAAGAGGGGTGACGCCGGAACCGGTAGACGAGTTGGCGGAAAACGCTTGACGCCGCCAGAGATTCCGGATACAATCGAGCTGGAACGACGGGATGTTCTGACAAAAAACGAATTTCAGAAGGAGTGAGGCAGATGGAGCAAAAACGAAAGAACTGGATCGCAGTACTTTTGCTTGCGACTCTGGTGATGGGCTGCCTGCTGCGGTACAGCAGTTATATCCGGCGGCAGATCTACTACGAAAGCACACAGGATCTGCTGGAGACCTACGAGCAGGTCGATAAAACCATCCTGATGTTCGCGCAGCGGAACTGGAATGTCCTGTCGGGCTGGGAAAGCTACCTGCGCGAGATAACGAGCGATGAGGATATCCGGAAATGGTGCGATTTCAGCGAGGAAAAGCGCAAGTGGAATTACAGTGATTTCTATATGATCAACGAGGAAGGCGCATATTGGACGGTGGACGGGAGGAGAGGAACCGGCGACCATGTCAAGAAAGCGTTTCAAGTCCTGTATGAAAAGGATCAGCCGATCGTTTCGAGTTATACCGCAACCAGCGGTATCCGGAAGGTCGTCTTCGCAGTGCCGATCGACCCCATCGAGGTGGACGGCGTAACGTACACCGGTCTTGCGGTCAGCTATGATAACGATGTTCTGGAAAAAATGATCGGCGGCGGGGCATATGACGGAAAAAGCGACTGCTACATCATCTATCCGAACGGAGACGTCATGATGTCAACCGAGCCAAAGACGGAGATTCCGGAGCGGATTGAGAATCTGTTCGATTTTCTGCGGGAAAATACCTCCTATCCGGAAACCTATTTCGATCAGATGATGGAAAATCTGCCCCAGAACATCAAAGGCAGTCTCTGCTACCAGTATCAGGGCAGGGAGTTCTACCTGACCTATCAGCCGTCCGGCGTGGAGAATACAGTCATCATCGGCATCGTAGACCGGAACAGCGTGGATTCCGGAATGCAGCAGGTCCAGTGTGTCACGATTTGGATGCTGAGCGTCCTTGCGGTCGGGATCCTGCTTTTTGTTGTGCGAGCGGTCATGGTCACAACAAAACAAAAGCTGAAAGAGAAAGAGGCGGAACAGGAACGGCTGGTACATGAAAAAGAGCTGGTGGAGCGGTTGTTCGATGGCGTGAGCCGGATCGCCGATCGGTTCGCGGTCTGTGACCTCAAGAACGATGAATATGAGTATCACGAGCGGAAGGGACTGCCACTCTATCCGGAGCGTGGAAGATACTACGATCTGATCGACCGGATGAATCAGCAATATCTTGTTCTGACGAACGGTGAGGACGCGAAAATAAGCCAGGTACTTGCGCCGGAACAGATTCGGCGGCGGCTCCGGAAAAAGGATGACCTGATGCACGTGGAATATTACACACGGGATAAGAGCCTGTATCTGATGATGTATGTGATACCTGTCGTCTGGGAAGGGGACAAGGTGACGCAGGTTATTCTGATCTCGCAGGATATCGGCAGAGTGCATGAGCTGGAAAATCTGGCGAACACGGACGGTCTGACCGGATTGTTCAATGGTCGGTACTTCAGTCGGGTGCTTCAGCTCAAGGAGGAAAAACAGCAGAAATTCACTCTGTTTTATCTTGACCTCGACCGCTTCAAACCCATCAATGATACATACGGTCACGATGTCGGTGACAAGCTGCTCAGAGAGGTTGCGGTGCGACTTCAGGGGTGCATCCGCACCAGCGACTACGCATTCCGGATCGGCGGGGATGAATTCGCCCTTGTCGTCAATGAGGCGTTGGAAAAACACGCGCAGGAGGAGCGAGTTGAACTGATCCGAAAAACGATATCAACGCCGTTCGACATTGACGGAAATCAGATCCGCGTTGGAACGAGCTGCGGCTGCGCCGGTTATCCGGAGGAAGCTGCCCGCGCTGAGGATATCCGCATCCTTGCCGATCAGCGGATGTATGAAGATAAAGAGAAAAATCACGCTGGGCGATAAAAAAGCATAAATCTCCTGGTTTTCCACATACTACCCATAAGACCCGTGATATGGAAAATGAGAGTTTCAGGAGGCAATACTATGAAGGCAACCGGAATCGTGCGACGCATCGACGAATTGGGACGTGTCGTCATCCCAAAAGAGATCCGGCGCACCCAGCGCATCCGGCGGGGAGACCCGCTGGAGATCTTTACGACCGGAGACGGCGAGGTCATTTTCAAGAAATATTCACCCGTCGGAGGGATGAGCGGTGTTGCGGCGCAGTATGTCGATGTTCTGAGCCGGAATTTCGCGCTGACGGCATTCATCTCCGACCGTGACCGCATCCTTGTCGCGGCAGGCAGCGGAAAGCGCGACCTGACCGATCGGAGCGTCAGCCCGCCGCTGGAAAAGCTGATGGAGAGCCGCAGGTCTTATCAGAGCGATGGCTCTCCGGAGCAGATCCTTTTTCCGTGCGAGAACGCGACCCGCTCACTGCTTTGCGTCTGCCCGATCATTGTGGCAGGCGATGTGACTGGTTCGGTCGGGCTTCTGAGCGAGAACAAGACCGCCAGACCCGATCCGGCACAGCAGAAGGCGGTGAGCGTTGCCGCGGCGTTCTTAGCTAAGCAGATGGAGGAATAATCTATATAGGTAAGGGGGCTGTCGCCGATGACAGCCCCCTTACCTGCGTCTATTACCAATTTATGAATCTTTTTGAAAAAGGCTTGACAGGGCAGAAAATTTGGTTATAATGGTCTTAGCACTCAGGAAGAAGGAGTGCTAAAGAAATCAAAATCTACAAAAAGGAGGCAGGTGCTATGACGATGGATGCACGCAAGCAGCGAGTCTTGCAGGCGATCGTGGCACTGTATGGCCTCGAGGGAGAACCGGTCGGAAGCAGTGTTCTTGCCAATTACTTTGACATGGCGGTCTCCAGCGCGACGCTGCGCAACGAGATGGCTGCACTGACAAAGCTGGGGCTGCTGGAGCAGCCGCACACCAGCGCAGGCCGTGTTCCAAGCGCAAAAGGCTACCGTTATTATCTTGACAATCTGCTCACCGACGATCAGCCGCTTGACCGTGTGACCCGCGCTCGTGTGGACGCCGTCTTTGCGAGTCTCGATCATGAGCCTGAAAAGCTGGCGCAGGGCGCAGCCAAAGCTTTGGCGCAGATCAGCGGCTGTACTGCCGCGATCAGCACACCCTGCGGCGAGGATCTCTGTATTGCCCATTATGAGGTCGTGCAGGTGGGGCGCAGCGCAGCGGCGGTCCTTGCCGTTACTACTGCCGGATATGTCCGGACACGGGTTGCCCGCGTTCAGACCGGACTTTCGCGGGAGAATGCCGCGGCACTTGCTGCGTTGCTCAACCGCAATCTGACCTTCGTTGCGCCGATCGATCTGTCAACTCGTCTGCTCAGTGAGCTGTGCAGTCAGATCGATCCGGAGCTTGTTCCGGTCATCAGCGCAGCGGCAGCGATCCTACAGGATTCGACAAAACCGCATGTGTTTCTGGGCGGCGAGCAATATCTGCTCGATTGGCCACAGCTGGATGGAAAGGTGAGCACGATTCTCTCCCTGCTGAATGACGAGGAGGAAGCGGCGCATATCATTGCACCTCCGGCAGAACGGAACGAAAGCATTCTTCTGGGCGAGGATCTTGAGCCGCAGATCCCCGGTCTGTGTATTGTCAGCGACCGCTATCTGGTCGGCGGCGGGCTGTGGGGCTCGATCGCGTTGATCGGTCCGACCCGAATGCCGTTCCAGAAGCTGATGCCGTTGCTCCACACCTTTGCCGATCAGCTCGGCGAGGGAATGAGCGGCAAACGAAAAAATACCCCGCAGGCAGCCGCACCCCGGCGGACTGTGATCTATAAGGAGGATCTGGAATGACCGAAGAAACAAAAAAGACCGCGCAGACCGAGGAAGCTCCCGTCGAGGAGACGACAAAGACTGCGGAACCGGTCGAGCCTGAGACCGAAGCGGTCGCACCGGAAGCGAGCGACGAAAAGGACGCAAAGAAGAAGGACGGCTGGTTCAACAAGAAGGCTCGTGAGATGGATGCCATCAAGGCGAAGCTGGACGCCGCGGAAAAGAATGCGGCGCAGGCAAAGGATCAGCTGCTCCGGATGGCTGCCGAATATGAGAACTACCGCAAGCGTTCTACCCGTGAGGCTGACCAGAAGTTCAACGACGGCGTGTCCTTCGCGGTCAACCAGATCATCCCCATTCTGGACACGCTCGAGATGGCAGCCAATGCGCCGACCACCGACGAGAACTACAAGAAGGGCGTCACGATGACGCTGGATAAGGCGGCGAAAGCACTGGATGCGCTCCATGTGGAGGAGATCGAGCTGCTGGGTAAGCCGTTTGATCCCAACGTCATGAACGCGGTGCAGCAGGTCCCCGCACAGGAAGGTCAGGAGAGCGGCACGGTCGTGACCGTTTACCAGAAGGGCTACAAGATGGGCGATAAGATCGTCCGACATGCAACCGTCGTGGTCGCTGAGTAACTGCGTTCCACCGTCCGAAAGGGCGTTTCAATAAACATCCGCTTTTCACTTTGAGCATGAGATAAACAAGATCATTTGAGAGGAGTCTTTATTTATGAGTAAGATTATTGGTATCGACCTTGGTACTACCAACAGCTGCGTTGCTGTTATGGAGGGCGGCGAGCCTGTCGTCATCGCAAACTCTGAGGGTGCTCGTACCACCCCGTCTGTCGTCGGCTTCACCAAGACCGGTGATCGTCTGGTCGGTCAGGTCGCAAAGCGTCAGGCCATCACCAACCCTGAGAACACCGTTTCTTCCATCAAGCGTCAGATGGGTACCGACCATAAGGTCACTCTGAACGGTAAGGAGTACACCCCGCAGCAGGTCAGCGCAATGATCCTGCAGAAGCTGAAGGCGGACGCTGAGGCTTATCTGGGTGAGCCTGTCACCGAGGCTGTCATCACCGTTCCCGCATACTTCAACGACAGCCAGCGTCAGGCGACCAAGGACGCAGGCACGATCGCCGGTCTGAACGTCAAGCGTATCATCAACGAGCCGACTGCCGCTTCTCTGGCATACGGCATTGATAAGGAAGAAGATCAGAAGATCATGGTCTACGATCTGGGCGGCGGCACGTTCGATGTCTCCATCATCGAGATGGGCGACGGCGTTACCGAGGTTCTGGCGACCAACGGCGATACGCATCTGGGCGGCGATGATTTCGACCAGCGCATCATCGACTGGATGGCAGACGCGTTCCAGACCGAGAACGGCATCGACCTGCGCAAGGATAAGATGGCTGCTCAGCGTCTGAAGGAAGCGGCTGAGAAGGCAAAGATCGAGCTGTCCAGCGCAATGAGCACTCAGATCAACCTGCCCTTCATCACTGCGGACGCAACTGGTCCGAAGCATCTCGATATGACCCTGACCCGCGCAAAGTTCAACGAGCTGACCGCTGATCTGGTCGATCGTACCATGACCCCTGTCCGCAAGGCTCTGCAGGACGCAGGTCTGCGTGCATCTGACCTGAAGAAGGTCCTGATGGTCGGCGGCTCTACCCGTATCCCCGCTGTCTACGATGCAGTCAAGAAAGAGCTGAACTGCGAGCCGTTCAAGGGCATCAACCCCGATGAGTGCGTTGCAGTCGGTGCGGCTATCCAGGGCGGTGTCCTGCAGGGCGACGTCAAGGGTCTGCTGCTGCTGGATGTCACCCCGCTGAGCCTCGGCATTGAGACTCTGGGCGGCGTCTGCACCAAGATCATCGAGCGCAACACCACCATCCCGACCCACAAGAGTCAGGTCTTCTCGACCGCTGCGGATAACCAGCCCTCGGTTGAGATCAATGTCCTGCAGGGCGAGCGTGAGTTCGCACGCGACAACAAGAGTCTCGGTGTCTTCCACCTGGACGGCATTGCTCCGGCTCCCCGTGGTGTGCCTCAGATCGAAGTTACCTTCGATATCGACGCAAACGGCATCGTGAAGGTCAGCGCAAAGGATCTGGGCACCGGCAAGGAGCAGAACATCACCATCACCGCTTCCACCAACATGTCCAAGGATGACATCGACAAGGCGGTCAAGGAAGCAGAGCAGTTTGCTGCTGACGATAAGAAGAAGCGTGAAGAAGTCGATATCCGCAACGGTGCGGATCAGATGGTCTTCCAGACTGAGAAGATGCTAAAGGAGAACGGCGACAAGATGCCTGCTGATGTCAAGAGTGAGGCTGAAGCAAAGCTGGCTGACCTGAAGACTGCTGTCCAGTCCGGTTCGATCGATGACATCAAGGCAAAGCAGGATGCTCTGAGCCACGTCTTTGAGAAGATGTATCAGGCAGCCGCTGCCGCACAGCAGACCGCAGGCGCGCAGTCGGGTGCTGACGCTGGCAATACCCAGCAGAAGCCCAACGACGACGGCGTTGTGGACGCAGACTTCAAGGAAGTCTGAGATTGACACAAGCGGCGTGATGCCCGACCGACCGGCGGGTACACGCGCATAGAGCAAAAGCCGCTCCGGTTTTTTCCGGGGCGGCCTTTGCTGGTTTCTAACCTCTCAGTCTCGCTTTGCTCGCCAGCTCTCCTGTCAGGAGAGCCATTGGCAGGCCGGGCAGGTTTTCGCAGGATGAAGAAAGCTGAATGTGTGCGAAAACAGCAGTGCGCTGCTGTGAAACGAGAGGTTGCAAGTTCCTGAGAGGTGAGTGGATAATTATGGCACAGGAAAAGCGTGATTATTACGAAGTGCTGGGGGTATCCAAGACGGCCACCGATGCGGAGATCAAGAAGGCGTACCGCAAACTGGCCATGAAATACCACCCGGACTATAACCCCGGCGATAAGGATGCCGAGGAAAAGTTCAAGGAGATCAACGAGGCCAACGAGGTCTTGTCGGATTCCAAGAAGCGTCAGCTCTACGATCAGTATGGCTTTGCGGGCGTTGATCCCAACTATGCAGCCCAGAACGGCGGCGCGGGCGGTTTCGGCGGCTTTGGCGGCGACGGTGTTGACCTTGGCGATATCTTCGGCGATATCTTCGGCGGCGGTTTCGGCGGCTTTGGCGGTTCGTCCCGTCAGGCAAGCCCCAACGCGCCCCGCAAGGGCCAGGACATCCGTGTCCGGATCACTCTGTCTTTTGACGAGGCGGTGCATGGCTGCAAGAAGAACATCACCATCACCCGTCAGCAGGAGTGCACCGAGTGCCACGGCAATGGCTGCGCCGCAGGCTCAAGCCCTGAGACCTGCCCGGATTGCGGCGGTCGCGGCTATGTCATCAAGCAGCAGCGCACGCCGTTCGGCGTGATGCAGAGTCAGCAGCCTTGCTCCCGCTGCGGCGGCAAGGGCAAGCTGGTGAAGAACCCCTGCAAGATTTGCCACGGCAGCGGCAAGACAGCTACCAAAAAGACGCTGGAGGTATCCATTCCGATGGGTATCGACGACGATCAGAGCTTTGCGCTGCGCGGCATGGGCGATGCCGGCAGCAACGGCGGTCCTGCGGGTGATGTCATCGTCATGGTGACGGTGCGTCCCGATCAGCTCTTCCAGCGTGACGGCTACGACGTCTGGGTCACTGTCCCAATCACCTACAGTCAGGCGGTTCTGGGCGATAACATCACCGTCCCGTCCATCGACGGCAAGGTGGAGTACACTGTCCCCGAGGGGACGCAGAGCGGCACGACCTTCCGTCTGCGTGGCAAGGGCATCCAGTACCTGAATGGTCGTGGACGCGGCGACATGTACGTCAAGTGTGAGGTCGAGATCCCCAAGAAGCTGAATAAAGCGCAGCGCGACGCCCTGAAGAAATTCGAGGGAACGCTTAAGGATGAAAACTATGAACAGCGCAAGGGCTTCTTCAAAAAGCTGAAGGATATGTTCAACAACTGAGCTGAGAAAGTGTTGCGTCCATAAAAATAAAGCAGGCGGTCATGACCTTGAAGGGTTGTGACCGCCTGCTTTTGCAATAAAGAGCAATCGGAAGCGAAGCCGCAAACAAAAGGCAGCGACCCTTCCCTGTGAGAGGAAAAGCCGCTGCTTTGATTGCTCTTTGGAGTTCTCCGGCTAGCTATAAGGCAGATTATGCCATCAGGCAGTAAACGCCGGTGACAGGCCACCAGAAGCCCTGGTTCAGCAGAGAATAAGCACCGATGACCATATTCATGACACCCTTGCTGAGGTAGTCGGTGAACTGGTTGACGGCGGAGTTCACAAAAGCGGAAGCGTCGTCATTCTTGTGAGTATTGACAAAGTTCTTGACGACCTTTGCCACACAGATCTCGTTGTAGATAGAGATACCGGTAGCAGCGATGCCAAAAGCACCAGTAGCAATCTGAGCAAAAGGAATGGTAGCACCACCAGCGGTGTAGGTCATTTCCTCTTCGTTCATGACATTGTAGTTAGCAGGCATCATCATTTTCTTTTCCATAATAATACTCCTTTGTAAGCAATAATTCCCAAACAGTGTCAAGGACACTGTTTTAAGACAAATCAATAGAAGCGCGACTTTGCGAACGAGATGATCGCGCCTACAGGGATCGCAACGACACCGACCATGGTTGCGATGGAAACGGTATCACGCAGGAAGTTTGCCGGAGACTGGCTCATATCTTCACCGATGTCGTCGAAGGCACGTCCGGCAATTATAAAGAAGTTACCGTCCAGATTGTCCGGTTCACTCAACCAATTCTGTATCTGACGAACTCCCCAGATAAAGCTGAAGCCAAGTACCAACGCACCGACCACGGTGGCTGTACCCTGAAGAAATTCCCACGCGCTGAGCGAACCACCCTCGGTGTAGGCCATTTCCTCATTCGTGAGAACGACATAACTGGCAGGAAGATTCAAGTTCTGAGTCATAAGATTCATTACTCCTTCTTTGGTGTTATTTTACTACAGCTGGTGCTTTTTTGCAAGTACTTTCGTTGAAAAGTGTGAAATGATGGTAATTGATACGAAAAACAAGTGGAAAATTTGTGAAAACAGACTGCAATTATTCAGCATTCATTTCGTTTTGATAAAAATCAGTCTGCGATGCCCGCACGGTAAAAGTAAGGGTCGCTCTTGAAGCTGTCGAAGCTGTACAGAACGAGGATCTCATCGTAGCCATTGTCCGTGATCAGCTGATCGAGACCATAATTGTAATTGCGGAAGTCCACGATGTCGATCTTGGCATAATTGGCAGTGAGATAGGGAACAAAGCTGTTGGCAAAGCTGTCCTTGATGACAAGGATCTTGCCCGTGCCGTCACCTTCGATCCGGCTGAGACCATTGTTGCTGTGGATGAACATTGCGTACTTGTCGTAGACACTGAGTTTATCGGTATCATACAGTCCGGTGGTCGTGCCTTCGGTGGGCTGACCTGCCCCTGTGACGGTGTAGATCGTCAGCGAATTCGCAAGGTCATAGTAGGTGATGGTATCCGGAACGGCGTTCCATGTCCTTGCCTTTGAGTAGTGTGTGCCATAAAAATCCTCGACTGTTACCGCCGTATGAGCGTTTCGGTCAAATGGAGTTGAGCGGAGCGTGTCGCAGAGCTGCGTGTAGGCGTAGTATGCGCCCAGAGTGGTCCAGTGGTGGTCGGTGCGGTAATAGAGATATTCATCTTTGTGGTCTGACAGAACCTTCCGCACATCTACGAAGCGGCCTCCGGAGGCTTGTACGCTCTCGGAAAGCGAATCGAGATAACTGTCCTCATCGAGGAGAGGTGCGCCCGCAGGGACGTTTTCCGGATAGACAGAGGCGGCGGAAGGCACCAGCATCACGTTGACCTTTCCCGAATAGCGTTCGCAGAGCGACGTGAGAGCAGCGGCGTTCTTCGGAAGGGTGCGCGTCTCGCTGGAAACAAGACCGTATGTGCGGGGGAACATCATCTGCTGCTTTCCCAGCAGAATACCGCCGCTCTGCTCCTTCTGGAACAGGGTCGTCTCGATGAAGCTTTGCAGGCTGATCCACTGGTCACGCCCGAAAACCTGATCCTTGACATATTTGGTGTAGGATGTGAAATAGCTGTTTAGTCCGGAGGCGGAAACGCTGGAGAGGGTCGGTCTCTGGGTGAGATTGGTGTTTTCCAGCTCGCTGTAGGCGCGGTCAGGTGTGATAAAATCAAGCAGGAACAGCCCGATGAAGAACAGGCTGAACGCCAGAAGCACGGGGTAATTTTTCAGAGAAGAGAGTTTTTTCTTGTCCATGGTCCATCTTCTCCTTTAGAAATTGAAGTACAGGAAGGGGCTGTTGGTGCTGCCAACCACATAGGCCGTTGAGACGACGAGGAGCAGCAGAATCGTCGCGACCCGGGTCACGATACGGCGGGACAGCCAGTTCCAGAGCTTTTCGATCAGCGGGGTGCAGCAGACGACCGAAACGATCAGCAGAACGCCGTAGTTGCGCAGGAAATAGAGCGGGGAGACACCGCCGGACGGAAGGAAAAGCTTCCGGAATAACAGACCGAAATCCACGCCTGCGTCGTTGCCAACGAACATCGCCCAGCCGACCACCACAAGGAACATCGTGTAAATGTGAGGCCAGACCTTCCCCTTTTTCAGGTAAGGCAGAAGGAACAGCTTCTCGAGAGCCAGTAATACAAAGTAATACAGACCCCAACAGATGAAATTCCAGTTTGCGCCGTGCCAGATTCCGGTCAGCAGCTCGACGATGAAAAGATTCAGGATCTGCCGTTTCAGACCCTTCCGGTTGCCACCCAGAGGAATGTAAACATACTCCCGGAACCAGCCTGAGAGTGTCATGTGCCAACGCCGCCAGAACTCGGTGATAGAAGAGGAAATATACGGGTAGTTGAAGTTCTGCGGGAAGTCGAACCCCAGCATTTTGCCCATGCCGATGCCCATCATCGAATAGCCGGAGAAGTCGAAATAGAGCTGGAGCGAATAGGCGATGACGCCCAGCCAGACCAGCGGCGTCGAAGCGTTTGCGAGACCCACAAAGGTGGTGGAGGGGCTGTCCGCAATGCCGATGATGTCCGTCCAGAGTGCGCCGATCGCATCTGCCAGCAGAACCTTTTTTGCCAGACCAAAGGTGAAAAAGGTCATGCCTTCTTCGATCTGCTTCAGGGAATAGCGGTCCTGATAGACATGGAGCTGCTCCGAAACGTCCCGATATTTGACGATCGGTCCGGCGATGAGCTGTGGGAACATGACGACATAGGCACCGAAATCAATGAGATTCCATTCTGCTTTTACATCCCGACGGTAGACATCGATGGAATAGGAAAGCGTCTGGAAGGTATAGAAGCTGATGCCCAGCGGCAGGACACTGATGCCCTGGATCATCGCAAGGCTTGTCCCCAGCAGGCTGTTCAGGCTGGTGAGGACGAAGTTCGAGTACTTGAAGTAGAACAACATCCCCAGGCTGCCGATCAGCGCGGCGAGCAGAAACACCCTGCGGAGAACGGGGTTCGCATCAAAATGCTCGATGGCAAGACCGCAGACGTAGTTGAGCAGGATGAGCGCGACCATGACGGGGAAAAAACGTACCTCGCCCCAGCAGTAGAACACCAGACTGCACAGAAACAGGACGGTATTTTTCAGCTTGGCGGGCGCAAGATAGTATAAGGCCAGCGTAATGGGCAGAAAGCGGAACAGGAACAGAATGGTGCTGAAAACCAATGCGTCAGCCTCCTTTTGAAAACAAACCTCTCAGTCGAGCTGACGCTCGCCAGCTCCCCTGGCAGGGAAGCCTTCAGCAGTAAGATGAAACCGTTCCAAACTGCTAAAGCCTCTCATCTCGGGAAAGGTGGCATCCCGAAGGGATGACGGAGAGGTTTAATTGATATTTTACTTGTTGATAACGCTATCGACCGCCTTGGTCAGGTCTGCGCTGCACTCGTTGGAGGCGATGACCATCACAACAAGGTCGTCATTACCGGAGATGACCGCGTTCTCGACATTGGACTGTGCCTGCGCGAACTCAGAGTAGTTGCCGTAGAACGCGATCTGATCCTCCTGACAGGTCTTCAGGGCATCGGTAACGCTCTGCGCCTTGCCCTCGGCAGGCTGGATGACGAGGACGAGACCCGCATCGCCGTTGTCGTTGCTTTTGACGCCCTTATAGCTGATGACATCCTCAGCCTTCAGACCAAAGTCGTATTCGATGCTCATCGCGGTGATCTCGAACTGGTTGGAGATGGGGTTGGACTCGAGCAGAGTGTTCACCACATCGTCCAGCTCGGTCGTGCTGCTGTTGGTGTTGTCATCGGGCAGGATGCTGGATACCGATGCCAGCGTGGATGAGGACGGAGCTTCCGAAGAAGCTGCCCGCGAAGAATCGGAGGAGGCGGAAGAGCCGCAGCCCGCAAGCAGGGTACAGCTCAAAGCGGCTGCCGCCGTTATAGCGATCAGTTCAGAACGGTTTATCATGAAATATTCCCTCTTTTGCGTTTTCCATAGTCGGCTGCCGGATCGGTTTCAAACCCGACACAAAAAGAAACGGCAGACCATAATTATCTTATCATATCGGAGGCTGAAATGCAAACGAAGCCGGAAAGTTTTGCTCTTTCTTCGCTTTACGTTTCAGCCCTCGGCGGCGATGGCTTGAACGGCGGCGATATAGTCCTCGAAGCAGAGACCGCTTGCGTTGATGCGGGCGGCGTTCTCCACGCCGACATACCGCCAGTGCCACGGCTCATAGGTGATCTCGGTCTGCGTCTCTGCGCCCTTCGGATACCTCAGGATGAAGCCGTATTCGCCAGCGTGCTCGCACAGCCAACGGAAGGCGGCGGTATTCTCGAAGCCCTCGTCCAGTCCGGTGTGTTCGGGGCTGTTCAGGTCAGCGGCAAGACCGCAGTTGTGCTCGGAGTAGCCCGGCGGGTTGACGATAGCAGCGGCCTTTTCCCTGGCAGTGGCTTCATCATAGCCCTTATCACGATAGTATTGGGTCTTTTTCTCATAAAGATTCGTCTGATATTTCACACTGCGGTAGCCGCTCTGCATCCAGACGGTCACACCATCGGCAGCGGCAGCTTTCTGCATTTCAAGGAATGCGTCGCAGGCGGCGGTCTGGAGGGTTTTGTTCACGGCAGTGGACGAGCCGCACTCCTTGGTGTCGAAGGCATAGTTGTCCGGCATCTTGTTGGTGTGGTTGACTAAGATCATGAACGGATCGTTCAGGATCGCCTGCGCTTCGGCAGCCGTCAGCCCGAGAGCGTTGTCCGGCATGGCGTTTTCCGGCTCAGACGAAGCCGGAGAAGCAGCGGCGGACGCAGCGGTGTTCTCCGCCGGAGCCGCCGAATCTGCCGTGCCGGACGAGCTGGAGACGGGAGAGACCGCTTCCGCACTGGGGACGCTGTTGTGACGGGTCAGGGCGAAGGAAGCAACGCCAACCGCAAGACAGACCACAAGGACAAGCCCCCCGACGCGGCGGATGGCGCGCTGGCGGCGATGACGCCGGATCTCCGCACGGCTCATACGGCGGCGATGCGGGCTTGGAGGACAAGATTGATTCATAGAAAAAACCTTCCTTTTTGCATAATCGAAGCCTCAAACGGGAACGCTGTCTCCGGAGGCGAATGGGATGAAATTATCGGCACAGGAATATGCCCGTCGGGTCAGACGCGCCGGACCGAGCTCCCCGCTGGGGAAAGACTGCCTTTGGGCGTTCTGCGTAGGCGGGGGCATCTGTCTGCTGGGCGAGCTGCTCCGGCAGTGGTATCTGGCGAAAGGGATCGAGCAGGAGCTGACCGGAACACTGACGAGTTGCACGCTGATTGTGCTTTCGGCGGTCTTAACGACCCTTGGAGCGTACCAGAAGCTTGCGGCTTATGCGGGCGCAGGCTCGCTTGTACCCATCACGGGCTTTGCGAATGCCGTCGTCAGTGCGGCGATCGAGTTCAAGACCGAGGGAAGGGTTCTGGGCACGGGAGCGAAGATGTTTACCATCGCAGGTCCGGTCATCGTGTACGGAACGTTGGCGGCGGCGGTCTATGGATGCGTTTTCTGGCTGATGGGTGTCCCTGCCTGACCGCAGAGCTCCGATTTGTATCTACAATACGCGTGAGAAACCGAAAAAATTGCGACATCTCGGCAGAAGAATAGTATAACACAAAATTCTGAGAAAAAATAGCCCTGAATGGAGGGGATCTGCAATGGCAGCACGACACGGAGATACGCTTTGTTTTGCGGTTCCGCCCGTGATTGCGTCAAGTGCGGCGTTGGGAGGCAAAAAGGAGGGCGAAGGTCCTCTTGCGGCCTGTTTTGATGAGCTGAATCCGGACAATCTTCTCGGTCAGACCAGTTGGGAGACCGCTGAAACAGAGCTGCTGGTGCGGGCAGCACGTCTCTGCCTGAAAAAAGCGCATACCACCGAAAAGCAGGTCAGCCTTGCCCTTGCGGGGGATCTGCAGGCGCAGTGTACCGCATCGAATTACGCCCTGAGGGAGCTGGGAATCCCGTTCGCGGGGGTATTCGGCGCGTGCAGTACGATGGCAGAGACGCTGGGTCTTGGCGCGTGTCTGTGCAGCGCAGGGATGGCGGATGGTCTGCTCGCCATGACATCCAGCCATTTCTGCGCTGCAGAGCGTCAGTTCCGGACGCCGCTCAGTTACGGTGCGGTCCGGACGCCCACCGCTCAATGGACAGCCACTGCTGCGGGTGCGTGTCTACTCCACCCGATGGGGGAGGGGATCGGCATCCATGCCGTGACCTTTGGTCGGGTGCAGGATTATCAGATCAGAGACATCAACAATATGGGTGCGGCGATGGCTCCCGCTGCCGCATCGACCCTGCTCCACTACCTGAACGATACAGGCACAGAGCCGAAGGATTTTGACGCGATCTATACGGGCGACCTCGGACAGGTCGGAAGCCGCCTGTTCCGGGAACTGATGACCGCCGAGGGGGTCGTGATGAAGAATCATCAGGATTGCGGCTGCCTGCTCTACGACGCGAACGAGCAGGCGGTGAAGAGCGGCGGTTCGGGCCCGGGATGCGGTGCGGCGGTGCTTTGCGGGCATATCCTGCCCCGCCTGACCCGAAAAAGTCTGAAACGGGTGCTCTTCATCGCGACGGGTGCGTTGATGAGCCAGACGACCTTTCTGCAAAAAGAAAGCATCCCAGCCATCGCGCATCTGGTAGAGCTGCGTGGGGTAGGATGCTGATATCATCAGGAAATGAGGATAATACGATGAATTATTTCTGGGCGTTCGTGGTCGGCGGGCTGATCTGCGTGATCGGTCAGCTTCTCATCGACCTGACCGGACTGACTCCTGCCCGCATTCTGACCGGATACGTTGTGGCGGGCGTGGTGCTGTCAGCGTTGGGGTGGTACGCGCCGCTGGCGGAGCTTGCGGGCTGCGGCGCGACCGTGCCGCTGCTGGGGTTCGGGCACCTGCTGGCAAAGGGTGTCCGGACAGCCATCGCCGAAGAGGGGGTGATCGGCATCCTCACGGGCGGTCTGACCGCAGCGGCGGCAGGCGTTACGACCAGCCTTGTTTGCGGCGTGGTCTGCTCTTGGGTCGGCAAGAGCCACGACCAGAACTGAGATATCTTTAAAATCAAAGATAAAATGACAAAAACCCCCGCACCGTTGCCGATGCAGGGGCTTTGTTCGTCATTCGTCAATCGAATACGCGATCAGGAATCGGATCAAGCGTTCTTGTTAGCACGCTTGGCCATACGGCTGATCTTGCGAGAAGCGGTGTTCTTCTTGATGACACCCTTAGCGCGAGCCTTGTCGATCGCGGAAACAGCAGCCAGGACGGTTGCGTCCTTGTCAGCGGCATTCGCATCGATGGCAGCGTCTGCCTTCTTGACGACTGTTTTCAGGTTGGTCTTAATGGCCTTGTTGTGAGCCTGCTCAGCTGCAGCCTGCACGACGCGGTCCTTCTGAGATTTGATGTTAGGCATTCGTTCCACCTCCTTGGCTACCTATAACAGCGCACCTTATGATACCATATTTACCGTACCAACGCAAGCGTTTTTTCGATTTTTGTTTCAAAAAGTTTGAAAATTCCCATACTGAAAGCATCCGGAAGGACGAAGAGCGAGAAAAGGGGCAGAAAAATGCGAAATACAGATATGGCGGATGAGCTGTACGCTGCCGCTCAGACAGCGGAAGCGGCAGGCGTTCGGATGGGAGTTTCCCGACAGGGGAGCGTCACCGTGACCCGGGTGGAGATCTCCCGGGATGACCTCGAGCGTCCGCGAGGACGGTATGTCACGCTGGAAACGCCGAGCGTGAGCGTTCTGGATGAACGGGACGATGCGGTCATTGAGCTGGCGGCGTCAGAGCTGCGAAACCTTCTCCCACCCGAAGGCCCGGTGCTGGTGCTGGGCGTCGGGAATCGGAGGGTGACGGCAGACGCTCTCGGTCCGCGCACGGTGCAGAAAATTTTCGTCACGATGGGGGTCAGGCGCACGCCGGTTGCGGGCATCCGCCCGGTCGCCGCCATTGCGCCTGGAGTTTCCGCCGCCACAGGGCTGACCTTGCAGCAGCTTGCGGGTGCGCTGGTGCGGGAGCTGCGACCGGCGGCATTGATCTGTGTGGACAGTCTCTGTTCGATGGAAGCGCAGCGTCTCGGGCGGACGATGCAGTTTTCGGATACCGGACTGTGCCCCGCCCGACCAGACAGTGCCAAGCATCTCAATGCGACACAGATGGGCGTTCCGATCATTGCGACGGGAATCCCGACCCTGATGGAATCCGAAGAAGGCAAAAGCCTTGTGGTAACACCCCGTGAGCTGGACAGCGTGATCTCTCACGGAGCGGCATTGTTGGGCGCAGCGATCAACCGTGCGCTGCAGCCACGGCTGAGCATTGCACAGCTTTGCTGGCTGACGGGTTGATTCTGAAAATCAAACCCGGCGCATAGGATGACATAAGGCTCAAAAGAAGGGGGAATCCGCCATGCGCCGCGACTGCGATCCGGAAAAAGAACAGGGACGAGCCTTACTACTTCTGGCGGCAGTCGGGCTGATGCTGGTGCTGACCTTCTTTGCGCATGGCGTAGTGTTGATGCTTGCGGCGATCCTTGTCGGGCCTCTCCCGGCGGCGCAGGCGGCTCTTTCTCTGAGCCGGAGATCCATGTCGGGGGAAACATCCCAAGCGGAAGAAACGCCCACGGAAGCGGAAAGTGAAGCCATCATGGAATCGGAATCAACGGCGGAATCGACAGTGGATCTACAAAATATCGAGAATTATCTGGTTGCTTTGCAGGACGACACGACCAGACCCGAAGATGCCGGAATGGTCATTGAAAAAAACTACCCGCAGGGCAGCGGCGAAAAATTCATTGCGTGCGGTGCGGGCAGCATCAAAAACAATACAAGCGTTTCAGCTTCAGAGATCGCGGCGGAGATCGAGGATCCGCTGTCGTTTACCGTTGAATGGAACAGCCCCGAACCGCAGGTGCTCATCATGCACACCCATGCCACCGAGGATTATCGACTGTCGGAGGGGCTTTGGTTTTCACCGGAGGACGGTTCACGAAGCACCGACCGGACCATCAATATGTGCGCTGTGGGGCGGGTCATGACCGATGTGCTCAACGCCGCAGGACTGAATACCCTTCACGATGAGACCCTGAACGATTATCCCAGCTATACCGGAAGCTATTCCAACAGTCGGGCAGTCGTTCAGCAATACTTAGAGCAGTATCCCAGCATCAAGATCGTTCTGGACGTTCACCGTGACGCCATCGAGACGGAAAACGGTTCTCGGATGGCTCCGGTCTGCACTGTCAACGGACGGCAGGCGGCGCAGGTGATGATCATCTGCGGCAGTGACAACGGCACAACGGTCCAGCTCCCGAATTGGCGGCAGAATCTTCACTTTGCCGCCGCATGGGAAAGGGCAATGGAGAGCATGTTCCCGGGGTTCACCCGCTCTGTCCTGCTGGGGTATCGATTCTACAATCAGGACTTGACGACCGGAAGCCTGCTCATCGAGATCGGTGGACATGGAAACAATCTCAATGAAGCCCTCTATGCCGGACAGCTTGCGGCAGAAGGACTGATTGAGGCGTTGCGATAAAGCAGAAAACCTCTCCGTCATCGCACAGGCGATGACGGAGAGGTTTGTTTCGATCAATTATTCGTAGACTACACAGCCGAGAATCTCTTTGCCCAGACGGAGGATCTGCTCCTTCTGGTCGTTCACGCTGCTGTAACGGGAAGAGCTGCAATCTGCGACAAGAACCACGGCGTCAGCAGCATTGACTTCGAGGACAGCGGTGGAAGAGACCAGCACGCTCTCGGCGGAGGTCAGCTTGCGATTGCGGAGGGTATCCGTGACCGCAAGCTCTGCGGTCAGAGCAGACAGCTTCTCTGCGGTCTGATCGCCTGTGATCAGGATACGATCCGCTTCAGGCGCACGGCTGGCGATGGTGGCGGCGATCAGACGGATCGTCTCTTCATCGTGGCTGCCGTCCGGACGACCTTCCATCTTGTTGAGCTTGGCATCAAGCTTGACAGCCTTTTTGGTGACGTCGCTTGCCAGCGTGCCGAGGATCGGCAGATTGCAGGGTGGACTTGAGGTCTTTTGCAGAGTAGACCAGACCCGCCGTCAGGAACTTGACGACAGCAACGCCTGCGACCAGAATGACGCCCAGTGCGAAGCCGATGACGCCAAACTTCACGATAGAAGTGTTGCCGTCGCCCGGATCTTCGGGAACTTCGAGTGCATCGAGGTCTTTGTCAGCCTTTTCGATATACTGCTCCAGCATGTCGTGGTCTGCTTTGAGGCTCGTCAGCTGGTTCTGAAGATCAGTCAGATTGTCACGGGTAGCCTGCTGCTGATCACGCAGGCTGGTGGAAACCGTAACGCTGCTGGTGCGGGAAAGCAGGGCGATATTGTGATGACCGATGGTGGTCTCAATGGTATCGTACAGGCTTTCCAACTGGCTCAGCATAGCGTCCAGAATTGCAACTGCGTTCTCCTCAGAATCCGCATTGACGCTGATGGTGAGCAGACGAGTCGAAGAATCGCTGCTGACGTTGACCAACTCACGCATGTAACGCTCTTCCATATCGAACTTTTCCGCAATGGCAGACATGTTCTCATGGTTTGTCAGCAGAGAGGAATAGGCATTCAAAACCGAGCTGGTGTAGTCGGGGTTCTGGTAATCCATACCCGGCAGAATCTTATAATCAGTGGTAACATACATGTCGGCACGGGCATTGTAAACATTGTAAGGGTCGATGCTGTTCAGGACAGACTTGTCGATATACTCCTGCGCATTGTCAATGTTGAATTGAAGTGTTGTTTGCGAGCTCTCATTGCTGCGCAGCTGAGCGTTGTAATTCTTGATATCGCTGTCATGTGTCGTCTGTGCCTCACGATACTCGGTCAGCTCCTCCTCGTAGGTCTGCTGCGCCGAGGTACGAGGGAGGGTTTTGCCCTCTTTTTCTGCCTTTTTGACAGCGGCGTTCCACGAAAGGTTCTTCGCAACGGCTACGCCTGCGAACAGCACCGCGCAGACAAGTGCGGCGGCAGCCATCTGCCGGTATTTGTGCAGAACAGTGAACAACAGGGAAACGAGGTTGATCTCCTCTTCCTGCTCATACTGCTCGTGCAGGATCTGAGCTTCGGTCATAATGTCCTCCTAAAGACAGTATTCTTGCGGCGTAAGGGTACCCCGCAAACATCCAGAATTTCGATTCGTGCAAAGCACACAATATAACATTTTTCATCGGGGAATGCAAGATAAAACCGAGATTTTTGATTGATTTTTGAATTGACAAACCCGCACGCTTGTGCTATTTTTAAAGAACTGAAAAGCGACGAGCGGGAAAAGTAACGCACAGAGGATGCCACAGAGAGCACGGCAGAGCTGAGAGCCGTGCGCGGATGGTGCGTGAATGAACACCCGGGAGCTGCAGGCTGAACCACAGCGGTTTCCGCTGCCAGTAGGTGCGCCGCATGTCCAGCGTTAGAGGGACAGTGCTTCTAAAATTTATGAGCACGCGAGCGACCGGACATTTCCGGTAATTCAGGTGGCACCGCGGACATTACAAGACAGCTTGTTCGCCCTGAACCTTCAGGGCAAAAGCTGTCTTTTTATTTTTTCATATCGGAGGAAAACCCCAATGGAACGTACTGAGATCGTTTCGCTGTACAAAAACACCCCCGCCGATGGCACGGTCGTCACCGTCTGCGGCTGGGCAAAGAACATCCGTGACTCCAAGAACATCGGCTTCATCGCGCTGTCGGACGGCGGTTGCTTCAAGACCTTGCAGGTCGTTCTGGAAGCAGGCAAGCTGGAAAACTATGAGCAGGTCGTCCATACCGGACTGTATAGCAGCCTGCGTGTTGTTGGCCGCATCGTTCTGACCCCGCAGGCAAAACAGCCCTTTGAGCTGAACGCCGACAGTGTGGAGATTCTGGGCGACTGCCCGGCGGACGAGTATCCGCTGCAGAAAAAGAAGATGAGCATGGAGTATCTGCGCACCATGCCCACTCTGCGTCCCCGCACCAACACCTTTAATGCGGCGTTCCGCGTCCGCAGTGTTGCGGCCTACGCGATCCACAAGTTCTTCCAAGAGAATGGCTTCGTCTACGCGCACTCTCCGCTGCTGACCGCATCCGACTGCGAGGGCGCAGGTGAGATGTTCCGTGTGACGACCCTCGACCTTGAGAATGTCCCAAAAAATGAGGACGGTACGGTCGATTATACGCAGGACTTCTTTGAGAAGCCGGTCAACCTGACCGTTTCCGGTCAGTTGGAGGCTGAGGCGATGGCAATGGCGTTCGGCAAGGTCTACACCTTCGGACCGACCTTCCGCGCTGAGAAAAGCTTCACCACCCGTCACGCAGCGGAGTTCTGGATGATCGAGCCGGAGATGGCATTCTGCGACCTGAACGGTTATATGGACACCGCTGAGGCGATGACGAAATATGTCATCCGCTACGTTCTGGACAACTGTCCGGACGAGATGGCGTTCTTCAACCAGTTCATCGACAAAGGACTGATCGAGCGTCTGGAGCTGGTGGCAAACAGTGAGTTCGGTCGTGTTACCTACACCGATGCCATTGAGATCCTCAAGAAGAATAACAAGAAGTTCCAGTTCCCGGTCGAGTGGGGCGTTGACATCCAGACCGAGCACGAGCGTTACCTGACCGAGGTTGTTTACAAGAAGCCTGTCTTTGTCACAGACTACCCGAAGGAGATCAAGAGCTTCTATATGAAGCAGAATGCGGACGGAAAGACCGTTGCGGCAGCCGATATGCTCGTTCCCGGCATTGGTGAGCTGATCGGCGGCAGTCAGCGTGAAGAGGACTATGACAAGCTTGTGACCCGCATGGACGAGCTGGGTCTGGATAAGTCCAGCTATGACTGGTATCTCAACCTGCGCAAGTTCGGCGGCGTAGAGCACGCAGGCTATGGTCTTGGCTTCGAGCGGATGATCATGTACCTCACGGGCATCCAGAACATCCGTGACGTCCTGCCCTTCCCCCGCACCGCTTACGGGTTCTAAAAAAATTGTGTTTCACGGGCTGTTGTCACTGTGCAGCAGCCCGATTTTTTGTTGGTGTCCTCGCCCTCTCCGTCATCGCTGTGCGATGCCACCTCTCCCAAAGGGAGAGGCAAGTCCTGGCTCCCCCTTTGGGGGAGCTGTCGAGCAAAGGCGAGATTGAGAGGGCGAGTGGCTTCTTTTTTCAACAACGAGGTGATCCTTTGTGGAAAACATCGCCCCTGTTCTCTTAGAATGGTTCTACAGGAACCAGCGCATCCTGCCCTTCCGCACGGACCCAAGCCCCTACCATGTCTGGCTGAGCGAGATCATGTTGCAGCAGACCCGGGTCTCGGCGGCATTGCCCTATTATGAGCGGTTCCTTGCCGCTCTGCCGGACATCCCGGCACTGGCCGGGTGCGATGAGGAAAAGCTGCATAAGCTCTGGGAAGGTCTGGGCTATTACAGCCGGGTGCGGAATCTCCAAAAGGCGGCGAAACTGGTCTGCGAGAACTACGGCGGACAGCTCCCGGCCGATTATGACGCCCTCCGCGCGCTGCCCGGCATCGGGGATTATACGGCGGGCGCGATCGCGTCCATCAGCTTCGGTTTGCCTGTTCCGGCAGTGGACGGAAATGTCCTGCGGGTCTTTTCACGCCTGTACAACGACGACCGGCTCATCACCGACCCGGCGGTCAAAAAAGCCTTTACCGTCCGAGTCATGGAGCATCAGCCGCCGGAGAAACCCGGTGATTACAATCAGGCGTTGATGGAGCTGGGTGCGCTGGTCTGTATCCCGAACGGTGCGCCTCTCTGCGGGGAATGCCCGCTGAAGGAGCTTTGTCGGGCGAGAAAGGCGGGTACGGCATTGGCTCTTCCCCGGAAAGCCAAACCGAAGGCCCGGCGCATCGAGCCGGTAACGGTGGCACTCGTTGAAAGTGACGGGAGACTGCTGCTCCAGCAGCGTCCGGACAAAGGGCTGTTGGCCGGACTGTGGCAGCCTGTCCTCTGGGAAGGGGAGGCTCTGTCCACCGACACGCTGAAGACCCGTTTGGAAGAACTGGGATTGGTATGTGAAACCATAAAAATCGAACCGATTCCGGCGGCGAAGCATATTTTCAGCCATATCGAATGGCGGATGACAGGCTTCGCAGCAGAAGTTCCGCCCCAAAACGCGCCGGACGGATTTCTCTGGGTCAGTCGGGAAGAGCTGAAGGCAGCGTATACGCTGCCCGGAGCGTTCAAAGTGTACAAAAAATGGTTGGAGATTTAAAACATGCTTGTATTTTTTTCGTCCAGCGGGTATAATAAGCCCATAAGGCGATACGATACGGAGGATGCTGCGGATGGTCTTTCTGGTAAAACTCTCGCTTCATATGCTTTCCGCTCTATGGAAAGTACTTGAGCTGATGCTGCGGGTCTCCCGCTGGAAAAACAAACTGAAACATCGTTTTGACCGAAAAAAGGAGTGTGCTGAACCTATGAAGAAGTCCTGTTTGATTGCTGTCATCACCACCCTGGCCGCCGTTGCCGGTGCGCTGGTTGCTGTTGCTGTGTATCTGCGCCGTCGTGAAAAAGAGCTGGACGAGTATGAGCGGTTGCTGTTCGGGGAAGACGATGCTGTCACCACTGAGGAGACTGCTCCGGCTGAGGACGCTGCGTCTGCTGAAGACGCTGCGGAGTAACGCGGAAAAACACGAAGAAAGCATCGGGCGCACTCGATAAGTCTGTATAGGGCTTGTTGAGTGCGCCTTTTTGGTAAATTGCGATTTCAGGAAATCCGCAGAAACGTTCTTTCTCCCTTCGGGAGAGCGGAGGTACATAAATGAAACGATTTTTATTATGGCTCGTGGGCGTTGCCGTTGGTGTGGTCGTGATGCTGGCGGCAGTGATGGGGGTCAGCTATGCCTTCAAGACCGAAGGCTCAATGCCTGCTTCGGACACCCATTTCGGCGAGACGGGTCTGGAAGTGAATGGATACTGCTGGCAGGTGCCGCTTCTGGGCGGGCAGTTGGACAAGGTGTTTTCCAGTCCGGAAACGCTGAACGTCCAGAAGATCGGCGTGCTCTACGACGCACACCCGACCCTGAGCGTTCCGGATTGGGTGGGGTATACCTCCATGACGATCGAGGACGATGCCGGAAATGTCGTTTTCACAGGAACAGCGACCGAGTATGAAAGCTTTCTTTTCCCGTCCAACGGCGGCTACAAGGCACGGCTGACCATCTGGCGCATTCCGGCAGGCGGTACGATCGGACAGTTTGAGGGCGGAAGCAGTGGAAGCGTTCGGAAAAATCTCGGTCTTGAGCACCCCGCCAAGCCGACCGGCTGGTACAGCTTCAACTTCCGGTTCACCTTGCAGGCCAGTGCCGAGATCGGACTTTCGGCGGAACGGGTCGAGCAGGGTGGTGTGGTCGGTGTTGCCATCAGCGGCATGACGGGCGACACTGCGCCCGCCATTGAGACAGACCTTGGAAACGTCCAGTGCGTCCGCAGCACAAGCGGCTGGCGTGCCTATATCCCGGCGGCATACAATGCCTCGGCGGGCGGATATGAAGTCGTCATCACGGTCAACGGCGAGCCGCAGACCCGAACCATCACGGTCATTCCAAAAGATTTTGGCACAGTAGAGGTCAACTCGGAACCGGAAGCGTCCGAAGCGGCGAATACCGAGTTCCGGAATGCGGTTTGGCCACTCTATGAACAGTCTGCACGGGAAAAGCTCTGGTCAGGTGGATTTCTCAGTCCGGCAGAGCACTCCATGACGCTGGTGAATTTCGGTCAGGTCAAGGTCATCAACGGCAAGCAGGGCAGCAAGTCCAACTCCACCAAGCTCTACACCATCCCGGGCGATCCGGTGCGTGCTCCGGCGGCGGGCGTGGTCGTTCTGGCACGGAATCTCGCCCTCACGGGCAATACCATCGTCATCGACCACGGCTGTGGTCTGCGAAGCTACCTCTACGGCATCCAGACTCTCTCGGTCAGTGAGGGGCAGACCGTGGAGCGTGGACAGGCGGTCGGCGTTCTGGGCGAAGAGCTGACGATGGATTTCAAGCTCGGCAGCAAGAGCATCAACCCGAAGCTCCTGTTCCAGTCCAGCGGCGGATTGTTCTGGAAAGAAAACTCATAATATCGTTGAAATACAAAAGGAGCGGACACTCTGCGGCGTCCGCTCCTTTTGCGTAAGCGATAAAAATCAATGGAGACGTAAATCGGAATAAGGATTCTTCTGTGCGTCTGAAAAATCATATTCAGACTGCATCTCTTCCGAGGAGTATTCAAACAAAATTCGCAGATAATCCCGACCACCGTAAAGTACACGGTCAATATAGATTTCGTTTCCGTGGTAAGAGATGTGATAAAAAATCAAGTACTTTCCGCTGACAAGGAAACGCTCGTCATGGCTGGCATCAGAAATCGAAGACAGCAAAGTTCCACTTTCTGCAAAGAGTTCCAACTGGTCGATGGAATCCATAATGCTGCTTATCATGTGTTCTGCGGCAGTAGGATTTTGAAGCTCAAATGAAATATAATCCCAAATGGCATCCATGTCGCGTCGAGACTGTAAGGTGTAATTGATTTTATTTTTCATTGGCTCTTGCGCGGAAGTGTGCCCTCATATCTTCGGAAGAAAACAATTCTTCAGTCTCGGCGGAGCGGCGGCCTTTGGCAATTTCATTCATCAGACGGATGGTCGCCTGCGCTTTCTCGTAATCATGCATATCGACGATGGCATACTTTCCGCGTCCATTTTTTGTCAGAAAGACCGGACAACCCACCTCCACGTCACGAAGAACTTCGGTGTAATTCCGTAAATCCGAAATCGGTTTGATATTTGGCATAAGCTCAACTCCCTTCTGAATCCAGTATACCGGAATCTGCTGTAAAATTCAACAGCAAATTTACAGCAAAAAAGAAAATCGTGAATTCTCATATGTTGATTCAGTCAAGAATTTCAAAATGTTCAAATGGGAGTTTACAGGTGTCTATAAAAAGCGTATTATAAAATTATGTGAAGAATCCTGTCGTAAATCAGGACAGAGTACGATTGTATTGACGGCGAGGGGAGAAGAACAAGATGACGGATAAGGACATCTACCTGTGGAGAGCTACTATAAAGACTGGAAGTCAGGATGGTAAAGCATTTGAATTCTGTCTGAAAAACAATGTTCTGGGGGTGGGATGGTGTCTGCGGGATTCAAATAATCAGCCCTATATTCCGACTTCCATCGAAGAATGCGAGGAAAAAGGGCGTGAACAATATGATTCCAGCCGTGGTTTCGTGGTATCAATCCATGCCTTGAAGGAAATGGAGGTTGATGACCTGATTTGGACACGTCATAATGGCATTTATTATTTGTGCCGTGTTTTGAGTACATGGAAATACAACTGTGACGCGGCTCATGTTTATGAGGATGTAATCAGTTATGTGGATGTGGAATTCCATGAAGTCGGTACTGTCGAAATGATACCCGGAAAGATCGTGAATAGTTTTCGGGCAAGTTCAGCGTTGCAGAGAATAAAAGGTGACATTCAACTGAAATATTCGGAACACTTATATAATGCGATTACTGGCACTCAATTCTATCCGGATTGTGCTGTAAAGAAAGAAGAGATTCTGGATTTTCTTCAGCCAGAAGATGTTGAAGAGGTAGTTAGCTTATATTTACAGCTGGAGAAAGGGTATCTGATTTATTCCAGCACGAATAAGCTGAATACCCAGACATATGAATTCGTTGCTGTGGCGAAAGATGGAAGTCATAAGGCGTATTCACAGGTAAAGACGGGAAATGTTTCGCTTGATGGGAATAACTATAAAGAATTAACAGCTGGCGGAAATAAGGTTTTCTTGTTTACAGTTGATGGCGAATACAGAAATACGGCGGGGATGGATATTATTGACAAAAAGGAACTGATTGATTTTATATACGGGCATAAAAACATTATGCCAGGCCGAGTCGAGCAATGGCTGTGATAGATGCCTCTCAATATTGCCATTTGAATTTCTATCTGAATGGAAAATTTGTGGTGATGGGGCGGGCTTTGCTCTTGTAGGTAACAGAAAAGGCCAGTGTTGCAAGTTGAAAACGACATTGCAACGCTGGCTTTTTTAGATGTTGTTTGTAAGATTGCTGTCTCGTGTGGCTTTTCTTTTTTAACCCCAAAAACTCAGGAGATCGAATCAACGTCCCACTTCATGCGGACGGCATCGGCACCGTCCAGCTTGAGGTTGAGTGCACCGGCATTGTCCATGACCTGCTCAGGAGTGCGTGCGCCGCAGAGGACGTGCAGACCCGGGATCATCTTGGCGGTGAGCGCAATGACGAGCTGAGCGGTGGTGCAGTGGTACTTTTCGGTCAGCTCCTGCCAGCCATCCAGCATTTTGATGGCTTGTGCCCTGCGGCTGGGCTGGAAGCTGGGGTTCGAGTTGCGGGTGCTGCCTTCGGGATAAGTGGTGTCCATCGTGACCTTGCCCGTCAGCAGACCCTGCTCCAGCGGAGAATAGGCCTGAATGGACACGCCCAGCTCCTTGCAGGTGGGAAGAAGCTGCTTTTCAATGCGGCGGGTCAGCAGGCTGTATTTTTCCTGAATCACATCGAGCTGACCGTACTTGCAGTAGCCGCGGATGATATCGGCGGTCACGTTGGACGCACCGATGGCGCGGATCTTGCCCTGCTCCTTCAGCTTCATCATGGCTTCGACCGTTTTCTCCAGCGGATAAAGTCTGAAGTCGGGGCTCTGCCAGTGGGTGTACAGAACGTCGAGGTGGTCTGTGCCGAGACGCTTGAGACTCTCTTCCACATCCTCGATGATGCTCTCTGCGGACAGGTCACGGTAGACCGAAACGCCGTCCACGACCTTGTGCAGGACGGGAGTCTCGTGCCGCCATTCGAGACCGCACTTGGTGGACAGGATCACGTTGTCTCGGTCGATGTGGCGGAGTGCCTCGCCCACGACCGTTTCGCTGTGGTACAGACCATAGATGGGGGCAGTGTCGATCCAGACGATGCCCTGCTCGACGGCGGTCTCAATGGCTTTGACGGAAAGCGCATCGTCGTTATCGCCCCACCAGCTTCCGCCGCCGATCGCCCATGTGCCAAGACCGAGGAAAGGGGCGGACAGACCGCTCTTACCGATATGGATGGTTTCGTTGTTCATAAATTTACCCTCTATTTACCCTCTCAGGATTCTTTGTTGGATGCTTCTTATCAATATAGAAAAGAACTGCGGCGCAGGAAATGCCTGAACCGCAGCTCTCTCTAACAAAATGGAAAACCTGCTGCCAGAGAGTTCGGCTTGGCTTAAATATTACCAAACTCGCTCAGCTTTAATTCATCATTGTGGGTCTCGGCCCAGCGCACAGCCCAATCGGAGGTGAACAGAAGCAGACGGTTGCCCTTCATGTCTTCGACTGCCTTGGTATCGCTGGTAAGATCGAGGTCACGCAGATTGTAGGTGTCGGGGTCGTTTTTGATCCAGCGGAGCTGCTCGAAGGGGAGCTGCTGCATCCGGATCTCGACGTTATACTCGGTGTTCAGGCGGTATTCCAGCACTTCCAACTGCAAGACGCCGACGACGCCGACGACGACCTCTTCCATGCCGCCGCCGACCTCGCGGAAGATCTGGATCGCGCCTTCCTGCGCGATCTGCTCCATACCCTTCACGAACTGCTTGCGCTTCATGGTGTCCTTCTGCTCGATGCGGGCAAAGTGCTCGGGCGAGAAGGTGGGGATGCCGGCGAACTCGACCTTTTTCTTTCCGGTGCACAGAGTGTCGCCGATGGAGAAGATGCCCGGGTCGAACAGACCGATGATATCGCCCGCATAGGCTTCATCAACGATGGCACGATCCTGTGCCATCAGCTGGGTGCCGGTGGCAAGCTTGATGTTCTTGCCCTCCTGCACATGGAACGCCTCCATGCCACGCTCGAACTTACCGGAGCAGATGCGCATGAATGCGATACGGTCACGGTGCGCCTTGTTCATGTTGGCCTGGATCTTGAAGATGAAGGCGGAGAACTCGTCACGGCAGGGATCGACGGCTTCTCCCGTCAGGCTGTCCACACGGGCCAGCGGGGTGGGGGTCAGGCGGAGGAAGTTCTCGAGGAAGGGCTCAACACCGAAGTTGGTCAGAGCCGAACCGAAGAACACGGGGCTGAGCTCGCCGTGCAGCACCTTGTCGAGATCGAATTCCTCGGCAGCACCGTCCAGAAGTTCGATCTCGTCCACCAACTGCTGGTGCAGATAGGGGGTTAGCAGCTCGTCCAGCGCGGGATCGCCCAGCTCGGCTTCCGTTTCAGCGACCTTCTTGACGCCGTTTGCGCGTCCATCGCTCGAGAAGGCAAGCACCTTGCGGGTATTGCGGTCGAACACGCCCTTGAACTCCTTGCCGCAGCCAATGGGCCAGTTCATAGGATAGGTCTTGATGCCAAGGATCTCTTCGATATTCTCCATCAGCTCGAACGGGTCACGGGCTTCACGGTCCATCTTATTGATGAAGGTGAAAATGGGGATGTGGCGCAGAGTGCAGACCTTGAACAGCTTGATAGTCTGCGCCTCAACGCCCTTTGCCGCATCGATGACCATGACGGCAGAGTCGGCTGCCATCAAGGTACGATAGGTGTCCTCCGAGAAGTCCTGATGTCCCGGAGTATCCAGAATATTCACGCACTTGCCCGCATAGTTAAACTGTAACACCGAAGAGGTGACAGAGATACCACGCTGCTTCTCGATGTCCATCCAGTCAGACACTGCGTGCTTCGCACTCTGCTTGCCCTTGACGGAGCCAGCCTGATTGATCGCTCCGCCGTAGAGCAGCAGCTTTTCGGTCAGGGTCGTTTTACCGGCGTCGGGGTGGCTGATGATCGCAAATGTCCGACGACGATTGATTTCTTCACGATTCGTCATAAATATAGCTTCTCCTGCTGAATGCCCGGACGATGCCGGTCAAAGAATGATGTGCAGACGATTTATCAATGATTTACATCGGATGTTCTCCTGTAAACGCATAAAAACATACAACGACTATTTTAGCAGAAAATCCACATGGATGCAAGACTTTTTGTCATTTTTTCAGAACAAGGCAGGGCAGGGGCGCAGTGTCCGCCCAATTTGCAAAATCACACACAAGTACGGTGAATTCTGTCAGCGGCAGTGCCCGAAGCCAGCCGAGGATGCTCTGCTTTTCATCTGTTCCGATGACCCGACCACTGTACAGGATGGCACTCAGGACGCCGCCGGGACGCAGTGCGGTCAGTGCGGCTTCCAGAGCGGGGATGCTGCTGTCGGCGGTGGAAAAAACGCTGTGGTCTGCGCCGGGAAGCCACCCGAAGTTGAACATCACAGCGTCCGCAGAGTTGGGTTCCAGATAGTGCAGCAGGTTTGCGTGGCTGTCGCAATGCAGTTCGGCACGGTCGACAAGACCCAGATGTTCGAGATGTTTCTGGGTGGATGCAATGGCTTCAGGCTGGATGTCGAAGCCCAGGATCCGACCGTTCTGCACCAGTTGGCAGAGAAACGCCGTATCGCCACCGTTGCCACAGGTGGCGTCTACGCAGAGATGCGGAGAAACCAGTCGTGCGGAAAGAAAATCCTGCACGAATTTTACCGCCGTCAGGTCGGGCGTCCGGCGGCGGAAGAGCCGCTTCCCCTCGGGAGAAAAGCCGAATTTGCGCCAAAACGCGAGTTCCTCCGGATTCGGCGGCAGAGGCACGGAAAAGACCGTCGCCAGCTCACGGTCATATCCGCCGAACCTCCGGAGGCTCTCCTTTAAAAGATAGGAGCCGTAGCCCTTCCGACGCCACCGGGGAAGAATGGAAAAGGCAGTGATCTCTGCCCCCTTTGCGGTCGGGGTCAGCAGACACTGACCGATTGTGTCTTTCTCTTTGCAGAGGGCGAAGCCACCCTCAATAGAATTCAATTTCATAGGACGTTTCCTCAATTTGAAAGCCTCTCCTACAAGGAGAGATGGCATCGCGTCAGCGATGACGGAGAGGTTGTATCAGAAGCTGTTTTGCGTACAGGCATGAACTTCTCAGTCTTGCATCCGCTCGACAGCTCTCCTGATAGGAGAGCTTTTGATGCTCTAACAATACCAAGCGATCGGAAGTCTGTCAACCTGCAAAGTACGACCTTATTTCACATATTCTTCACGGGGTCAGCGATTGATTTTCACAATTAGCAGATACAATAAAGGCAGCTCAAGAGAAGCGGGATCTACCGCCCCTGAGCAAAATCTTTCTGAGAAAGGATGTAACCAGTATGGATAATGAGAATAAATGGGAATACGATTATTCCTCTGAAAATAAACAGTCTGGTGAGACCGGATACCCCAATGTTGGCAGCAGCGGCATGAACACCGCCAACACCGCCGGAAGCTACGGCGAACCCGATAAAGCTTATCGTCAGTCTGAGCCGGTAATGAGCACGGACACCTCCGGAAACGGCGGCGCAACGCCTCCGCCGGAAGAGCCGGAGAAACACACCGACGCACCGGAAAAGAAGCACAAGAGGTTCAATGGTCGGAAAGCTGCCAGGAGCGTGGTGGCTCTGGTTCTGGCGGCTGCGATGGGGTTTGCGGGCGGCTTTGTGGGCGCACGCTTCGGCAATGCAGGCAGCAAGGTCGTCATCCAGCAGGTCGAGCGTTCCGGTTCGACTGACAGCACGGGTTCGACCACAGGCACAGCTCTTTCCAGTGGTATGACGACTTCTCAGGTCGCTGAGATGGTCAGCCCGAGCGTCGTTGTCATCACCACCGAGCAGGTCGTCTACTCGCAGTGGTCGTGGTACGGTCAGAGTCAGGTCGAGTCCGGTGCGGGCAGCGGTGTCATCATCAGCTCGGACGGCTATATCCTGACCTGCGACCATGTTGTGACCGGTGCGTCCAACATCACCGTCACCATCGGCGATCAGGATTACACTGCGACCATCGTCGGTGAGGATTCCACCAGCGATATCGCCGTGATCAAGATCGACGCGACAGGTCTGACGCCGGCTACCATCGGCGACAGCGATATGCTGACGGTCGGCGACAATGTTCTGGCGGTCGGCAACCCGCTGGGTGAGTTGGGCGGCACGGTCACCAGCGGCATCATCAGCGCACTGAACCGCAGTGTTACCATTCAGGGCACCAGCTCTACCAACACCATGTCCCTGATCCAGATGGACGCATCCGTCAGCCCCGGCAACTCCGGCGGCGGTCTGTTCAACATGAACGGTGAGCTGATCGGCATTGTCAACGCGAAGTCCTCGAGTTCGGATGCCGAAGGTCTGGGCTTCGCGATTCCCATCAATGACGCCATCAAGGTGGCACAGGACCTGCTGGAGAACGGCTACGTCACCGGTCGTCCCTACATGGGTATCACCTATATCGCAGTTACCGATGCACAGACTGCCGCACAGCTGGGCGTGAACGCTTACGGCGTCTATGTTGTGGATGTCGTGCAGGGCGGTCCTGCTGATAAAGCAGGTCTGAAGGCTGGCGACCGCATCGTCAGCGTGGATGGCTCAGAAGTCGCACAGAAAGACGACCTTGGTACCATCATTCAGAACCACTCCGCAGGCGACACATTGTCCATCACCGTTGCCCGTGACGGTCAGATGCAGACGGTCAGCCTGACGCTGGGCGAGAAGACTGCTTCCACCAACAGCTCCACGACCACCCAGCAGGAGCAGCAGAATACACAGACTCTGCCGCAGCAGCCGCAGGGTTAAACGCTGAAATCTGACATCATCACTTGAAGTTCCTTTCTTCTTGTTTGACAAAGAGAGCCTGACGCAGTTTCACACCGCGTCAGGCTCTCTTGCTATATCAATCCGAATACCGTTGCGCTGTACGGCAGAAGAGTTGTCTGACCTTGTAAGATCTGACTTTTGCCGCGCCAAAGGCTGGATGAAACACCATCGCTGAGCAGCTTCCAGTGTCCGCCCGGGAGAGAAACAGTCTGCGCCGTGTCCGTCGGATTATAAAAAACGCAGAGTGCCCGCCACCAGCTTCCATCACTGGGGGCGGCAGGCAGCGACCAACCCACCAGCGGCTGCGCCAGCGAGAAAAACTGGATCGCGTCCGGACTGGCGGAGTCCGATGCGCTCAGCCGTGGGAACGTCGCCCGCAGACCAATGAGACCACGGTAATAATCCACAAGGCTGTGGAACTGTTCGGCACGCTTCCAGTCCAGCCGATTGAGAGCGGGCGAGGAGCGGTAGCTGTTGCCCTGTCCCTTTTTGGTGCGGGCAAATTCCTCACCCGCCTGCCAGAAGGGAAACCCCATGCTTGTCAGGACGATGCCAGCCGCCAGACGGTTCTGCGCCAGTGCGGTCGGATCGGCGGCGGTGTACTCGGGATGCTTGTAACGCACCAGAAGCAGCTTGTCCCAGAGGGTGAAGTTATCGTGAGCAGAGACATAGGTCACGATCTGGCTGGGTTTGTGGCGTGGAAGGGTGTCGCTCCGACACCATGCAGCCACTGCGCCGCCGATATCCCAGAGCGATTCGGGCTTTCCCTCAACGTATCCCGGCTCACGGGCATCAAAGCATCCGCCCTTGATGGCGTCACGGGTATTATCGCAGAAGATGCCGATGCGGTCGTTCAGCATAGCAAGGTTGTTTTTATTGGCTTCACAGCGTCGCAGGGCACTTCTGCCGCCCTGCCACGGCTCGCCGTACATCAGGATTCTCCGCCCATGAGGAAGCTTGTCCAGCTCGGCACGAAGAAGATTCATCGTTTCCACGTCGAACAGACCCATCAGATCGAATCGAAAGCCGTCGATGTGGTATTCCCTCGCCCAATAGAGCACTGAATCAATGAGATATCGCCGTGCCATCGGGCGTTCGCTGGCAAATTCGTTGCCGCATCCGCTGCCGTTGGAGAAGCTGCCGTCCGGCTCCTGCCGGAAAAAGTAGTAGGGAACGGTCTGGTTCAGGACATTCTCGGAACGGTACATGTGGTTGTAGACCACATCCATGATGACCCCGATGCCCTCCTTGTGGAGAGCCTGTATCATGGCGCGGCATTCTCGGATACGGACCTCGCCCCGGGTCGGGTCGGTGGAATAGCTGCCCTCCGGAAGATTGAAATTGGTCGGGTCGTAGCCCCAGTTGTATTGTCGGGTCAGAGGCTTGCTTTCATCGACGCTGCCGAAATCAAAGATCGGCATGAGCTGGACGTATCCGACGTCCAGCCGCTTGAGGTAGTTCATACAGGTGGGGTGAACACCGTCTGAGTTCAGGGTGGTTGCCTTCTGGGTGAAGGCGAGGTATTTTCCACGCCATGCCGGATGAACACCGCTGGCAGGATCCTGAGAGAAATCCCGGACGGAGACCTCCCAGACAGAGCGTCGGGACGCAGGGATGACCGGACGGACGTCCTGTTCCCATCCCTGCGGGTTGACCCGTGCGAAATCGACGATCATGCTCCGGTTTCCGTTCACGCCTGCCGCTCTTGCGTAGGGGTCGCCTGTCTCGAACACCTTGCCGTCGACGTGGACGGTAAAGGTGTAATAGTGACCGTGCTGGTCGCCGGAAAGATAGACCGACCACACCCCCTGTTCCTGCTTTTCCAAGGGGAGCGAACCGATGCGGACGCCACCGTCACCGCGCCGATAGAGATTGACCGTGACCTGCTGTGCCGTTGGTGCCCAGAGCCGGAGATGCGTTCCGGCAGGAGAGTAATCCGGTCCAAGCGGACCGTTGTAGCTGGTTTGCTGCGCGAAGGACTCGCTTTCAAACAGAGCCTTCCACTCCGCAGGAGTTTTCATTCTGATTTCATCCTTCTTATCAAAATTGGAAAATTGCTGATCCAGTATGTGAATAGTGTACATGCCGCAGGGGATATTTTCAAGACTTTTCTTGCAAATATCCCCAAAGTACACTATACTGATAAAAAACGCGTTGATGGAGGCGGCTATGGGATACACGAACGACTGGGAAAACCTGATGAACGGCGTCTTTGGTGTGGGCGGAAAACTGCGCTTCACGTCCGGTGCGCAGAAACCAGAGGAGGAGGCGGCGAAGTCTGCGCCGTCCGGCAG
>CAVEGP010000011.1:0-39754 GCA_963615155.1 Bacteroides uniformis | reverse complement strand
AGTCTGCGCCGTCCGGCAGTCTGCCCGATCTGAACGCGGCTCTGCTGGAACAGCAGAAGCGGCTGGATGAGATGCTCAAACAGCAAAATGCTGCCCTGAAAAAGCAGGATGACGCGGCACAGTCCGCCCTTGATAACAGCCGCCAGATGCTTCGGGATATGGAGGAGGATGGCCTGCTGGCGCGCGGTACAACGGAAGTCAAGACCGAGCATCTGGGCAGCTTCGAGGGGCTGGCGGATGAGGTGAAAAAATCCGTTCTGGGACAGGACGCCTTTGTGGATAACGTGGTGCGCGCGATGCGCCGCCCGTTCGTGCTGGGGACGGAGCACCCTGCGGCACGGAACGTCATTCTGGTGACAGGCGGAAACGGCACAGGACGGCACTATACGCTGCAGGAGACTGCCCGCTGCATGGCGGCGCGCGGTCTGCTCCAAAACGATAAGATCGCAACCCTTGATTTGGCGTTATACCCCAATTCCGGCACGGAAAAGCTCTTTTTGCAGGATCTCTTTGCCGCCCTTCATGCGCCCGGGGAAATCGTTGTCTTTGAGCATTATGAAAGCTGCTGTCCGGCGTTCCTGAAAACGCTTTCGGATCTGGCGGTCAAGGGCAGTGCGCCGCTGTCCAGCCGCTATCTCGTCAATAAAGAAGGCATTCTTGTGGATGCCGGAACAGCCCTTGCGCCCGGTGCGGTCAGCCGCATCGACCCGCAGGGGAAATACCTGATCTTCTTTTCCGGCAAAGGTCGGGATGCACTGGCGGACAAGTTCGGTGCGCCGTTCGTCTCGGCACTGGGGGATGTCTGCGAGACGAATGCGTTTGCCCGAGAGGATCTGACGGCATTGGCGGCACAGCAGCTCAACGCGCTGGCGCAGAAGGTCAGCACTCGGCTGGGGCTGACTCTTTCCGCAGGCGCAGACGTGCGGGATTATGTCGCCGCCCAGTGTACATCCCAGAAAGGGGCAGCGGGGCTTTCGATTTGCTGTGATAAGATATTCCGTGCCCTCAGTGAATACTGTCTTCAAACTGACAAAAAGCTGTCCGGCACGGTCACGCTGACCGCCCGGACGGACGGCGTTGATTTCCAGCTGAACGACAGCGAGCCGCAAAAGCTGTTCGACCTGCTTCCGGCGGCGTATACGGGGGCGGTCGAAGAAATAAAAGCCGAGCTGAACGACCTCGTTGGTCTTGCCCCTGTGAAGGAGTATGTGTTTGGGCTGACCGACAATCTTCAGGCGCAGCAGCGTCGCGCGGCGGCAGGCTTCAAGACCGCCAGCCTGTCCATGCACATGATCTTCACCGGAAATCCCGGCACAGGCAAGACCACCATCGCCCGTCTGGTGGCAAAATATCTGAAAGCAATTGGCGCACTCAAGGGCGGACAGCTCATCGAGGTCAGCCGAGGCGACCTTGTGGGTCGCTACACCGGACATACCGCTCCGCTGACGAACAGTGTCATCGAAAGTGCGTTGGGCGGTGTTCTGTTCATCGATGAAGCGTACAGCCTGTATCGCGGTGAACAGGACAGCTTTGGTCTGGAAGCCATCGATACCCTTGTGAAAGGGATGGAGGACCACCGTGATGAACTGGTCGTCATCCTGGCGGGTTATACCAGGGAGATGGAGAACTTCCTGACCGCCAACAGCGGCCTTGCAAGCCGCTTCCCGAATAAGATCGAGTTCCCGGACTACACTGCCGACGAGCTGCTGGATATCACGGGCGTTCTCGCAAAAAGCAAGGGCTACCGCCTTGCCGAAGGCTGCACCTTCCCGCTATTGGGCTACTACAAACGCCGTCAGGCACTCGACAGCCGCACCGCCGGAAATGGTCGTCTCGCCCGCAATACCCTCGAAAAAGCCATCTTCAACCAGAGCCGCCGCCTTGTCGCCGAACCCGCCGCCGAGCTTGACCTCATTCTGCCGAGCGACTTGGAATTTGAAGAATAAAAACAACGAAATAACGAAAAACGGGCAGCAAATAATAGATGCTGTCCGTTTTTTGTTCAATGATGCGCTTCGCTGATCTTTGCGGTCATCTGGCGGAGACCGTCGCGGATCTCGGCGGGGGCGGTGACTTCGACCTTACCGCCGAAGCCGCAGACCCAGCCATAGAACTGGTCGCTGACGCAGATGGGAACATCAAAGTGGAAATGCTCGCTCTCTTCCGGAAGGAAGATGGGAGAAGAGCCGAAGCGTTCCCTCATGGTCTGCTCCAGATCGGCGGTACAGCGCAGGGTAACACGGTGCTCCGGTCCGCCGTACATGTTGAAGTGCTTGCGGAGATAGGTTGGCAGATCGAGATTCGCAAACTGCTGTTTGCCGTGGCGGGGCAGGTCGAGGATCTTTACACCCGACATCCGATCGACCCGATAATGACGGATGCCGTTGGGCTGCTTTTCGTCCTGATAGGCAATGAGATAGTAGCAGTCGTTTTCCCATGCCATCTGCCAGGGGCTGATGGTGCGCATCTCGGGATGACCCCGCTTTTTATAGTGGAACTGTACCATCCGGTCAGAGCCGATAGCGGCAAACAACGCATCGACGGTATACGGCAGAGAGCGGCTGGTGCTTTTTGGGCGACCGTTGACGTAGACCTGACGCTGAAGCTGACCGCCCTCATAGCGGGACGTCAGCCCTTCCAGCTTAGAGATGAGACGGTCGCTGGTGGCTTTGGAAATGACACGGCTGGACTGGACAGCATCGACCAGAAGCTTCAGCTCGGCAAGGTCGAACGTCCGGCTTGCCATCCAGTAGCCGCCGTTCCGTCCGCGCCGAAGCTGGATGTCGTAACCCAGATCGTTCAGGGCTTCGATGTCGCTGTATACGCTTTTGCGCTCACACAGGATGCCCTGCTGTGCCAGAAGCTCGACCAGCTGCGGAACATTCAGCAAATGGTTTTCATCGGTCTGCTGCTCAAAAATATGCAGCAGTGCTAAAAGCTTGGACTTTTGTCCTTCCTGTTTTGGCATAGCTTGTCCTCATGGTTTCTCACAACTTGTCCATTTGCGCAAGGCAGAGAGGGGAGTCACGGCAGTTTTTTGTCGAATGCGGCGCGCCGCTGGGTGGACAGACGGAACATCTCTTCCAGCTTATCGCGGTCGTCTGTGACCAATGCGTTGCGCAGGGTGTTGAGGGCAGCGTCAAACTGGTCGATCTCGGAGATGAGATTCTCCTTGTTCCAGAGGAACAGCTCTGCCCACATTTTGTCGTTGATCCGCGCGATGCGGGTCAGGTCACGGAACGAGTCGCCAGTGTATTCGCAGAGCGAGGTGTTATCGTTGGCGCACATCAGGCTGACGGCGATGGCATGGCAGAGCTGGCTGACATAACCGATCATCTTGTCGTGCTCCTGTACGGTCAGGGTGCAGATGTGCTTGAAGCCCAGCACCTCGGCAAGCTCCTTTGCCCACTCGATGGCTTCCGGTGTGTTCTTCTCGGTCGGGGTGATGATGAAGTTCGCAGGCGCGAAATTCACCTCGGCGGCGTGCTCGACGCTGGAGGTTTCACGACCTGCCATCGGGTGGCTGGCGATGAACTCGACCCCTTCCGGGCACATGCTCTGGATCGGCTCGACGAGTCCGGTCTTGACGCCCGAAACATCGGTGAAGACGCAGCCGGATCGGAGGAGATGACCGTAGGTCTTGAACCACTCAAGGAGGGCGGTGGGATACAGACCGAAAATGATATGATCTGCCTGACGCACCAAATCTTCAAAATCATGGGTCTTGCCGCTGCGGATGTAGCCGTGGTCGAGAGCGTACTGCAAATGTCCCTCACTGCGGTTGATGCCGTCCACGGTGAATCCGGCACGGGTCAGCTCCAGCGCGTATTTGCCGCCCAGCAGACCCAGACCGACAACGAGATAGCGTTTGGATTTATCCAGCATAATTTACCTCCACACCCAAGGGCTTGATGGCTTCAAAGAAGTGCGGCCAGCTCTTTTCAACGGCCTCTGCGCCGTCGATGCAAAGCTTCAGTCCGGCAGAGAGGGCGAGCACAGTCAGGCTCATGATGACCCGATGGTCGTTATGACCGGAGAGCGGCATATCCGGTGTGTGCAGCCTGTCGGCACAGCCCTCGATGGTGATGGTTCCACCCTCACTCGAGAGGACGCCGCCACAGGCACGAAGCTCGTGCTCCATGGCTGCAATGCGGTCGCTCTCCTTGATCCGAAGACGTTCAGCGTTCCGGATGACGGTCTGCCCCTCGCAGAACAGTCCCAGAACCATCAGCACCGGTCCAAGATCGGGACAGTCGGCAAGGTCGATCTCCACCCCGTGAAGCGGGGCTTTTTCAAACACGACGCCTGCTTCCGTGTGGTGGAACTTCGCACCGCAGCGGCGGAGAATGTCGAGGATGACGGCATCGCCCTGCAAGGTCTCGGAAGGCAGTCCGGCAATGGTGACACCGCCGCAGACTGCACCCAGAACAGCCGGAAATGCCGCCTGACTGTAATCACCCTCGACCGTGTAATCATGGGCGGAATAGCTCTGATTGCCGGGAATGAAAAGGGTGACATCGTCCGACCAGCGGCTCTCCACGCCGAACGCTTTCTGCACGCTGCGGGTCATCTCGATGTAGCTCCGGCTTTCAACGGGCGGGAGAAGATGCAGGGTGCTGTCGCCGGACAGAAGCGGCAGAGCGAACAGCAGACCGCTGATGAACTGGCTGGATACATTGCCCGCCAGCGAGTAATTGCCGGATCTGAGTGCCCCCTCGACGGTCAGACTAGCAGAGGTCTGCTCAAACCGAAGACCCTGCTCCCGATAGAGCGTTTCGTAGACCGACTGGGGACGCTCCATCAGACGACCGTGTCCTACGAAGGTCACGGGTTGTCCGGTCATGCTCGCCAACGGGATGAGAAAGCGCAGGGTGCTGCCGCTTTCGCAGCAGTCGATGGCTTCCGTGACGGGACGAAACTGTCCCAGCCCCTCGATCACGGAGTTATCCGAGCCTGTTTTGACGGTTGCGCAGAGCTGTCCTGCGGCGGAGAGCGTTGCGGAAATATCCTTGCTGAACTCAAGGTTGTCAATGCGGGAAACGCCCTTTGCAAGCGCAGCACAGAGGACGGCTCTGTGCGCCATGCTTTTGCTGGGCGGCGCAGTGACGGTGCCCTTCAAGCCAGCAGAAGAAGAAATTATTACTTGCATGAGAAATTACATCTCCCGTCCGATCGCCCAAGCGACCTGACGGCACTTTGCCATCGCCTGTGCGAAAGCGTCCGGAGTCAGGCACTGTGCGCCGTCACTCCATGCGTGGGGGGGATCGTAGTGGACTTCGACCTCGAGACCATCCGCGCCAGCGGCGACGGCGGCGATCATCATCGGCTCGACAAGGTTTGCCTTGCCGGTGGCGTGGCTGGGATCGACGATAACGGGCAGATGGGTCTTTTCGTGGATGATGGGCACGGCGGACAGGTCGAGAGTGTTGCGGGTATACTTCTCGAAGGTGCGGATGCCACGCTCGCAGAAGATGACCTGCTCGTTGCCGCCTGCCATGATGTACTCAGCACTCATGATCCACTCTTCGATGGTGTTGCAGAGACCGCGCTTGAGCAGGACGGGCTTGTGCATTTTGCCGACCGCCTTGAGAAGCTGGAAGTTCTGCATGTTGCGTGCGCCGATCTGAACGACATCGACATACTCCTCAAACTCGGGGATGCGATCCTCGCTCATCAGCTCGGAGACGATGGGCATACCGGTCGCTTCACGAGCCTTTACCATGTCGAGGATACCCTCAGTCTCAAGACCCTGGAAGGAATAAGGAGAGGTGCGGGGCTTGTAGGCACCGCCACGGAACAGAGCTGCACCGCCAGCCTTGACGCCCTGCGCAATGCGGAGAGCCTGCTCTTCGCCCTCGATGCTGCATGGACCCGCCATGACCGCGATCTTTTCCTTACTGCCGATCTTGATGCCGCCGCAGTCGATAACGGAATCAGCCGGATGGAACAGGCGGTTTGCACGCTTATAGGGGGCGGAAACACGAGTCACATTGTCGATCCACGGATTCGCGAGAACGTCACGCTCGTCGATCTTGGTGGTGTCGCCGACCAGACCGAACACATTGTAGTCCTTGCCGGTGATGAGGGTGACGTCAAGCCCCTGCTTCTCGAATTTATCGACGATTTTTTCCAGCTCCTCCTTCGGAGTACCTTTTTTGGTGGAGATGATCATGGTTTTGGTTCCTTTCCTTTTTCATGAACCTCTCAGTCTGCTCCCTGACAGGGGGCAAAGCGATGACGGAGAGGGGGTTACTGAACGATATGCGTGTGAGAGCTGCCATCCAGACGAAGCAGCTGGGCGAGGTAGGCAATCGCATGGACATAGCCGCTGACGCCCTCCCCGATGAAATGTCCCTGACAGCCGAAGGATACGATGTCGGTCTGACGGAAGGGCTCGTGCTCATTCGGCTCGTTGAGCATCACTTCAACGGCAGGAAGCGCACAGACCCGCAGCGCGTCGAGGATGGCGACGCTGTAATGGGCGTATCCGCCCGGATTGATAACGATGCCGTCCGCGCGTCCGGCAGCGGACTGGATCTCGTCGATCAGGTCGCCTTCGTGGTTGGACTGGAAGAATTCGACCTCGATCTCCATCTGAGCGCAGCAAGCCTCGAGATAATCCAGAAGACCGTTGTAATCGACCGTCCCTGCCACACCCGGTTCGGAGAACTGAGTCAGGTTGAGGTTCGGACCGTTAATGACTAAAAATTTCATCCAGAGCCTCCATTGCCGCGTTCACTGCTTCCGCGACGGTGGTGTGATTGGGAATCACGGCATCCGCCGCAGCCAGATAGAGCGGTCGGCGTTCGGCTTCCATCTTCCGGAGCGCGTCGGTGCTGGACGAGAGCGGACGACCACCGCCTATGACCAGTGAATCCAGTGGTCGGTCGAGGAAAAGGATCACGCCGTTCTGACGCAGCAGCCGAAGGTTTTCCGGTCGCTTGACTACGCCGCCGCCGCAGGAAAGGAGCTGATGACCTTCCTTCGAGAAGCGAGCAACCTGTTCGGTCTCTTTTTTCCGGAATCCGTCCTCACCCTCCTCGGCGAAGATGTCCGGAATGCTCCTGCCATTGGCCTTGACGATCTCCTCATCAAGGTCAATGAAGGTCTTTCCCAGCTCCTTCGCAAGGGCGCGTCCGACTGTGGTTTTTCCGGAGGATGGCATCCCGATGAGGGCAATGTTCAGGGTGTCTCGGCGGAGAGTATTCGTGATCTGCGTGATCTCGGCGGGGGCATCCGGAAATTTCCGGCTGAGAAAGTATTCTGCCGCATAGACTGCCTGTGCGACCAGCATTTCCAAGCCGCTGACGGCGATCGGAACGCCCGCTTCCTCGGCACGGAGGATCAGCTCGGTTTTGTCAGGGTTATAAACTGCATCCAGAACCGCTTCCAGAGCGGGCATTGCGGTGATATCGAGGTTGCAGACGCCGACATTCGGATACATGCCCGCAGGCGTGGTGTTGATGATGATCTGTGCGCCGGAGTGGACGGCTTCTTCATAGGAAAGCTCATTCTTTTCGGGATCGGGTCTGCGGCTGACCGTCAGAATCTTTGCCGCGCCCTTGTCTTTGGCGACGACACGGGTCGTGTTGTGTGTACCGCCTGTGCCAAGGATGAGAACGGTCTTTCCGGAAAAATCAACGCCGTGCGATTCACAAAGGTAAGAGAAGCCCAGATAGTCGGTGTTGTAGCCGTAAAGCAGACCGTTTTTGTTGACGATGGTGTTCACTGCGCCGATGGCTTTGGCACGGGGGTCGATATAGGTGCAGTATTCCATGACGAGCTTTTTGTAAGGGATCGTCACGTTGATGGCTTTGAACATCCGGCGGGTCAGGAAGGATCGTACCTCCTCCTCGGTGGGAAGGGGGCAGAGATCATAGTGATAACCGCAGAGCATCTCGTGGATGGTCTTGGAGTAGGAATGAACCAGTCTCGAGCCGATCAGTCCGTATTCCATTCAGTCCTCCTCCTTCCGGAAACTGGTGGGATGTTCCATCCATGCCATACCGTATTTTTCGGTCAGCAGGTCGCCGATGGCAAGGGCGGCGGCACAGGTCTGGACGATGGTCGCACGGGGCACGATGCAGGGATCGTGCCGTCCCTGAATGGACAGCTCTGCGTTTTTGCGCGCAGGGTAATCCACGGTATCCTGCTGTTTATAGATGCTGGGGGTCGGCTTGACAACGGTGCGGAAAACCACAGGCATCCCATTGGAGATGCCGCCGTTGATGCCTGCGTTGTGATTGGTGCGGGTGATGATGTTGCCGGCGGCATTGACCCGCAAAGCGTCGTTTGCCTCTGAGCCGTGCAGATCGGCAAAGCCAAAACCAGTGCCGAACTCGATCCCCTTCACAGCGGGAATGGAAAACGCAGCATGAGAGAGAACGCTCTCCACACTGTCGAAGTACGGTTCACCGATGCCTGCGGGCAGACCGAGGATGGCGGTCTCGAGGATGCCGCCTACGCTGTCGCCATCTGCGCCGGCAGCACGGATGGCAGTTTTCATCGGCTCTTCCATAGAGGGATTCAACAGGGCGAAGCCCTCCTTTTTCAACAAGGTTCCGGCTTGCGCTGCGAGGAGGTCGGGATCGTTCAAAGCGAATGGGGTGTCCGAAATGCCTGCGCACTTCGCAATATGGGTCGTGATGTCAATGCCAGCCCGATTCACTGCGCCGAGGACGATCGCGCCCGCAGCGACCAGAGCGGCTGTGACGCGGCCGGAGAAGTGCCCGCCGCCCCGCGCATCCTGAAAGCCGTGGTATTTGGCGTAGGCAGTGTAGTCAGCGTGCCCGGGGCGGAGCAGATCTGCGGTTTTGGCGTAATCTCCGCTTCGGGTGTTCTGATTTTCGATCATCAGGGCGATGGAGGTTCCGGTGGTGTAGCCATTGACAACGCCGGACAGGAATTGGATCCGGTCGGCTTCGACACGGGCGGTGGACAGACCATCGCCCCGTGCACGGCGTCTGTCCATACAGTCGGCGAGGAAGTCTTCCTCTACCGGGACGCCTGCTGCCATACCGTCCAGCACTGCGCCGATGGCTTTGCCGTGGCTCTCGCCGAAGATGGTCAGGGCGAGCGAATCGCCAAAGGTGTTTTTCATGGCAGATCAATCCTCCATGCCCAGCAGGGGGCGAAGCCCTTCAACGGGGATCGTTTCGGCACGCCAGCAGCCCAGACCGGGCACCTTGATGATAGTGATCTGGCTGCCCTGTGCCTTTTTATCATGGAGCATTTCGGACAGCACCTTTTCCTTATCGTAGGTAGTGCGGGTAGGCAGACCCAGACGGCGGTAAACGGCACGGACACGCTTCTGCAACGCCTTGGACTCGATCATTGGCAACATACCCAGCGCGACGCATTCCCCATGGAACAGCCCGACGGTGCGCCGCCCTTTGATGCCCTTGACAGCCTCGATGCCGTGACCGATGGTGTGACCGAAGTTCAGAGCCTTCCGCATTCCATGCTCTGTCTCATCCTGCTCGACGATGTTTTTCTTGAATTTCAGGCTGCGGTAGATGATCTCGCCGATCTGAGCGTCCACATCGCCGCTTTCAAAGATGGAGAACAGCTCCGGATCTGCCAGCAGACTGGCTTTGACCGCCTCAGCCAGACCATTGATATAGTGGCGGTGGGGCAGGGTGGACAGGGTGTCGGGGTCAACGATGACGAGCTTGGGCTGCCAGAAGGAACCTGCGATATTTTTTGTCTCGCCAAGGTCAACGGCGGTTTTGCCGCCAATGGAGGAATCGATCATGGACAGGGTAGTGGTGGGGCAGTTGATGAAGTCGATGCCCCGCATGTAAATGGAAGCCGCAAAGCCTGCCAGATCGCCGACAACACCGCCGCCAACGGCAATGACGAGGTCGCCGCGTCCCATATGGAAATCGAGCATCTGGCGCAGAACGGTCTCAAGAATTTTGAAGCTCTTGCTGGCTTCGCCCTGCGGGACGGTGATGATCTTGGAGTCGCGGCACTGGTCGGCGACCCGCTGGGCGTATTCAGTGGGTACACCGCTGTCGGTCACGATGGCAACACGGCGGTCGAGACGGGCAAACTGGTAAAGATTTTCCAGCGAGCCGCGCTTCAGGATGATATCATAGCTCCGCTCGCCGAGGTTCATCGTGAGCTTGGTTCCGATAAATTCACTCATTTTGTATACACTCCTAACAGCCGAACAGTGCGGCAGATCCGATCCAGCTCGTGCAGCAGCGCGGCAGTCTCATCGCGGGTGGGGTCGCCCACCAGCTCGACATAAAAATAATATTCAAAAGGAACATGGGGCATCGGACGGCTCTTGATGGATTCCATGTTGAAGCCGCTTGCGCCGATCATCTGGATGACCTCGCCCAGCTTTCCGGGCTTGTTGTCTACCGTGAACAGCAGAGAAAAACGATTCCCGACCGTAGGCTTTTCACGGCTCAGGACGATAAAGCGGGTGGTGTTGTCGCCGTCGGTATTGATGTTCGGGACAAGGACTTCCAGCCCGTACAGAGCAGCCGTCTCGACGCTGGCGATAGCGGCTTTGCTCTTGTCGCCACTCTCTGCGACGAACTTTGCGGCCATGGCGGTATTCGGCATGGCAGTGGCGGGCAGATGGAACTGCCTGAGGAAGGTCTCGCTCTGGGCGATGGCCTGCTGGTGGCTGTAAACGCTCTGGATCTCGTTCAGCTGCGTGTCGGGCAGAACCAGCAGGTTCTGGGAGATGGGCAGGTCGTAGACATCAACGACCCAAAGCTCCGGATGGTTGTAGCAGAGGTCGAGAACAGCGGAAACATCTCCGGCATGGCTGTTCTCAAACGGAACAACGCCATGTGCCGCATCGCCGCTTGCAACGGCGTTGAAGACTTCATCCCAAGTCGGATAGCTGACGGCTTCGGCATGAGGGAAGAGAGCCTTGAGCGCAATGTGCGCAAATGCGCCCTCCACGCCCTGATAGGCAGCACGGTTTTGCCCCAGAACCTCGGCCTCGTACTGCTTGGCAACGTCCATCATGTTCTGCACGTGATCTTTATAGTAGGGGCGCAGGGCGGGGTTCTGGATCCGTGCGGCGGATTTTTCCAGAACGATCGTTTCCCGTGAAGCGTCGAAGATGGGCAGACCGTGCGCCTGCTTATATTGTGCGACGCTGAGCACCGCAGCCATCCGCCGCTCGAACAGGGCGGCAAGCTGTGCATCGACCGCATCGATCTCGGTGCGGGCTTGTTCCAGAGCGTCCATATGTTCCACATCCTTTCGCGTTGTGGTTTGGTGATACCAAATTAGTATACCATAACCCGTACAGAGAGACAACAACCCACCTGTCTTTTCAAAGGGGAGAAAATTTCAAATGCGGGGGCGGTAAAACAAATAAAAGTATTATGAAAAGGAAAAACTCTCCGTCGAGCGAACGCTCGCCAGCTCCCCTGCTGAGGAGAGGTGACATGCGAAGTGATGACGGAGAGGCTATATCTCAAGACTTGTTTCGATTCTTCACCAGCTCTTCCCGGGTACGGGGCTTGCCGTAGTAACGGGAATAGGGATTATCGAGGTCGGCGGCTTTCAGCGGGGCGGGAGCTTCGGGAGTGGGTGATGCGGGACGCTCCGGTCGGTCAAACGTGAATCGGCTGACCGATCGGAGGGAACGATTATAGAACCGCATGGCATCAGTCCTCCGCACTGGCGGTGGAGACTGCACCAGCGGTCAGAGCCTGCCAAAGCTCCTCGCCGCCTGCGATGTTGTCGGCGGTGCCGGAATTCCATGCGCCACGCATCCCGATGTAGAATTGGGACATGTATTCCTGACTGTTTCCGCTCTGGCTGTGGGTGGTATCGGCATTGTAATCGCCAAGGTCAAGACCCGTCAGAACGGGGCAGTCCGTCCATTTGTAGACCATATTCCACCAATCGCCGTCGCTGCCCGACTCAGGCAGCGTGCCGTCCAGATAGCGGAACGTGCCGGTGCTGTCCTCAAATCCGGCAGGGTCGTAGACGATGAAGATAGAACTTAAACCGCCCTGTATGTCGGTGGCGAGCTTGGTTGTGCCGGCCATCGTCAGATAGGCGGCACTCTCGGTCTCGGTATCCCCAGAGGAGTAGTCCAAAGTGTAGACGTTCAGGGTGACGACCACCTTGCCGTCGCCGTTCAGGTCTTCGCCGTACTTGGCAAGCTCGGTCTGAAGCGCGTTCACGGTATCGTCGGGCAGGTAATAGGGTGCGACGACGGCAAGGTTGTAATCCGCCTTGGTGGTAAAGAAATACTGTCCGATGAAGCTGTAGCCCACGAACACGGCGGCGATGCCGATGAGGATGACCCACTTGAGGTTGTAGTCCCACCAGTTCGCCCAGCGTTCCTTTCGGGTGTATTCCCTTTCACGCCGAGAGACGAGATCCTTCGGGTCGATGTCGCGCTCGTAACGATAGCTTGCCATGTGGTCTGCTTCCTCCAAAATCAAAGTTGTGCGAGAATGGTCTGACGGACAGCGTCCGGCAACTGTTTCTGTTCGGCTTTGCTCATGCCGGCGGTCTGGATGGGCGGCAGAATTTTGATGTGGACTGCGCCGGGCGTGCAGAGGTTGCCGTGGCTCTCAAACAGGGCTCGTGCGCCGGAGATGGCGACCGGAACGACCGGAGCGCCCGTCTTGATGGCGATGCGGAATGCGCCGTTCTTGAACTCGCCGGCACCGCCCTCCTCACCCTTGTAACGGGTGCCTTCCGGGAAGATGACAAGGCTCTTGCCGCTCTGGACAATGGCGGTCGCGTCGTTCAGGGCACGGACAGAGGCGCGCACATCGTCGCGCTGGACGAATACGCAGCCCAGAAGCTTCATCCAGCGGTTGAGGAGCGGGATTTTTTCCAGCTCTTCCTTGGCGAGGATGCCGTGCGGCGCGTCAAGGCTTGCCAGCAGCAGCGGAATGTCGTAGTAGCTGCGGTGGTTGCCGACAAAGACGCAGGCGGTGTCCTTCGGGATGTTTTCCAGACCGGTGACGGTCAGCTGGACGCCGGTGATCTTCAAGATCTGGCGGCTCCAGTGCGGAATATGTTTGCGGACGATCTGTTCGACCGTCTCGGTGTCACCTGCGACCAGCGCGCGCTCGGCATGGCGCAGCACACCGTAATGGACGATCATGTAACCGAACAGATAGATGAACATCGCAATAGTGCGGAAGATATTCAAAGTACAATTCCCCCTTCTGGCTTCAAAAAGCCAAGTTTATTGTAACACACTTTCCGGGAAAAAGGGGAGAAAAAATACTTTTTTTACATTTAAGGAGCTTTGTGACTTGCAAAATTCATAAAAGACAGGTATAGTTATAACCAGAAAGACAGCACAATTGCGCTTCTTCCGAGAAATGCGCCCCTGCTGTCGGTAACAATGGAGAGAGGTCTGAAACACCCCATGAGCTTGTTTCCTTCTGTGAATGATTATAAGACCGGACCCGGCGTTGAAAAGGACGCCCCCCGCAAGACGGGCGTTGGTCGCTTCTTTGAGCTGGTCGGACGCGACATGAGCGGTATGTTCCTCGCGAACCTGCTGACCTGTCTGGGTTTTGTTCCGGTCATCTGTCTGGTCTACATCGGTTTTCTGATGAACAGCCTGCTTGTGATGATCGTCAGCGCGGTCATCGGTGGGATCCTGGCTGGTCCGGTGCTGGCGGGCATGTATGATACCGTCCTTCGTGCTCTGCGTGACGAGGCGGGTTACTGGTGGGTGACCTACCGCAAGGCTTTCAAGCGGAACTTCAGGGCAAGTATTGTGCCGGGCATCCTTTACTGTGTCGTCGTCACGGTACAGATCTTCCTCGTGTATTTCTGCTTCAACATGCTGTATCACGGCACGAATGTCGGGATCGGGCTGTGGGTCGCGACCGTGCTGAATCTGGTGCTGTTCCACATGCTGTTTTCTTATATGTGGCCGCAGGTCGTCCTGCTCGACCAGCCGTTTCTCCAGACCATCAAGAACAGCGTCAACTGCATGATCGCCTTTCTGCCGCATGCGCTGGCGGCTTCGCTGGTGACGATCCTCTTCTGGGGGCTTGTCATCCTCTGCATGCCGCTGGGTCTGCTGCTGATGCTGGTGTTCGGCTTCTGGTTCTCCTGTGAGATCTGCTGCCAGATCGTCTACGGCGATCTGAATCGGGTGTTCCACATTGAGGAGAACATTCAGAAGCTTCGGGATGCCGAGCTGGAAGAGGAGCTTCGTAAGGAATACGGCGGCGACCCGCAGTAAAAAGGAGAGCGTGTGATGGAACAGCGGAACAATCTGGTGCTGCAGGGGACGGAGACCTTCTCCCGCGGACAACTGGATAATGTCGCGCTGGACAGCGGCAGCTTGGTGCTGGACAGCGCGGCCGGACGATATCTGCCCTACGGCAGCTACACGACGCCGGAATTCGCGATGCCTGCGTTCTGCAACCTGAATGTCAGCTGGAACGCCCATGCGCCGCATAATACATTGGTCGAGGTGCGGTGCCGTGTCTACGCAGGGAACAGATGGACAAGCTGGATGAGCTTCGGCAAGTGGGCACCGGATTATCCCCGGTGCAGCGTCAACGCACAGAGCGAGGATGGGATGGTCTTCCTGATGGGAGATACGGTCACGGTCGCTGTGCAGGGCGGAGGAACAGGCATTCAATTGCAGGTGAATCTTTCGACCAATGACAACAAGGCGACTCCGGCTGTCCGGCTTCTGGCGGCGGCGGTGAGACCTCTTGTCTGGGAGAAGCAGACAGGGCATCCCCTCAACCGGAGGCTCTATCTGCCGGAATATTGTCTCAACGCCCACGACCCGACCTTTGGTCGGGAGATGGATCTGCCCCTTATCATGGCGGCTCTGATGAACCGATGGGGCGAGGATATCCTGCCGGAAGAGGCAGCTTATGTGATGGAGGACAATGCTACCGGAAGCACGGGGAATGCGGCATTTGCGGTTGCGACCGCAGGCTGCTGCGGCTATCCCTGCTGGCAGGCATGGATGGATCTGAAGGATCTTCGGACGCAGATCCACGACGGCTGCTCAGTAGCGGTCCGGGTCGAACGCAGAGTGCGAGGTCAGCGAGATCCGGTCGGGATCTGGATGGGTCTGCGAGGATTCGGACACGATGACGCTGTTCATGCGGATTATGTCCTGCTCAACGACCCCACCGCCGACGGCGATGGAGCGGTCAACTGTACGATGGCGTTGACGGATTTCCTGCGGTATTTTACAGGCCGCGCGATCGCCCTGCGTCCAAAGCCGAGGGAGATCGAGGCGAACCGCCCCAGACGCATCCTCTGCGAACTGGAACGGGACGGGGACAGCGACCGCTACTATTTTGCGCAGCATGGCAAACTTGACCCTCTGCCGGAGAATTTCTCAGGCTGGATCGCGGGAAGCCCGCATGACGGTGTGGCACATGCCACCACCGCCCATCGGACGTTCCAGCGGATGCGCCGCACAGAGGACGGCAGCATCCGGTTCACACCGGAACAATTGGCAGCAGGTGGACGCCAGAGTGTCTATGCGGTCGATCAGACCGGAAGTATGCGGGTGGCTGAGGTGCGGCTGCCCGATCCGCCCTCTCCGGCGGAAACAATCGATCACCAAAGCACAGAGTCCGCTGCTTCAGCGCAGCCGAACTCGTGACTTTTCGGGATACATTCATTTACATAGGAGGAACACATTATGGCAAAGACGATCATCACGATTGGTCGAGAGTACTGCACAGGCGGCAACTATATCGCAGAAGATGTGGCGAACGCTCTGGGCATCAAGCTGTACGACAAAGAGCTGATCACAATGGCAGCCAAGCACTCCGGGCTGTCAGAAGAGGCGGTCGCTGCCAGCGAAAAGCGTCATACCCACAGCTTGCTGTACAGCCTGTATACGATGGGCAATGAGCTGCCGCTGGGCGATCAGGTGTTCATTTTGCAGAGCCGCATCATCAAGCAAATGGCGGACGAAGGTCCGTGCGTGATCCTGGGACGCTGCGGTGACTACGTCCTGCGGGAGCGCAAGAATGTCCTGCGTGTATTCATCTACGCTCCGGTCGAGTGGCGGCGTGAGCTGGCAAAGACCGACCCGCTGGTAAAAGCAAAGGACGAAAAGGGCATCAAGGAAGAGATCGAAAAGACAGACCGCAACCGTGCCGCATATTACAACTACTACACCCAGAACCGCTGGGGCGATGCGCACAACTACGATCTGGCAATCAATGCGGCACTTGGCCGCGAGACCTGCGTCAAAATGATCCTAGACGCGGTCGCTGCCAAGGAAAAGACTCTGGACGAGTAACGGTCACTCGGCAGAAGAGCCAAAAACAACGGTGCTTCGTGGGCAGGGTGCGTTCGCGCTCTGCCCACGTTTTGGGCATATAAAAAGAGAGAATCCAACCATAAAGCAAAAGGAGAAATCGTGGAAACAAAGCAAGCGCAACCGACTGCCCGCGAGAACATCATGGGAACGATGGACATCAACCCGCTGCTCATCAAGCTGAGTGTGCCGATGATGGTCTCGATGCTGGTGCAGGCTCTTTACAATGTCGTCGATTCGGTGTTCGTCTCCCATGTGAGCGAAAACGCGTTGACGGCAGTTTCGCTGGCATTCTCACTTCAGAATGTCATGATCGCGGTGGGGGTTGGTACAGGCGTGGGCGTGAACGCTCTGCTATCCAAGAGCCTTGGCGAAAAAAATCAGGAGCGGGCGAACAAAACGGCAGAAAATGGCATTTTCCTCGCACTGTGCAGCTTCGCTGTCTTTTTTATCATCGGACTGACCTGCATGAAACCCTATTTCTATGCACAGACCAGTGATGTGGAGATCGCGGAGCAGGGGATCCGGTATCTGACCGTGTGTAGTGTATTCAGTCTCGGTCTGTTCATGCAGACCATGAGCGAAAAGCTGCTGGCAGCGACCGGACGCACTCACCTCAGCATGATCAGCCAGTTGACGGGCGCGGTCGTCAATATCGTCCTCGACCCCATCTTCATCTTCGGATACTGCGGCGAGGCATTGTCCGGCACGACGGGCGCGGCAGTCGCAACGGTCATTGGTCAGTTCTGCGGCGCAGGTATGGCGATCTTCTTCAACCTGAAGAAAAATCCGGACATCCAGATCAGCTTTCGGGGATTCCGCCCCAGTGGGAAGGCGATCAAGCGTATTTATATCGTCGGTCTGCCCAGCATTGCGATGCAGTGCGTCGGCAGTATCATGACTTTCTTCATGAATCAGATCCTGATGGCGTTCTCGGCGACGGCTGTTGCGGTGTTCGGGGTATATTTCAAGCTGCAGAGCTTCGTCTTTATGCCCATCTTCGGCATGAACAACGGCATGGTCCCCATCATCAGCTACAACTACGGTGCACGGAATCCGGACCGTGTGAAAAAGACCATCAAGCTGGCGGCATGCTATGCCGAGGGCATCATGCTCATCGGATTCTGTGTCTTCCAGTTCATACCGGACAAGGTGCTGGGCATCTTTGCGGCAAGCGACGCAATGCTTGCCATCGGTATTCCGGCACTGCGCATCATCTGCCCGCATTTCCTGCTGGCGGGTGTCGGCATCATTCTGGCGTCGGTTTTTCAGGCGTTGGGCAACGGTCTGTTCAGTCTCATTGTTTCGATCTGCCGTCAGTTGATCGTCCTCATTCCGGCAGCATGGCTGTTGAGCAGGACCGGAGACGTCAACATGGTGTGGTGGGCGTTCCTGATCGCAGAGGTCGTCAGCTTTGCGCTGAGCCTTGTGTTCATGGCGCGTATCAATCAAAAAGTCATTGCTCCGCTCTACGAGCAGCCAGCTCGGTAAGGAGCACAAGACGAAAGGAACGTGAACTTTTATGGGTAAAAAGCTGAAATGGAATCTGATTTTGATGAGCGTCCTCTATCTCGCCCTCGGTATTTTTCTGCTGATGGTGCCGGGCACGGCTCTCAATGTAGTCTGTTACGCACTGGGCGCAGTGGTGCTGGCTTGCGCCGCTGTCCAGATCGTGCGGTATTTTGCCGTAGAACGCGGGGTCTTCCAGAGTCAGCTCACCCTCATCTCGGGTCTGGTTTGTCTGGGTCTGGGCGCGTTCCTCATCATCCGCAGTGATATCGTGGTGCGCATCCTGCCCATCGTGTTTGGTCTGTTCGTCATTTTCGACAGCCTTGGACGTATCCAGAATGCGCTGGAGCTGCGCCGCTGCAATTACGAGAGCTGGAAGGGCTTTCTGCTGCTGGCACTGCTCAGCATTGCGCTGGGCGTTGTGATGATCCTGAACCCCTTCGGTACGATGGAGACCCTCGTTATGGCGATCGGCGTCATCCTCATCATCGAAGGCGCATTGAACCTGCTGAGCGCATTGTATACAGTCATTGCGGTCAAGCGGTTTATGAAACTGCATCCGGAAACGCAGTCGGTTCTGGAAGCAATCACGGGACAGGATCTGAATGGCGACGGCGTGATCGCACCGGACGTTACCCGAACGGATGCCGAAGCGACGGCTGTCGAGCTGGATCATGTGGATGAAAGCGCAACCGTCGAGCAGGAGAGCGACAACGAGGAATAAAGGCAGCTCCACCCTTTCAGATCGCTTTGAGGTCAGCTCTCACTCTGGAAGAGGCGGCATTGCTGAAAAATATAAGAAATAAGGATAAAAAGAACATGGAAAAGTACGATCTGATCATTGTGGGTGCCGGTCCTGCCGGCATCTTCACCGCTGTGGAGCTTCTGCGCCACGGCAGCAAAAAAAAGATCCTGCTGGTCGAAAAGGGTAAGCCGGTGGAAAAGCGTCACTGCCCGAAGGCGGAGCTGGGTCATTGTGTCAACTGCCGTCCGACCTGCGCCATCACCACCGGATTTTCCGGTGCGGGCGCATTCTCGGATGGCAAGCTGAGCCTGTCCTATGAGGTCGGCGGCGATCTGCCTTCCCTCATCGGCGAGGAATTTGCGCAGGAGCTGATCGATTACACCGACAAGATCTATCTGGAGTTCGGCGCAGATCCCCATGTTGAGGGGATCTACACGGGCGAGGACATCAAGGAGATCCGCAAGAACGCCATCCATGCCGGTCTGAAGCTGGTTGACTGCCCGATCCGTCACCTCGGCACGGAGAAGGCACAGGAGCTGTACCTTGCCATCCAGAATTATCTGGCGGATAACGGCGTCGAGATGCTCTTCTCCACCGAGTGTGAGAACATCATTCTTGAAAATGAGGTCTGCAAGGGCGTTTATATTCGGAAGGGCAACGAGGAGCCTCGCGCTGTTTATGCCGATGCCGTCGTCATCGGTACGGGTCGCCGTGGTGCGGACTGGCTGGAAAAGATCTGTGCCGAGCATCACATTGCCCACAAGCCCGGCACGGTCGATATCGGTGTTCGTGTCGAGTGCCGCAACGAAGTCATGGAGAAGGTCAACAAAGTCCTGTATGAGTCCAAGCTCATCGGCTATCCGAAGCCTTGGAAGAACAAGGTCCGCACCTTCTGCCAGAATCCCGGCGGCTTTGTCGCACAGGAAAACTACGACAACGACCTCGCGGTCGTCAACGGCCACAGCTTCAAGGAGAAGAAGAGCGCAAACACCAACCTTGCGATCCTCGTTTCCCATAACTTTACCGAACCCTTCAATCAGCCCATCGCCTATGCGCAGAAGGTCGGTGAACTGACGAATATGCTGGGCGCAGGTCATATCATGGTGCAGCGTTACGGCGATATTCTGGACGGCAAGCGCACCTGGCAGAAGGAGCTTGCGCAGTCCAACGTCAAGCCCACTCTGAAGGATGCCGTTGCGGGCGATATCACTGCCGCCATGCCCTACCGTGCCATGACGAACATCATCGAGTTCATCAAGATGCTGGATATGGTCGTGCCCGGCTTTGCCGCAAACGAGACTCTGTTGTACAGTCCGGAGCTGAAGTTCTATTCCAACAAGGTCAAGATGGACGAGAACCTCGACACCAACATTCAGGGGCTGCACTGCCTTGGCGATTCGTCCGGCTGGACACGCGGTCTGATGATGGCATCCGTCATGGGCGTTCTGATGGGTCGGAAGCTCGCCGAAAAAGAAGGTTGCTGAAAAGCGTTGACATTCAAAAAATAACGTGATATAATTTCTCCTGTTCGCTCGGAGGGCGAGTTGTTCAGGGAAACAACAGCCGGATAAGGCGCAGACTGAGATGTCTGTACCTTATCCGGCTCTTTTCGTACAAAGGAGTTTTTATGGATTTTCTGCATGGAAGCATCAAACGAATCTACTTCAAATATCTGGCAGCGGCGTTTGGCAGTGCCATGATCACATCCATCTATTCCATCGTGGATATGGCAATGGTGGGGCAGTATCAGGGACCGGAGGGAACGGCGGCACTCGCTGTGGTCTCTCCGGTCTGGAACATTATATATAGCCTTGGTCTTTTGATGGGGATCGGCGGCAGTGTCATTTTCAGCATTGAGCGCGGCGGCAGTGACAAGCAGAGCGGCAGTGAAAACCAGTATTTCACAGCAGCCATCATCGGCTCTGTCTTTCTGGCAGGGCTGACATGGATAACATTGATTTTGCTGGATGCGCCGCTTCTCACCTTTTTTGGCGCAAGCGAGGAGCTTCTTCCGCTGGCACAGGAATATTTGCTTCCGGTCAAGTTTGTTGTCCCGCTGTTCCTGTTCAACCAGATGCTGGCGGCGTTTCTCCGCAATGACAACGACCCGACGCTTGCGACCATCGGCGTACTGTCCGGCGGCATTTTCAATGTGTTTGGCGACTGGTTCTTTGTGTTCCCCTGTGATATGGGATTGTTTGGCGCAGGTCTGGCAACCGCGATCGGTTCTGCGGTCTCCTTCTGCGTGATGATGACGCACTTTTTCAAGCGCACGAACACGCTGCGTCTGGTAAAGCCGACGGCTCTGTTCGGCAAGCTCCGAAAGATCACCGTCATTGGCTTCTCGTCGTTTTTCATCGACGTTGCGATGGGCATTTTGACGATTCTGTTCAATCGGCAGATCATGAAGTATCTTGGCTCGGACGCTCTGGCGGTCTATGGCCCAATCATCAATATCAGCACCTTTGTGCAGTGCTGTGCGTACAGTGTCGGACAGGCGGCGCAGCCCATCATTTCCACCAATTACGGCTCAGGAAAAGGCGGACGCATTCAGGAAACCTTGCATCTGGCGTTGGGCACGACGGCTTTCTTCGGCATTTTCTGGACGGTGCTCAGTCTGGCTTGTCCGAACCAGTATATCCGCATTTTTATGACCCCGACCCCGACCATTCTTGAAATTGCGCCCGCCATCATCCGGTTGTATGCGGTCTCTTTCCTGCTGCTGCCCTTCAATATCTTCTCGACCTACTATTTTCAGGCGATCTTGAAGCCGAAAGTGTCCTTTGTCGTTTCGGTCTCCAGAGGACTTGTCATCAGCGGCATTCTGATCCTCATCCTTCCGGTGCTGCTTGGCGCAGATTCTCTCTGGCTCGCAATGCCGATCACAGAGCTGGTCGTTGCGGTCTATGTTGCGATTCGGATGAAACAGACTACCGCCGCCCTTCCCCAAAATACGGAGAGGAACTGAGTATTCAAGTTTCCCGCAGCAAAACAAGCCCCCAGAGCTGTCATTCGCTCTGGGGGAATTGCATTTATTGACGGGTAAAAGGCTTCATCCCATGCTCCTCGGGGGAGTAATACTCCATCAGGGAGATGTAATTTTCAACGTGGTGACAATAGGCCGCGCGAAGGATATTATCCGGATCGGTGCGGACAGACAGAAGGTCAACAACGAAGCTGACCACCATCTTGATCATGTCGGTTTCGACACCGTAGCACAGACCGACGGCGATCATCGGGATAATGATCTGCTGGATGCGGACAGGGACATTGCTGCCGAACCGTTCCAGGATCGGGCGGCTGATGGTGGAAGCCGCCCAGACATTCCGGATGACCACCCACCACGAAAACTGCTTCATGTTGCCCAGGCTGCGCACCCGATCGACGATCTCCTCATCATTGAGGATCGTGCCTTTTGTGACCTCTTCTTCGGTGCGGAGAAAAACGCATTCGATCATGTCCATCAACGCTGATTCGTACTTCTCGTGGAAGTTCACTTTGCTGATGCAGTATTTCTGCGCCGATTTGATCACGGCAGTGGTATCCTCGGCGGTGGACAGGCTGGAAAAGCTCAGAGAAATCGGTCCGAAGGAAGCCCCCATTGCGTTGAGGTCGTTCAGCTCGTCCTTGCTTCGGGTCGAGGGAAGAAAGCGGTCGTTGCCGTTCCGGTGATATCCCCAGCCCTCCGGCAGGACACGGCTGACGATGTCACCGCTGGAGATGATGTTGAAAATATTGCTGGTGCTCCATGTGGATTTCAGCGTGCCATCGGGAAGATGGTTGTTGTCAAAATCCTGCTGAAGCTCCGGATAGTCGGCGGCAGTGAGAGCCACCGGAGGAGCAAAAAGATACACGAAAATGTTATCCTGATCCAACTGTGCCAGCTCGTTGTGGATGCGGGCAGCCAGAAGATTTCCGATGATGCTGCCGCGGCTGTATCCGGTGATCCAGAGCTTGACCGTGCCAAGCTCTTCCTGAAGCATTGCGTGAGCAAGATAGGAGCAGAGATTCTCGAATACCTCTTCCACCGGAGTGATAAAGCCGAGATGCGCGCTGCCTGCGCCAACATGCAGGTTGCTGACCCACTCTCCGCCGTATCCGCCGCCGCGCAAAGCCAGAGCGAAGATCGTAGTGCGGTCTCCGTTGTCGTCCAGAAGAGTCTTGCGTGCCATGCCATAGCCTACGATGTCCTTGGCAGCACCGACATCGACATCGTAGTTGTGATAGCTTGTGTCCGCGAAACCCAGTTCTTCAAAGGAAGCGGCAAGATTGTCCTGGCGCCCCACGTCAGCGTTCATCCAGTAACGGTTGTCGCTCTCAGCCGTGTTGAAGGCGGAAAGCGCAAGACCGAGACTGGCAAAAGCGAGGGGGTGGCTGTACTCAGTGGAAGGATGCGAAAAGAAGGAATCGCTGTAATAAAATGGATGACAGAGATCCATGACGCTCAGCTCGCTTCGGAAAGAGAGCTGATAGTCGCCGTCCGGAACAGCGTGTCCGGTGATGGGGCTGCTTTTTGCTTCGGCAGGAGAACCCAGCAGGCATGAACCCAGCAGTGCGGCTGCGCCTGTGCAGAATGTCCGTCGTTTCATAGCAGAGACCTCGCTTTTTATATCCCACGTGCCTGACGGGTGATCTCGCCGTACCATTCCGGACGGCGGTCCCGAAAGACACCCCAGCTCATCCGGTTGGCTTCGACTGCATCAAGGTCGAAGTCAGCGATGAGAATTTCCTCGCTGTCACGAGAGCCGTCGGCAACGATCGCACCTGTCTCGTCTGCGATAAAGGACGAGCCATAGAACCGCAAGGCGGACTTCTGCCAGCCGTTGGACTCGCAGGGGGTGACCTCTTCCAGACCAATGCGGTTTGCTGCCACGACCGGAATGAGATTGCTTCCTGCGTGACCCTGCATACAACGCCGCCAGTGACCTGCGCTGTCGCAGTCGAGGATCGGCTCACTGCCGATGGCGGTGGGGTAGAGCAGCAGCTCTGCGCCCAGCAGAGCGAGACTGCGCGCCGTCTCCGGAAACCACTGATCCCAGCAGATGCCGATGCCGATCCTGCCGAAACGGGTGTCCCAGACCTTGAAGCCGGTGTCGCCCGGGGTAAAGTAAAATTTTTCCTGATAATAATGATCGTCGGGGATATGGGTCTTGCGGTAAACACCCAGCAGTTTGCCGGAATCCAGCACGGCGATGCTGTTGAAGAGCTGTGTGCCTGCTTTCTCATAGAAGCTGATGGGGAGAACTACACCCAATTCCTCGGAGACGGTCATGAAGTGATTCACCGCCGGATTTTCCGAAGTGGGGGTGGCGTAGGCGTAATATTCGTACTGACGCTCCTGACAGAAATAAGGACGTTCAAACAGCTCGGGCAGGAGGATCATGTTCGCGCCCTTTGCTGCAGCCTCGCACACCATCTGATCTGCTTTGGCGATATTTTCCTCCACCGAGGGAGAACACTGCATCTGAATGGCAGCAACGGTGATGTTTCGCATAGATTTAAACCTCATTTATTCTGGAATCTGCTGGGTCACGCAGTGGATGTTGCCGCCGCCGACCAGAATGGTGCGGGCGGGGATGGGGCAGACCCTTCGGGTCGGGAAAAGCTCGCTCAGGATCCGGACGGCGTCGGTGTCGTGTTCGTCGCCGAACTGGGGCAGAAGGACACTGCCGTTGGAAAGATAAAAGTTGACATAGCTTGCTGCCAGCCGCTCTCCGACCTCACGGGTGTCCTCGCCCTCTTCAAAGGTATAGCCGGACAGCTCGTCCTCCGTCACGCAGACCGGGTGCAGGGGGATGGGCAGCTTGTGTATCTTGAATTTCCGCCCCTTTGCGTCAGTGGCGGCTTCCAGAGCATCCAGACTGGTTTTGCTCAGAGGATACTGAGGGTCATTTTCATCGTCCGTCCACGCCAGAACGACCTCGGCGGGGGCAACATAGGCACATACGTTATCAACGTGCTCATTCGTCTCGTCGTTGTAGATGCCGCGGGGAAGCCAGACGACTTTTTCCGCACCGAGGTACTGCTTGAGCTGGCATTCGATCTCCTCGCGGCTCATCTGAGGGTTGCGTCCCAGACTGAGCAGACAGGCTTCGGTGGCAATGACCGTTCCCTCGCCATCGGTGTGGATGGAGCCTCCCTCCAAAACGAAATGCTGCGCATTGTAGCAGTCCAGCCCGAGTGCGTCACAAACCGCAGGCGCGGCGGCATTGTCCTTTTCCCAGTGGGCATACAGACCATCGTAAGTACCGCCCCACGCATTGAACTGCCAGTCGATGCCCCGTACTTCTCCCTTGCCATTGACGACACAGGTCGGACCGACATCCCGTGCCCATGCGTCATTTGTCTCGATGGGCAGGACGTGGATGTTGGCATCCTGTGCAAAGGCGGCTTCGACGGTGGGAACATCTGCCGGAGCTGCCAGAATCCAGACCGTTTCGCTTTCTGAGATTATGCGTGCGACCTGCGCAAAGGTCTGCTGTGCGGACGTTCCACCGTGCGGCCACGAGCCGGGACGGACAGGCCAGATCATCACACAGCCCCGGTGTGGTTCATATTCGGCGGGCATCCGGAATCCGTCCGCCGCCGGAGTAGAAGAAAAAAGCTGCATTGGCTTCCTCCTGAAGATAGCATTGATTGGCTTTAAGTATACCGTATCATCGCCGAAGATACAATTCTTTTTTGGAAAAACGCCCCGACCGGTGTTGCGCACACAGGTCGGGGCGTGATAGAATATTTACGGTTCGATGTTCTGCTTGCAGTAATCGATGATGTGATGGAACATCTGCTCAACAGCCGGAGCCATTGCGGTGGGACGCTGGACCGCCAGACCGACCACACGGTATTCCTCGGGATCAATAGGATAGATCTTGATGGCAGCGGTGCAGTTGCGCAGAAGCATCTGCGGCATGATGGAAATGCCGAGACCTGCCTCGACCATTGCGATGTTGGACTGATCGTCGATGACATGGCAGCGGCGTTCTGTCGCGATGGAATATTTCTTGAGGAACTGACGCATCTCGGCATCAGTGGCGTCGCACTGAACAACAAAGCTTTGCTCGTTCATCAGGGCGGGGGTCATCACGCCTCCCGGCGGGGGCGGCCAATCCTGCGGCACGATGCAGAGCAGCGGCTCACGGAACAGCTCGGTTAGGGTGAACTCTTCCCGACAGGTAGAGGAAAGGAATGCCATATCGACCTGTCCGGTGCGCAGCCACTCCTTTACATCGTCATAAGTGCCCTGATAGACCTCGACCTCGATCTGAGGATAATGAGTCATAAAGCTTTTCAGGATGCCGGGCAGCAGACAGGCGCAGACCGAGTTGAACGCGCCCAGCTTGACCTTGCCCTTTTCCAGACCGTTCAGGCGGGCGATGCTCTGCTGCAACGCTTCGTCGCTGTTCAGGACGGCACGGATGGATGGGTAAAGCGATGCGCCGTAGCTCGTCATGGTGACGCCGTTTTTGCCGCGGTTGAACAGGGTGAAGCCCAGCTCGGTCTCCATGACCGCAATGGCGTGGCTGATGGCCGAAGGCGTAAGGTGCAGCTGCTGTGCCGCTTTATTGAAACTGCCCTGCCGTGCAACGGCGTCGAAGATCTCATAAGAAAATAGCGTCATAAATTCCTCATGCCTCCCTCCGCTCTCTTGGTTTGGAGACGCCTGATATTCTGTGAATCTTTTTCATCTTTGATTTGAGATAGTTCAATTATCTTCTTGATTGTACTATTCCGTGTCTATTCTGTCAAGCATTTTTGAACGGATTTCTGTTTCAATTCCACGGATCTCGTTGGTAAGACCCATAGAAACAGGGGAGAGACTTCTGTTTTAAGGTGGTTAAGGAAGGAATGATCATATGAAGGAAACTCTATCAACGGTTCGCCGCAGCGGATTCAGCGGAACAACCCTGAAATTCATTGCCTGCGTGACGATGCTCATCGACCACATCGGAGCGTCCTGTATTGAGACGCAGTATACGATGGCGAAATATATCCCCGCCACGCTGATATGCTTTGACAGTGTTCTGCGGCTGATCGGGCGGCTGGCGTTCCCGATCTTCTGTTTTCTGCTGGTCGAGGGTTTTCAACACACCCATGACGTCAAAAAGTACATCCGGCGGCTTCTTCTGTTTGGCGTTGTGAGTGAGATCCCCTTCGATATGGCGTTTTTCCGGACGCCCTTTTACTGGGGACATCAGAATGTCGATTGGACACTGGCAATCGGTGTGATCGCGATGGCGGCGATGCAGCATTTTCAGAACGAGAAAGGTGATCTGACCTGGAAGAGCGGTGTGGCTGCGATGGTCTGCATTTTTGCGGCAGAGCTGGCGAAAACGGACTATGGTGCTATCGGTGTGGCACTCATCGTCGCGCTTTATCTGACCCGAAATTCCCGCAAGCAGCAGTGTGTTGTCGGTGCGGTCATGATGCTGTTTGAGCTGACCGCACCGCTCGCCTTTCTTCTGGTCTGGCATTATAACGGTCAGCGCGGGTGCTGTCCCAAATGGGCGAAATGGGCGTTTTACCTGTTCTATCCGGTGCATCTGGTGGTGCTGGGGAGTATTACAAATTTGGTGTTATAGCTCTCTCCGTCTTGCGTACGCTCGACAGTTCTCCTGATAGGAGAGCCTTTGGCAAAAAGATAAAGTTTATGGAATATGGGAGAGGTTTTCTGTGAAAATGGAAAAAGCCCGACGATTTCAAAGAATCATCGAGCTTTTTCTTGGCGGAGTAGGAGGGATTTGAACCCTCGCGCCGTTGTTTAGACGACCTACGCCCTTAGCAGGGGCGCCTCTTCGACCTCTTGAGTACTACTCCAGAGCAAAGTGCGTTACACTTAATTAAAAATGGCGGAGAGAGTGGGATTCGAACCCACGGTACGTTGCCGTACGGCAGTTTTCAAGACTGCTTCCTTAAACCACTCGGACATCTCTCCATCTGTTTCCTCGTGGACATGAGGTACAAACTGTACCGAATGCCTACTTAATTTACCAGATTTCTGCCCTGCTGTCAAGCCCTAATTTCAATTTTATGCTTTTGTTTGGGAAAGAAATGCGGCGTAACAACTTTTTTTCGATGACGCTTCGGGAGAACTCTTTACACAAACATCTTTTTGTTGTATAATGAAACCGTAAAATCAGAGCCACCGAGATAAAGGAGTGCAGAACGATGTCGTTTTCAGAGCTTTTAAAGAAATGCCGCAAGCAGCAGGGCATGAGTCAGGCAGAGCTTGCGTCCAAACTGGGGGTGACCCAGCAGGCGGTCGGAAAGTGGGAAAGCGGCAAATCCTCCCCTGATCCCACGACGGTCGCGCGGATCGCGGAACTGCTGAACACTACGGCGGATTATCTGTTGGGGCTGTATCGTCCGGTCTCCAACGTCAGCACCCCGGAGGAACGTTTCTTCGGCAACTACGCTGAGAGCCTGATCCCAGTCATCGGTACGGTCAAGGCCGGATACGGTGCGCTGGCGTTTGAAGAGGACTACGGGCAGGAGTACGCCCGGGTCAAAGACCCCGGCAATTATTTTTATCTGGTCGTTCGGGGCGACAGCATGGAACCCCGCATTCAGGATGGCGACCTCGCCCTTGTCCACAAGCAGGATACGCTGGAAAACGGAGATCTGGGGGTGCTGGTCTATGGCGATGAGGGAGAAGGCACGCTGAAACGCTACATTCAGCGTGGCAACTGCGTTGTGCTCCAGCCCTTTAACCCGAACTATAATGAACTGGTCATCAAGGGAGAAGAGCTCAACCGCCTGCACATTGCGGGACGTGTGGTCGAAACAAAAGCCAAGTGGTAAGCGGTTCAGCCAAGCAGTATGGAACAGTCATTGATGGAAAAGCTCACGATCCTTGCTGACAGTGCGAAGTACGATGTCGCCTGTACGTCCAGCGGTGCATCCCGCAAGGCGAAGGCGGGCGGGATCGGAAGCTGTTACGCGCCGGGCTGCTGTCATGCGTTCACTGCGGATGGACGTTGTGTGAGCCTGCTGAAGGTTCTGATGACGAATTGCTGTGCCTTTGATTGCAGTTATTGCGTCAACCGGAAATCCAATGACGTGCCGAGGGCGACCTTTTCGCCTCGGGAGCTGGCAGAGCTGACGATCGAATTCTATCGTCGGAACTACATCGAGGGGCTGTTCCTCTCGAGTGCGGTTCTGGTCGATCCGGATTACACCACCGAGCGGATGCTCTCGGTGCTCCGGCTTCTGCGGAACGAATATCATTTTGGCGGATACATTCACGCCAAGGCGATCCCCGGAGCAAGTCCGGAGCTGATCCAGCAGTTGGGCTATCTGGCGGATCGTCTGAGCGTGAATGTGGAGCTTCCAAGTGAAAAAAGTCTGCACCTGCTTGCTCCGGATAAGGGGCGGCATTCGATCTTCCGCCCGATGAAGCAGATAGCCGTTTCCGGTCAGACGAATCAAAAAGAGCTTGCTCTCTACCGCAAAGCCCCAAGGTTCGCGCCGGCTGGTCAGAGCACCCAGATGATCGTGGGGGCTTCGCCCGAAACGGACTACCATATTTTAAAGCTGACCGAGGGCATGTACCGGAAGTACGGGCTGAAGAGGGTATTCTATTCGGCGTATATGCCGGTGTCGGACGATACCCGCCTGCCTGCGCTGGACACCAAGCCGCCTCTTCTGCGGGAGCATCGGCTCTATCAGGCGGATTGGCTGCTCCGGTTCTACCAGTTTGGGGCGGACGAGATCTTAGACGAGAACAACCAGAATTTCAACCCTTATCTCGACCCGAAAGGCAACTGGGCGATCCAGCATTATGGGCTGTTTCCGGTGGATGTGAACCGTGCGCCCTTTGAGATGCTGCTCCGTGTGCCGGGCATCGGCCCGAAGAGCGCGCGGCGCATCTGGAGCGCCCGAAAACAGGCTGCACTGGGTCTGGACGAGCTGAAACGGATGGGGGTCATCCTGAAACGGGCGCAGTATTTCATCACCTGCCGTGGATTTGCGGGCGCGCATCCGGGGCGGGGGAGCGCAGGCAGGGAGCGGATCACAAACGCGCTGATTGACCCGAATGTATTCAGCGGCGGGGTCGAGCAGCTGAGCATGTTTACGCCGCCTGCGGTGGATAACCTCATTGCGCAGGGCGTTGCGCCCTATACGGCACAGCGGATGGTGCGGGAGGAGGCGGTTCAGTGTCTGTCGAAGACTCTGTAAGACCTGCCCGAAGGCTTCACGATGCCGATATCGTCTATCTCTACGACGGTAGCTTCGAGGGCTTTCTCTGCTGTGTATTTGAGAGCTTTGTTCAGCACGAGATCCCGTTTGCGGTCTGGACACCGGAACGGGAGACCGCTACCCTCTATCCCATCCGTGAAATTGAGACGGACTCGGTCAAAGCCCATCGGGTGTTCGCCAGCTTCCGGAGCAAGTTGGGTGCGGAGACAGAGCTTCTTGTGACACGGGATTTTCTCTCGGGACGGGAGGACAAAGAGCTGCTGCTGATCCGTTTTCTGCATCTGGCATTTGCGCTTGGGGCAGGGACGGTCAGGCGGGCGGGACACCCCGATGTTGCGCCCCTCTATGAGATGGAAAAAAGCCTGAACTGGGAGATCGACAAGTATCAGGGCTTTGTCCGCTTTCAGGAATACGACGGAGTGTTAGGCGCAGTGATCCACCCGAAAAATTATATTTTACCCCTTCTGCGGGCGCATTTCTGCGGACGCTTTCCGGAAGAAAGCTTCATGATCTACGATGCGGTCCACAATGCGGTGCTGATCCAGGAGAACCACAAAGCACGGCTTGTGGAGCTGGCTGCGCCGCTGGAGCTTCCGCCGCCATCTGAGCGGGAGCAGGAGCTTCAGGCTCTCTGGAAGCAGTTTTATAACACGCTGGAGATCAAAGCCCGTCATAACGAAAAGTGCCGCATGTCCCACTGTCCGAAACGATTTTGGGCGGATATGGTGGAAATGCAGCCCTGAATATGATATACTATCCATGATACTTGGCAGTTTTTTGCCACATCTGCCCGCTTTGGGCTTAGTTTTAAAGGAGTATTAGAGCGATATGGTTCGTATTACTATGGAAGACGGCGGTGTCATCGACATCGAGCTGAACGAGCAGGCTGCCCCCATCACCTGTGAGAACTTCAAGAAGCTGGTCGGTCAGGGCTTCTACAATGGTCTGACCTTCCACCGTGTGATCCGCGGCTTCATGATCCAGGGCGGCTGCCCGCTGGGCACCGGCACCGGCGGTCCGGGCTGGAACATCAAGGGTGAGTTTGCGGCAAACGGCGTGAACAACCCCATCAAGCATGTCCGCGGCGTCATCAGCATGGCACGCAGCATGAACCCGAACAGCGCAGGCAGCCAGTTCTTCATCATGCACGAGGATGCGCCCCATCTGGACGGTCAGTACGCTGCATTCGGCAAGGTCGTTTCCGGCATGGATGTTGTGGACAAGATCGCTTCTGTCCGCACCGACTGGAACGATAAACCCACCACTCCGGTCAAGATGAAGACCGTCGAGATCATCGAAGGCTGATTTTAATATCGAGAGGGCTGTTGCACAGCTTCTCTGGCGAGCGATCGCTTGACGGAGAGGTTGAAAGGCGATGGTCCTTTTTTACAAGATCAAAAAAGGAGAAGCTGTCATGAAATACGATTTTACTTCGATCATGGATCGTCATGGGAAAGACGCGATCGCCGTGGATGGTCTGGGCACAGGCTTTGCGCCTTCTGCGCCGAAGAAAGGCTTTGACGCAATCCCGATGTGGGTCGCGGACATGAATTTCCCGACCGTGCCGACCATTCCGCAAGCCATCATTGAGCGCGCGCAGCATCCGGCGTATGGCTATTTCAGTCCGACAAAAGAGTATTTTGATGCGATCATCAACTGGCAGTATATCCGGAACGGCGTGACAGGGCTTGAGCCGAAGCACATCGGGTATGAAAATGGTGTGCTGGGCGGTGTGATCAGCGCGCTGAACTGCGTCTGCTCCCGCGGCGATAAGGTTCTTGTCCACAGCCCGACCTACATCGGCTTTACCCACAGTCTGGAAAACAACGGCTATGACATCGTGCACAGTCCGCTGGTAAAGGATGAAAACGGCGTCTGGCGGATGGATTATGCTGATATGGAGAAGCACCTCAAGGAGGAAAAGATCCATGCGGCTATCCTCTGTAACCCGCACAACCCCTGCGGTCGTGTCTGGGAGCGGGAGGAGCTGGAACAGGCGATGAAGCTGTTCCAGAAGTACGATGTGTATGTCGTCTCGGATGAGATCTGGTCGGACATCATCCTGAACGGTCATAAGCATATTCCCACGCAGTCCATCAACGAGGATGCGCGCCAGCGGACCGCCGCCATGTACGCACCCTCCAAGACCTTCAATCTGGCGGGTCTGGTCGGAAGCTATCACATCGTGTATAACAACTGGTGGCGTGACCGCATCGAAAAGGAGTCCAGCCTGAATCATTACAATATGATGAATGTCCTGTCGATGCACGCTCTGATCGGTGGCTACAGCCCCGAAGGACAGGAATGGACGGATGAGCTGCGGGAAGTGCTGAGCGGGAACGTCAACTTTGCCTGTGATTACATCGCGGAGCATTTTGAGGGCGTGACTGCCACAAAACCGGAGGGTACATACATGCTGTTTGTGGACTGCACCGACTGGTGCAAGGCACACGGCAAGACCATCGAGGAGCTGGAACATGCTCTGTGGGATGTGGGTGTGGCTGTGCAGGATGGCACGATGTTCCACGGTCCGTGCCATCTCCGGATGAATCTGGCGTCGCCTCGCTCCCGTATTGAGGAAGCGTTCCGCCGGATGGACAAGTACGTTTTCAACGCAAAGGACGAATAAGCATAAAAATAACAGGCTGATGTAAATAACCTCTCCGTCAATGCTTCGCATTGCCACCTCCCCTGATAGGGGAGGCTTTGGCAGGCTCTCCTATTAGGAGAGCTGTCGAGCGAATGCGAGATGGAGAGGTTGTTTTACATCAGCCTGTGTTTTTTACTCGAGATCGGCATTCATCAGGAGCAGATAATATAGCAGCTCGATGATGGAGTTGACCGAAAGCTGAGAGGGCGAATGCGCGCCCTCGATGAGACGCTGCTCACGGTTGGAGGCGATCAACAGATGATCCGCCATCCGTGCCAGCGGAGAGGAACGATCGCAGGTGATCAGAAGAACGGACGCGCCGTGCTCCCGAGCGGCTTGCACCGTCTGCTCCAGAGGTTCGGAACGACCTGTGGAGCAGATCGCCATCAGCAGATCCTTTGAGGTCAGGGTCTGCGCAAAAGCAAGGCTTTTTTCGTGGATGATACTGGCGGCACAGCGTTTGCCAAGGTCGGTGAACTTGAGCGAGGCGTCTAGCGCAGCCGGAAGATTGTGCCCGGAGGAAGCGACCTCGATGACCTCAGCGTTGCGGAGTAGCGCGAGCGCGGCTCGCAGTTGGGGAAGCTCCAGTGCGTGGTAGGTAGCGCGCAGCTCCTCCTGCCGGTTGGCAAGAATGACTTCCAGAGATTGCCGCAAGGAGTCTTTGGAAGCGATTTTGGGGGCGGGCGTGATCGTCTCCGTCTGCTGCTGTTCCAGAACATCGCGCGCAAGAGCGATCTGGAATTTCCGATAATTTTCAAATCCAAGCTTGTGGCACAGGCGGGTCACGGTAGCCTCTGAAACGTTGCTGGCACGTGCAAGCTCCGCAGAGGTGGCGGTCGAAGCGCGTCTGACATCCGCAAGAATGCAGTCGGCGATGCGGCGTTCCGCACTGTAAAGCTGGATTCCGGAACAAAGCAGGGTGACGACGCTGCCCGGGGATTCAGTCATAGCAATACCTCCTGTTTCTGTGCTGTCGACACAGAGAACGTGATACTATTAGTTTAGCAGTTTTGGAGATAAAAATCAATTTCTGAAATCACAGAAATGCCATGATTTGAGCATGTTACTACAAAATGTTCGGCGTTTTGCTGAACGTTCGCCCATAAAAATAGACACGAACCCGTCCCCCGAAGGGAAACAGGCTCGTGTCTGAACGATGAAGGATCAGGTTTCGGGTTTCTCGGAGTGGAATTCATGGATGACGGAAAGCGCGTCCGGCGAAATGGGAGCCGGACATGCGGCGGGGCGTGCCAGACAGTAGCCCTGCAACAGGTCAACGCCCAGCTCGAGGACGGTGCGAAGCTCTGCGAGGGTCTCCACACCCTCGGCAAGCACCTGTATGCCGTGAGGATGAGCGTATTCGATGGTGCTGGTCAGGAAACGCTGCTTGTCCGGATCGGTATCAATATCCCGAATGATGGAGATATCTACCTTGATGTACCGAGGCAGGATCGTCAGCAGATTGCTGCCGTTGCTGTAGCCGTTGCCGTAATCGTCGATGGCAAAGATACCCAGACTGCCCGGAACATTCCGCTTTCGTTCCAGTGCTTCAAGGTTGAGCTGCTCTTCCTCGGTGATCTCGACCACGATCTGACGGGGGATATTCGGGAAGACCTGAATAAAGCGCGCCCAGTCATCATTGTTCAGGCTGACGTTGGCGATGGAGTTGATAAAGAGGAGAGCGTCTTTCCGGATCAGCTCATTCTTCTGCAGCAGCTCGAAGGCTTCGCTGCCCTTGAACAGGGTGATGCGCTCGATGTCGTACAGACGTCCGGTCTCGGTTGCCAGCCGCATGACCGTAGCGGGAGAAGCGAGGGTCGGGAGATCCAGCACACGCATCAGGGCTTCGTAGGCGATCACCTGCCCATGCTGCGTCTCGAAAATAGGCTGGAAAAAGTAAGTGACCTGTTCGGTTCGGAGCATTTGCTCGAACTCGGTGTTGGTCTGAAGTTCATAGTTGTACTGCTTATACAGCTCAGGGTCAAACTCGCACAGACGTCCTTTCTCTGAACGCTTGACCTGATACATCGCGAAATCGGCATGTTTTTTCAAGGTGAGGTAGTTGGTGCTGTCCTCGGGATACCATGCGATGCCGCCCGAAATGCTGATGTGCAGATCGTGTCCGGTGGGAAGGATGGAAATGCTTCCCTTCAGGGCGAGCCGCAGTTTGTCCAGCTCTTTCCGGATAGCGTCCTGCGAATCGTAGCCATAAAACAGGAGCAGGAACTCATCGCCCGACAGACGGGAGCAGAGCGTTCCGGCAGGAGTATTCTGGATCAGGCATTGTCCGGTCTGGCAGAGATACTGGTCGCCGTGGTCGTGACCGTAGCGATCGTTGACCTGCTTGAGATTGTCCAGATCCAGCATCACAAGGGCGGCGTGCTTCAACTGCTCCGGCTTGGCGAACAGATCTTCGCAGACACGATGGAACGCCTGACGGTTGTACAGTCCGGTCAGGATATCGTAATCGCGCTCGTGCTCAATGCGGACACGCTCGAGCATGGAAGCGGCCAGATTTTCCTGCGTCAGTCGGGTGATGGCGGCGGCGAACTGATCCAGTTCCTGGATGCCGGTGCGGGAGAACTGCGGGATGCGTTCGTTACCATGACTCTGAGCCATGGCAAGCTCAATGGATAGCTGCGAGACCGGTTTTGCAAGGGCGCGGCTGACGGCAAAGCTGCCAATCAGACCGACCACCAGCGTCAGAAACAGCGAACTGAAAAGCAGGGCGTTGACATTGTTCGAGAAGGAGAACAGGACAGAGGATTCCACTGCGCCGACCAGAAGCCACTGCTCATCCGAGAAGGGGGCATTCCGCCGATACATCGTGATCTGACGCAGAGAGGCATAATTCCGTTTGCCGTTCAGGTCAAAATACCAGGAGGATTTGCCCTCCCGATGAAGGGTCAGCTCCTGCGCGTCCAGCGTATTGTCGGAGGAGACGGAACAGGTCAGGGTCAGTTCATCTCCCTTGAGATCGTCCGTGGTCGAAGCCAGCATGTAAATACCGGTGCCGCCGTTTTGCAGCTCTTTGCTGGGCATTTTGGTTTCCAGATAACTGGTGAGCAGTTCAACACCGATAACGCCGTAAACCGTTCCGTCCGAGAGGATGAGGGGCTGGCTGTAAGCGATGGCGGAGCGATCGTCCCCCGTCAGGATATAAGGGACGGAGCAAAGCCGCCCATAGTCGCTGGAACTCAGCTTGGAGTCGGCTTCGTAAGCGGTCTGGAATGGAAGCTGGAAAAAGCCCTTCCGGTTCAGACCTTTATATTGGATCATGGGCATCCAGCCCTTATCGGTGGAGAGCGAGTAGCTTTGCAGAAGTTGAGAAGGAGCACGCTCCAACAGAATATCGGAGTTCAGCTCAGAGGGCGAAGCGTCCGGGTCAAGGTCACGCAGGTAGATACAGGGCAAAGCCGTGCCGACATCGCTCTGACTGAGACCGTGAGTGTTCAGGATGACGAAAATACCCGTCGCGGGACGATTCCGCAGAGCGGTGATCAGCTCGGGCAGGATAGTTTTGAAAAGCGGAAGACTGTTTTCGCCGCTGGCGTCGATCGTAGCAAGGTCGATCGTCCCGTTGTCGATCAGCTCCTGTGTCTGGCTGTTGATCTCGGTGGTGATGCTGGTCAGGTTCCGGATCTCCGCAAACTGATCGTAAAGGTATCCGCTGCGGTTTTCGACCTGCTTGTCCAGAATATCCAGAGCGTTCTGGCGCAATTGATCACTGACATGACTGCGGAAGATCGCGGCGGTCAGAAAGATGAACTCCGCCACAAGGACCAGGATCATAGCATTCAGAATGAAGCGAAAGATAGAGCGTTCTCGCTTTTTGAAAGGAAAAAACGAATCGCGTTTCATCAGGGGACAGACATCCTTTCCGCTTGAAAATTTTACGAAATCGGGCGGAGATCAGCTTTCGTATGCACGAAGCTTGGTGCAAAGATCGGTGTACCAGAGCTGGAAATAGTCGTCGGTCAGGAACTCTGCCTCGGCTTCCTTGGCAGATTGTCCGGCGGCGATGCGCTCCTCAACGGTGGCACGGTCTGCTGAAGCAAGGTCGGATAGAGTATAAGTCAGAACGTTGCGGGCATCTACCCCGCCTTCAAATGCCTTGGAGGTGTAAAGCTCGAGGGTGTTGGTGGCTTCGACGGCTCCGGTCAGGATGGCATCCATCTTGTCTGTAAGGTCCAGACCGCTGGCATGGATGGCGTCCATATCGTTGGCAGCGTGAGTGACCGGAAGATAGCCCGAGCCGACCGCGAACGCAATGTTGTTTTCCGGTTGGGTGAACCATTTCAGGAACTCAACGCTGGCGAGGACCTCAAGCTCCGAGCGGTTCGTGACCACCATGCCTGCGCCCTGCTGGACGGTGACGCTCCGGACAGCGTCGGCGAAGTGAGGCGCGGGAAGAACCTTCAGGCTGATGTCGTGGCTCTCGGTGTCGCTCGTCATGACCTGAGACGGGAAATAGGTCGCGCTGGAGCTTGAGCCGACATAGCCGATGAGATTGCCGGTCTTGATGTCATCGCTGCGGAAGCGTCCGGAAGCGGAGAACCAGCCCTTGACGAAGGGAACATAGTAGTTATCCCAGAGCTTGCGGGCAACCTCCTCGGTCAGACCAAGGGTCATTTTGCCGTCGGTCACATCAAAAATGGTGCAGCCAAGCTGCTCTGCGCCGATGAGAAAGTAGTTTGCCATTGCGTCACGACCAAACAGAGCACGACCGGTGCCGGTTTGCGCTTCTGTCCAGTTGTAGTATTTTTCGGCAGTATCAACGACCCCTTCCAGCGTGGCAAGGTCGTCGTAGGTCGAGCCCGAAGCGTCGGCAAATTTCTGCCAGTCGGTGTCATTCAGGAACAAAAGCTCAGTGGATTTTGCGGTGGGGAAGATTTTGATGCTTCCGTTGCCCTCAAAATCGCCCTCCGTCAGATAGCCTTCGATGTAGGCGGCACGATCTTCCGCAGTGAAATAGGGGCTAAGATCGGCAATCAGTCCAAGCTGATCGATCCGGTATGCGGTGTCCGCATAGGCAGAGAAAATGTTGGGCAGAGCCTCCGCTCCGACTTTGGATTCAGCGGACTCCAGAACGATGGATTCCAGTTCATTCACGCTGCCCTGACTGGAGCTTTCCACGGTGATGCCCTTTTCCTGTCCGATCGTACTGTTAAAGGTATTGACCAGATTGTTGAAGGAGTCGAGCTGGTCGCCGTTGTAGTACGTCCAGACGGTCAGAGTGACAGGACGATCCGGAGAAAGAGACATTACGGAGGTTGAGCTGGAGATCGAGCTGCTGGACGCGCCACAGCCGACGCTGCCCAGCGTCAAAGCCGAAAGACCCAGCAATTGCAGGAACGATTTGCGTGAAATTTTCATGGAGCATACTCCTTATAAAAAAGAGAACATCAAAAATCGGCAAAATTAAAATCAAACACCTTTATTATACAACTTTCCGAAACTAAATGGTAGTCGTTTTTGGCATGTTCCGGAAGAAAATGAGATTTTTGGGAATGCTGTACCTACAAGAAAAACCTCTCCGTCCATGCTTCGCGCGGACAGAGAGGTTGAAGCTCGATGGAAATTTTACAGACGCAGGGTTAAAGCCACCATCGGGGAGTAAGCTCTCCCAGCGTTACAGCTTCGCCTTTTTCGTAATCCAGCATTACTTCGACGTTACGGTAGTTTTCTGGCATGAGCTGCGTTATGAGTTCCCGACAGGCACCGCAGGGCGGCATTGCCTTCCCGTCCCGGTTGACAGCGATCACTCGCCGGATCTCGCTTTCCCCGTTTGTGAGCATATGAAAGAGCGCATTCCGTTCGGCACAGATTCCAAGGGTACAAGCACTGTCTATACAAACACCTGTATAGACAGTGCCGGAGACCGTTTCGATTGCGGCGGCTACACCGCCTGCTTCCACCCATTCGGATATTTTTTGAGGCTTCAAGACCTTTGTGGCTTCCTTGTAAAGCGTGTTCCACACAGCATCCATATCAATTTTTCTCCTGTAAACTGGAATTTAACATCGTTTGTGTCTGTCAAAACGCAAAAGGAAATTCGAATTCTTCCCCTTCGGAGAAAACAGACTCACCGGATGTCTCAGTGACTTTAAAACTTGCTCCATTCCATCCATCAATTTTGATGATTCCCTTTACACTTCCATCGTCCGATGTGAAAGCCAGCTCTCCGTTTCCGTTCTCAGCAAAGGATCCTTCTATTTTACTCTGTCGATAAATGGAGATGGTTGCTTCATCCTCTTCTTCCCATCCCTGACGGGTGATCAAAGAACTATATACATCTCCTGTTCCCTGATTGTCCACAAACCAACCATACTTTGCGGATTTTTCCGGAAGGACAAAGGTTTCTCCTTTTATCCCTGCCAGTTCATTTGCAAGAACATAAGCGCGATTCTTTGTGATCTCCTCCAGGAAGGAATTCTGAAGGAGAGGATACATGCTGCCGTTTTCTGCACTGGATCCAATTGCCAATAATGTCACTTCCTCCTTCATGGCTGTCCAGTTTCCCTGTTCCTCAAGAATTTGCTGATCCGCGGAGCTGCTCAACCTGCTCCAAAGGTCATTCATTTCCGTATCCCATATGACGAAAAGCCATTTGGAGGATACATTCATTTCTTCCTGAGTCTGAGCCGCCTCTGTCAACGGAGTGTATTTTGAGATGAGATCCTCGATGTTCTCCAATTCCTTTTGAAGGGAGGTTGAATTTGATACCACATCGTCAACAGCTGCCTTGATGTCCTCGGAATAGTCATAGGTGAAATCTATTTCCAGATCGTCATTGTTTTCGCTGTATGCAGAGCTGGACTGTTCTTCAACTTGAGAAAATTCACTTTTAGTGCTCAGATTTTTACTTGCTGTTTCCGCTTTGCCGCAGGCAACGCAAAGTCCAGCCATTAAAGCCATGGATATCAATGTTATCATATGAATTCTTTTTTTCATATGTTATGTACATCCTCTCTTTTTTCATTTCGATGCCTTACATCCTGTACGGTCGAGCGAAACGATAGTGCTTTACCTGAATGAAGACCGCCCGACGAATACTGATTTGTTGAGTTCAGTATACCATACTTTCTGATGAAAGAACATCCCAACACAGAAAAGGCAGAAAGGGGATACTGAAACAGGAGTCATCTCAATAGTGCGTTCGGGTGATTGGCAACCGTGGGCTGAGCAATAGTCCGCTGGACTGATTGTTTAGCCCTGCTTACGGCAGTGTCGTGCTTTCGAGTTCTGTCCCGTTCACTTTGCTCGAACGAAAGTCAGAGACAGACGAAAAAAGAGAGCCACCAACTTACGTTGGAGACTCTCTCTGAAAAAGTGGACGGTACAGGACTCGAACCTGTGACCTCCTGCACGTCAAGCAGATGCTCTA